>NZ_JBLWNV010000004.1:0-329774 GCF_048452805.1 Pantoea sp. K16 | reverse complement strand
CGATGGTAGTGTGGGGTCTCCCCATGCGAGAGTAGGGAACTGCCAGGCATCAAATAAGTGAAGAAGCCCCGCACGGAAGTGCGGGGCTTTTTTACGTCTGCACTTTGCCACGTTAAGCTGAAACATTTTCATTTTCTGCATCAAACCTCGACATCTTACAACGATCAGGCTAATGTTGGGCATCCAGATGTCTAAACGTTTATATGGTTGTAAGAGGTGAGCAGGTTATGCCAATCAGGGTTCCCGACGAATTACCGGCAGTGAATTTTTTGCGTGACGAAAATGTCTTTGTGATGACATCGTCGCGCGCCAGTGTTCAGGAGATCCGCCCGCTTAAAGTGCTCATACTGAATCTGATGCCGAAAAAGATCGAAACGGAGAATCAGTTTCTGCGTCTGCTTTCCAACTCGCCCTTACAGATCGATATTCAGCTGCTGCGCATCGACAGCCGCGAGTCACGCAATACGCCCACTGAGCACCTCAACAACTTCTACTGCAATTTTGAAGATATCCAGCATGATAACTACGATGGCTTAATCGTGACAGGTGCACCACTCGGGCTGGTTGATTTTAATGATGTCGCTTACTGGCCACAGATTCAGCGCGTTCTGCACTGGGCAAATGAGCATGTCACCTCAACCCTGTTTGTCTGTTGGGCGGTTCAGGCTGCGCTTAACATTCTGTATGGCATTCCCAAGCAAACCCGGCATAACAAACTGTCTGGTGTCTATGAGCATCAGATACTGCATCCCCATGCGTTACTGACCCGTGGTTTTGATGATAATTTCCTCGCACCGCACTCACGCTATGCTGATTTCCCCACCCATTTGATTACGGATTACACCGATCTTGAGCTGTTTGCTGAATCGGAACAAACCGGTGCCTATCTGATGGCGAGTAAAGACAAACGTCTGGTGTTTGTTACCGGGCACCCGGAATATGATGCCCTGACGTTGTCTGGTGAGTATCATCGCGATTATGAAGCGGGGGTGAATCCGGAAGTCCCTTATAACTATTTCCCGCAGGATAATCCGGTATTGCCACCCCGCGCCACCTGGCGCAGTCACGGCAATCTGTTGTTCTCGAACTGGCTCAACTACTACGTTTACCAGATCACGCCGTTCGATCTGCGTCACATGAACCCAACGCTGGAATAGTCCTGTCTGAAGATCAACTGAACCGTGTTAGCCGATAGCAACACGGTTTTTTTTCGCCTTTAAAACGTTAAATGAAAGCAATTCCTTTAATGGATTAAAGTTTTATTGCAGATAAAACATAAGGATAGGTTGATTTATATTTAAAAATGGAAATAGTTTTTGATTTAAAAAAATAAATGCTTATGCTCTGATCCTGTAGCTCACAAAATAAACACCGTGTGGATCCGCTGCTTTCGATCCTTTGAATACAGGAGAACGCCAGCATGACAGACTCAGTGATCAGCCATACCCTGATTTTCAGCCAGCCCTTTAGCCATGCAGAACAGCAGCTGTTAACGCCCGAGGCTGTTTCTTTTTTAGAGTCTCTGGTCGCACGCTTTGCACCGCAACGCGAAGTGCTGTTATCGGCTCGCCAGCAGCGTCAGCAGCAATATGACCAGGGCTATCTGCCAGACTTCGATATGGAAACGGCTTCCATAAGGGCCAGTGAATGGCGTATTCAATCTATTCCGGCAGATTTAGAAGATCGTCGGGTCGAGATCACCGGCCCACCCGATCGGAAAATGGTGATTAACGCCCTGAACTCAAACGTTAAAGTCTTTATGGCCGACTTTGAGGATTCGCTGTCTCCGGAGTGGTCAACGTTGATTAAAGGGCAGCTGACACTGCGCGAAGCAGTACAGGGCACCCTGAGTTATACCAGCGACAAGGGCAAAATTTATCAGCTCGGCGCTACCCCTGCGGTGCTGATGTGCCGGGTGCGCGGTCTGCATCTGTCAGAAAAACATGTCAGCTGGCAGGGGAAGGCAATTCCGGGCGGGCTGTTTGATTTCGCGCTCTATTTCTTCCACAACGTCCGGCCGTTACTGGCCAAAGGCAGCGGGCCTTATTTCTATCTGCCGAAAACCGAGAGCTGGCAGGAGATCGCCTGGTGGCGTGAGATCTTCAGTTTCAGCGAGGATCAGTTCGATCTGCCGCGTGGCACGATCAAAGCCACTGTCCTGATCGAAACCTTACCCGCCGTGTTTCAGATGGATGAGATCCTGTGGAATCTGCGCGATCACATTGTTGGCCTCAACTGTGGCCGCTGGGATTACATCTTCAGCTATATCAAAACCCTGAAACAGCATGCGGATCGCGTGCTGCCGGATCGCCAGTCCGTCACCATGTCTCAGCCGTTCCTGGACGCTTATTCGCGACTGCTGATTAAAACCTGTCATCGGCGGGGGGCTTTTGCGATGGGCGGGATGTCAGCGCTCATCCCCGCTAAAGATCCCACGCGCAATGCCTGGGTACTGCAGCGCGTGACGGAAGATAAGCAGCGGGAGGCAGGTAACGGGCATGACGGCACCTGGATTGCTCATCCTGGTCTGGCAGATACCGCGATGGCGGTCTTCAACGCTGCGCTGGGCGACCGGCCAAACCAGCTGCAGGTTATGCGGGAAGAGGATGCGCCGATCACAGCGGAGCAGCTGCTGGCGCCCTGTCAGGGTGAGCGCACCGAAGCCGGTATGCGCGCCAACATCCGTGTTGCGCTGCAATACCTTGAGGCGTGGATCAGCGGTAACGGCTGTGTCCCGATTGACGGACTGATGGAGGATGCCGCCACCGCTGAGATCGCACGCACCTCAATCTGGCAATGGATTCGTCATCAGCAAATGCTGAACAGCGGCCAGCAGGTCACAGCTGAACTGTTTCTGCGCTGGCTTAACGAAGAGCTGCATCTGCTGCAAAACGCGCTGGGCGAAGCCCACTTCAGCGCCGGTCGCTATGACGACGCGGCGCAGTTGATGGCTCAGATCACCACCGAGCGCGAGCTGGTTTCTTTTCTTACCCTGCCAGGCTATCGCCTGATCCCCTGAACGGAGGAGCTATTGCCATGACACGTACTCAACAGATCGATCAACTGGAACAACTCTGGCAGACCACTCGCTGGCAGGGCATTACCCGCCCTTACAGCGCAGCAGAGGTCGTCAATCTGCGCGGCTCGGTCCTGCCCGCCTGTACGCTGGCAGAGCGCGGTGCGGAAAAATTATGGGCGTTGCTGAATGGCGAGGCAAAGAAAGGGTATATCAATAGCCTGGGTGCGCTGAGCGGCGGGCAGGCACTGCAGCAGGCCAAAGCGGGCATCGAAGCGATCTATCTTTCTGGCTGGCAGGTAGCGGCGGATGCCAATGTGGCGGGCCAGATGTATCCCGATCAGTCGCTCTACCCGGTGAACTCGGTGCCGGAAGTGGTGACGCGCATTAATCAGACCTTTCAGCGCGCCGATCAGATTCAGTGGTCCAGCGGCATTGAAGCGGGGGACAGCCGGCACACCGATTTCTTCCTGCCGATTGTGGCCGATGCTGAAGCTGGTTTTGGCGGCGTGCTGAATGCGTATGAGCTGATGAAGGCGATGATTCAGGCGGGCGCGGCGGCGGTCCACTTTGAAGATCAGCTGGCGGCGGTAAAAAAATGCGGTCACATGGGCGGCAAAGTTCTGGTACCGACTCAGGAAGCCATTCAGAAACTGGTAGCGGCACGGCTGGCTGCCGATGTGATGGGCGTGCCAACCGTGCTGCTGGCACGAACTGATGCCGACGCCGCTGACCTGATTACATCAGACTGCGATGAATACGATCGTCCCTTTATCCAGGGCGACCGGACGGCAGAAGGCTTCTTCCGCACCCACGCCGGCATTGAACAGGCGATCAGTCGCGGGCTGGCCTATGCACCTTATGCTGACATCCTGTGGTGTGAAACCTCAACGCCGGATCTGGCGATGGCGCAGCGCTTTGCCGACGCCATTCATGCGCGTTTCCCCGGCAAGCTGCTGGCCTACAACTGTTCACCGTCGTTCAACTGGAAGAAGAACCTCGACGACCGCACCATCGCGAAGTTTCAGCAGGCGCTCAGCGACATGGGCTATCGCTTCCAGTTCATCACGCTGGCGGGCATCCACAGCATGTGGTTCAACATGTTTGATCTGGCCCACGCCTACGCCCAGGGCGAAGGGATGCGTCACTATGTTGAAAAGGTTCAGCAGCCTGAGTTCGCTGCCCGCGATCGCGGTTACAGTTTCTCATCGCATCAGCAGGAGGTGGGCACCGGCTATTTTGATCAGGTAACCAATATCATTCAGGGCGGTAAGTCCTCGGTCACCGCGCTCACCGGTTCGACCGAAGAGCATCAGTTCTGACCCTTTTCCTCTGACTGATTCCCCGTCCGAAAACCGTGGGCGGGCGTTTACCGGAGCTGATTATGCCGCCACGCGAATCATTGATCGCCCACACTATCCTGCAGGGTTTTGATGCACAGTATGGTCGCTTTCTCGACATCACTGCTGGCGCGCAGCAGCGGTTTGAGCAGGCGGAATGGCAGGCGGTGCAGCATGCCATGAAGGCCCGTATTCATCTCTATGACCATCACGTCAGCCTGGTTGCCGATCAACTGCGGGTGCTGAACGGTGCGGCCAGCTGGGATGAGATGTTCTGGCTGCGGGTTAAGGACCACTATCAAAGCCTGCTGCCCGGCTATCCACGGCATGAAATTGCCGAAAGCTTCTTTAATTCTGTCTACTGCCGGTTACATGGACATGCCGATCTGCAGCCGGACCGGCTGTTTATCTTCAGCTCTCAATCCCTGACCGCACCGGTCACACCTTTGCGCCCGTTATCGCGCCGTTATCAGCCGGAGCGGGGCTGGCTGGCACTGGTAGATCAGGTGTTGAGCGATTTACCGCTGACGTTGCCGTGGCAGCAGCGCGCTCGCGACGTCGGCTGGATTGTCCGCCACCTGCAGTCGCATTTTCCCCGGCTGAACCAGGGCTGGCTCGAGGTTAACAGTGAACTCTTCTATCGTAACAAAACCGCCTGGCTGGTGGCGCGCCTGCATCTGCCGGAAGGCATCTTGCCCTGTCTGCTGCCGATCCAGCGCAGTGAAACGGGCGAACTGTGGATCGACACCTGTCTGACCGATGTGAATGACGCCAGCATTGTCTTTGGTTTTGCCCGCGCCTATTTCATGGTTTATGCGCCGGTGCCTGCGGCGCTGGTCGCCTGGCTGCAACCGATTCTGCCTGGCAAAACCCTGGCGGAGCGCTATATGGCGATTGGCTGCCAGATGCACGGTAAAACCGAGAGCTATCGCGAGTATCTTCAGGCGCTGGCAGAAAATAAGACGGCCTTTGAGATCGCACCCGGCGTGCGCGGCATGGTGATGCTGGTCTTCACGCTGCCGGGCTTTGACTGGGTGTTCAAGGTCATCAGGGATCGCTTCGCGCCGCAAAAAGAGGTGACGGAAGCGCAGGTCCGCGCATGTTATCAGCAGGTCAAAGAGCACGATCGCGTGGGACGTATGGCGGATACGCAGGAGTTCGAGCAGTTTGCGCTGCCGCTGTCGCGCATCTCACCGGCGCTGCTGGCAGAACTCCACGCCTGCGTGGCTGAGAAGCTGCATATCGAAGGCGATCGCCTGATTATTCGTCACCTGTGGCTGGAGCGCCGTATGCAGCCGCTTAATCTCTACCTGGCCCAGGCGAATGCCGCAGAGCGACGTCACGCGATTGAAGAGTATGGCAATGCCATCCGACAGCTGGCGGCGGCCAATATCTTTCCCGGAGACATGCTGTTTAAAAACTTCGGCATCACGCGCCATGGCCGGGTGATTTTTTACGATTACGATGAGATTCGCCCGATGCAGGAGCTGCACTTCCGGGATGTGCCCGCGGCGCGCTATGAGGAGGATGAACTCAGCGCCGAGCCCTGGTACAGCGTCGGGCCGGACGATGTCTTCCCGGAAACCTTCCGCTATGCGTTATGCAGTGAAGCCGCTACCGGCGCATTGCTGTTGCAACTGCATCCGGAGATATTCGACGCCCGCTGGTGGCGCGCGCAGCAGCAGCGCATCGCCCAGGGTCATGTGGAAGAGGTGATCGCCTGGCGGCAGACGCAGCGTTTCAGCGTCTGCTACGGCGCAGATAAAGTTAACGACCGCTGTACGCCAGCGTAACCTGGCGCGCTTCGCGGATGACCAGTGCACCTAATTCAGTAATCCGATCGTCAGTCATGCGGGCGATGGGGCCGGAGATGGAGAGCGCGGCAAACGCCTCGCCATGTTCGTCATAGATTGGCGCGGCGACACAGCGTAGTCCAAGCGCATGCTCTTCATCATCAAATGAGAAGCCCGCTTTGCGCACCAGCGCCAGATTCTCTTTCAGACTCTGCGGCGACATCAGGGTTTTCGGCGTGTAGTAATGCAATCCTTTCTGATGCAGCAGGGCGGTGACCTGCTCATCGCCCAGATGGGCCAGAAACGCTTTGCCTGCGCCAGACGCATGCATCGGCAGCTTGCCGCCAATCGGCGCGGACATTCGCATCAGCTGGGTACACTGCACCTGATCAATGATCACCGCCTGGTGATCGCTGAGATCCAGCACCGCCAGATTCACCGTTTCACCGGACTGCTCCATCAGGCTACGCAGCACCGGGTGTACCAGCGCCAGCAGGTTACGGCTCTGCAGGAAACTGCTGCCGACCACGAAGGCGTGTGCGCCGATCGTCCACAGCCCGAGATCGCCCACCTGCCGGACAAAACCCTGCTGCTGCATGGTGCTGAGCAGGCGATGCGTGGTGGAGTTAGGCAAACCCGCCTGCTGAGCCAGCTCGGTCAGCGCTACGCTGCCATGTGAGTCAGCAATCAGCTCCAGCAGCGTCAGGCCGCGGGTCAGCGATTGCACCTGACCTCCCGCGGGTGCGGCGACAGGGGTGCCACGGGGTTTCTTGCCGCGCTTAACAGGAACCGGCGTTGCCATCATTGTTTCTCCTTTTGCATTGTGGAAATCATTTTCGTTTTAATCACGCGCTTTGCAAACGCTGGTTTTCTGGTCAGACCTGTACAGCCGTGACCTGAAAATCTCTCAGTCGAGGTTACTTTGTCGCCTGACCAGCTTGTGCCAGAATGAAAAACGGGCTTTTCCGCCAGCAGACTGACGTGAATGGGGCAACAGTGAGCAATAAAATCGACGCGTTAAAACAGCAGCTCGCACAACGCATTATGGTGCTGGATGGTGGTATGGGCACCATGATCCAGAGCTATAAGCTGGAAGAAGAGGATTATCGCGGCAGCCGTTTTGCTGACTGGTCCTGCGATCTCAAAGGCAATAACGATCTGCTGGTGCTGAGTAAACCGGCGGTGATCCGCGAGATCCACGACGCCTATCTGGCGGCGGGTGCGGATATCCTCGAAACCAACACCTTTAACGCCACGTCGATTGCGATGGCGGACTACCAGATGGAACGTTTATCGGCGGAGATCAATTTTGAAGCGGCCCGCCTGGCGCGAGCCTGCGCCGATGCGTGGACGGCGAAAACGCCGGATCGTCCGCGTTATGTTGCGGGTGTGCTCGGCCCGACCAACCGCACCTGCTCGATCTCACCCGATGTCAACGATCCTGCCTACCGTAACGTCACTTTTAATCAGCTGGTGGAGGCTTACCGCGAATCGACCCGCGCGCTGGTGGAGGGCGGGTCCGACATCATCATGATTGAAACGGTGTTCGATACGCTGAATGCCAAAGCAGCCGTCTATGCGGTGCAGACCGAGATGGAAGCGCTGGGCGTGGCGCTGCCGCTGATGATCTCCGGCACTATCACCGACGCCTCCGGCCGAACGCTCTCCGGCCAGACCACCGAAGCTTTTTACAACTCGCTGCGTCACGCCGAACCGCTCTCTTTTGGCCTGAACTGCGCGCTGGGACCCGACGAACTTCGTCAGTATGTGGCGGAACTGTCGCGCATCGCTGAAGGCTACGTGACCGCCCATCCCAACGCCGGTCTGCCCAATGCCTTTGGCGAATATGATCTGGATGCGGAAGTGATGGCGCAGCAGATTGGTGAATGGGCCACCGCCGGATTCCTGAACATTATTGGCGGCTGCTGTGGCACCACACCGCAACATATCGCTGCCATGGTGGCGGCGGTTGAAGGCGTTGCACCGCGTCAGTTGCCGACGATCCCGGTGGCCTGCCGTCTCTCCGGTCTGGAGCCGCTTAACATCACCGCAGAGTCACTGTTTGTTAACGTCGGTGAGCGCACCAACGTCACCGGCTCGGCAAAATTTAAACGGCTGATCAAAGAAGAGAAGTATAACGAAGCGCTGGAAGTGGCGCTGCAGCAGGTGCAGAGCGGCGCGCAGATCATCGATATCAACATGGATGAAGGCATGCTCGACGCCGAGGCGGCGATGGTACGCTTTCTGAATCTGATTGCTGGCGAACCGGATATCGCCCGCGTGCCGATCATGATCGACTCCTCAAAATGGGAGGTGATTGAGAAAGGGTTGCAGTGCATTCAGGGCAAAGGGATCGTGAACTCAATTTCGATGAAAGAGGGTGAAGCGGCCTTTATTCATCATGCGCGTCAGGTCCGGCGTTACGGCGCGGCGATGGTGGTCATGGCGTTTGACGAAGTGGGTCAGGCGGATACCCGCGCCCGTAAAATTGAGATCTGCCGCCGTGCTTACCGGATCCTCACCGAACAGGTCGGCTTCCCGCCGGAAGATATAATCTTCGACCCCAACATCTTTGCGGTCGCCACCGGCATCGACGAACACAACAACTACGCCATGGATTTCATTGGTGCCTGCGAAGATATCAAGCGCGAGCTGCCCCATGCGATGATCTCCGGCGGCGTCTCCAACGTATCGTTTTCATTCCGTGGCAACGATCCGGTGCGTGAAGCGATACATGCCGTCTTTCTCTATTACGCCATCCGTAAAGGCATGGATATGGGCATCGTCAACGCAGGCCAGCTGGCGATTTATGATGATTTGCCGGCAGAACTGCGCGAGGCGGTAGAGGATGTGATTCTTAACCGGCGGGATGATGGCACCGAGCGGCTGCTGGCGCTGGCGGAGAAATACCGTGGCGGCAAAAGCGATGGCTCGCAGGAAAAACAGCTCGCGGAATGGCGCAGCTGGGACGTGGTGAAACGGCTGGAGTATTCGCTGGTCAAGGGGATCACCGAGTTTATTGAGCAGGATACCGAAGAGGCGCGCCAGCAGGTACCACGGCCGATAGAGGTAATTGAAGGCCCGCTGATGTCCGGCATGAACGTGGTCGGTGACCTGTTCGGTGAGGGCAAAATGTTCCTGCCGCAGGTGGTGAAATCGGCGCGCGTGATGAAGCAGGCGGTGGCGTATCTGGAGCCCTTTATCGAAGCCAGCAAAGAGGCGGGGCGCAGCAACGGTAAAATCGTGCTGGCTACGGTCAAAGGCGACGTGCACGACATCGGGAAAAATATTGTCGGCGTGGTGCTGCAGTGTAATAACTACGAAATCATTGACCTTGGCGTGATGGTGCCGGGCGAAAAAATTCTTAAAACGGCGCGCGAAGTGAATGCGGACATCATCGGCTTATCAGGCCTGATTACGCCGTCGCTGGATGAGATGGTCAACATGGCGAAAGAGATGGAGCGTCAGGGCTTTACCTTACCGCTGCTGATTGGCGGCGCGACCACCTCGAAGGCGCATACCGCTGTCAAAATTGAGCAGCATTACAGTGGCCCGACGGTCTACGTGCAGAACGCCTCACGCACCGTTGGCGTGGTGTCGTCGCTGCTCTCCGCCACCTTAAAAGAGGATTTCGTCGCCCGAACCCGCAAAGAGTACGAGACCGTGCGCATTCAGCATGCACGCAAAAAGCCGCGCACGCCGCCGGTCTCGCTGCAGGCGGCGCGCGATAACGCCACCTCAATTGACTGGGAGAGTTACACGCCACCCGTGCCGCACCGTCCCGGGGTCAGCCAGGTGGAGGCCAGCATTGAAACGCTGCGCAACTACATCGACTGGACGCCATTCTTTATGACCTGGTCGCTGGCGGGTAAATATCCCCGCATCATGGAGGATGAGGTGGTGGGTGAAGAGGCGCAGCGTCTGTTTGCCGATGCCAATGCGATGCTCGACAGATTAAGCCAGCAGTCGCTGCTGAAGCCACGTGGCGTGGTCGGTATTTTTCCGGCTAACCGGGTCGGCGATGATATTCATCTCTACAGTGATGAGCGGCGTGATGAGATTTTGTGTGTGAGTCATCACTTACGCCAGCAGACCGAAAAAACCGACTTCGCCAACTACTGTCTGGCGGATTTTTTGGCCCCGAAATCGAGCGGCAAAGCGGACTATCTCGGTGCTTTCGCGGTGACCGGCGGGCTGGAAGAGGATGCGCTGGCGGAGGCGTACGATCGTCAGCATGACGACTACAACAAGATCATGGTGAAAGCGCTGGCTGACCGTCTGGCGGAAGCCTTTGCCGAATACCTGCACGAGCGGGTACGTAAGGTGATCTGGGGCTTCGCGCCCAACGAAAATCTCAGCAATGAAGAGCTGATTCGGGAAAATTATCAGGGGATACGTCCGGCGCCAGGCTATCCGGCCTGCCCGGAGCACACTGAGAAAGCCGCCATCTGGCGTCTGCTGGCGGTGGAAGAACAGACCGGCATGAAGCTCACCGAATCCTTTGCCATGTGGCCGGGCGCGTCAGTCTCTGGCTGGTACTTCAGTCATCCTGACAGCCGCTATTTCGCCGTGGCGCAGATCCAGCGTGACCAGGTGGAAGATTATGCGGCACGCAAAGGGATGTCGGTCATGGAAGTGGAGCGCTGGCTGGCGCCGAATCTCGGCTACGACGCGGACTAAATAAAAAAGCGGCCTGAGGGCCGCTTCAGACTGCTGACAAATCCAGCTCCGGTTAAATCTGGCAGCAATGAAGAAACTCAACGCGCAGGGAACGCGGTCAGAGGAGGAAAGCGTCCCGCGCCAGGGACGGCGCGGGCCGAGCGGCCAGGGATGGCATTAGCGCTTTTCCGATCTGACCGGGTTCCCTGAGCAGGCGCGATCTCATTGCTATGCTTTGCTTCAGGCGTATGCTCCCTGAGCCTGCTTTCTGTTAACCGCATGAAACGGCCCTGAGGCCGCCATCTGCTTAGTTAAAGCGCGCGTCGCGATCGGACGTCAGATCATACAGCTGGTACTTGCGACCCAGCATCTGACCGCCATCACGCGTCAGCGGCACCCAGTTCACCTGCGCGCGACCGCGCGTTGGCGTCACGGTGAACAGATCCATTGGGATGGAGATATAGAAGCCTTTGGTGAAGTCGCCTTCGCCATACTCTTCAGACGAGACGTTGGTTTTGGTGGCATAGACACCCACCATCACGCCACTGTCGAAGCGCTTCGACACATCGACCGTCACGCCTTTATCTTTCGCCAGATACTGACCGACGCTGGTTTTCACCAGTACATCCTGCATGAACCATGGACGCCAGTAACCCGTCAGGTTGCCGGTTGAGGCTTTATAGCGGTTAAACTGCATCATGTTGTCCCAGTCACGCTGACGGACATAGTTGGCATCGACGCCCACCGCCCAGTTCGCATCGACCGGACGATAGAGCAGCTCGCCGCCCACGCCGCCATACATCGTCTCCAGGTACCCGCCGTAAACCTGACCATAGAAGCCGTTACCGAGGTGACCCATATAGTTCGCCTGCAGATCGTTGACGTAGACGTTGTTCTCAACGTAGTCGCGGATATGGGTACGCACGCGCGGCAGCGAAGAGTCCGCCGGTGCGCCGTTGTAGTTGAACTTGTCGTAGTTGTTGGCGAGGTTACCAAACAGACTACCGCCCACCAGCAGGTGATCCGTCAGCCAGTAATCAGCGCTGGCCATCACGCCGACCTGATACATATAGAAGCTTTCCGGGCCGCCCACCGACTGATTCAGCACCGGCGACAGACTGTAGTTCAGGCGATCCTGACGGATAAACATCCCCTGCTCAGTGGTACCCGGATCGACCGGTTCTTTGCGGGTCTGTTGCAGTGGCTGCTCATGGCCCAGCGGATAGCCTTCCAGATTGTTACGCAGGCTGGCGACCTGCGTCTCAGTCGTCACCTGTGGCATGTTAAAGCGCGACTCGGTGACATTGATGGTGTCGATGCCGTCAGGCAGGTGGTTCATAATGATGCGGTTCGCACGATCCACCCCTTCACGGGTATCGCGATACTTCGTCTGCTCGCCTGACACATAGATCGTGTGACCCTGAGTCTGAATACGCGGACCATCGAGACCGGCATTGTATTTCAGATCGGTCAGCTGAGTGCCCACCACCGTCGGCTCCAGCAACTTAGGCTGCGGCTGCGGATTGTAGGAAGGCTTCTCGCTGTCGATGTGCGCCTGACGCAGATCGTTGAAGTTGGTGCGAATGGTGACACCAAACATAAAGGTGTTACCGCGTTCGTAGCTGGCGTTGATGTCGGCCCAGTCGGTCACGCGATAAATCGCGCCGACGTTGAGCTTGCTGCGCTGCTCAAGGCGACCAGCAAAGTCATTCTGGTAGTCGTTGCCCTCATACTCCATTTTAAGGCGCAGCGGCTGCCAGGGCGTCTGATACTCCACGCCGCCAAACAGCGCCGTCGGACCGTGGAACATCTGCGAGCCGTTGATTGAACCCGCTTCGCCCACCTGCGGACGCTGGCAATAGCTGTCGCTGTATGAGCAGAAGGGGTTCTTCACGGTGCCGCTATTGCCGAGATAGCCCCAGCCAAGCCCCAGGGTAAAGTCGAACGGTCCCCATGCTTTGGTCGCCACCAGGTATTCGCTGTCGAACAGACCGGTACCGCCCAGATCGCGGGTTCCCACCGCCACTTCCGGCAGCCAGAAGCCCTCCTGCCACAGACGGAGTTTCAGGTCGAAGGCTTTATCTTTATAGCTCTGCGTGCCGCTGAATTCTGAGACCGCACTGTACTGACGGGTGCGCACGTCGGTATACCGCACAGTGGTCTCCAGCCAGGGAAAGAGCTGCAGTGACGCGGAGTAGTATCGGTACTGATCGTTGTCGCGCGCGTTGAGGCTGAACTCGCCCTCTTTGGCCATGCGCGCCGTCGGCACCTGCATCAGACCCACGCCGCCGAAATCGGATTGTGAAGGGCCCACCGGCTCGGGCCAGGTGTCAGCCTGCGCCTGACAGGCTGCCGCCACGGAAACAGCCAACAGGCTGAAGAGATAACGTTTTTTCATCAGTCTGGTATCCGGTGAGTCAGTACGGAAAGGATGCGTTCATTAAGGTCTTCATAGCTGCCTGGCAGGCTCCATGACGAAAAGCCGAGCCAGATAATGCTGCCTGGCTCCACTTCCGCGTGGCGATGATTCCAGTAGGCAACCGGCACCTGCTGTGTGGCGCCTGAAGGTGCAATCACGGTGACAAAATTGCGTTCTGCCCCGGAGAGTGCGTCATGACCATCCAGATAGTCGCGTACTGATTTAACCGGCTGCCAGCTCACTTTGCCTGCGCCGCTCAGCGCGCCGAGCAGCAGTACAGAATCTGAGGGGGCCTGCAGATAGAGGTCATAGCTGCCTTCCAGCCGACGGTTGTCAGCCGGATGCAGACGGATCCAGTCCGGGTCGAGCGACGTGAACTGGCGACCTGCTACTTTGATGGCGCTCAGCTGGCGGATCACCTCATCAATGGCCGCCGCCCGATCGCCGCTGCTGTCGGCACGCCAGGCACGTAACGCGCCCAGCGTCTGTTGATAGTGCTGCTGTGCCACCGCGCTGGCGCCGCGCTCGGCAATAAAGGTCGCACGCCAGTCAGTGTTGACCTGCAGTGGAGGCAGAGTCACCAGCTGGGAGAGATCCGCGACCTGGCTCAGCTCAGCCTGACCGCCGTTGTGCGGTGCATGAACGATAACCTGCGCAGTTGCCTGCGCTTCTGCGGCGCTGAACAGGCTCAGCCCGGCCAGCAAAAAAGTGATTTTTTTCATGATTTCGCCGGCTTCAGAATAGTGATATCTACAGGGAAGGCGTCTGCCGCCAGCATCTGATGGGCCTGCACCACATCGCCGCTGCTGTTATCGATCCAGAAGGTGTTTTCCCACTCGCGGTTACTGCTGTCGATGCTCACCTGCTCATGCCAGACGCGGCACGGAATGCGGTTGCCCGCCACGGTCAGGACTTCGTCGGTGCCGCGCTGGAAGGTTGAACGCACAGTCGCGCCGCGAACCTTGCCCTGTTCGGTCCACTGCACGATGCGGGTCCAGCCTGCACCGTTGCTGATATGCAGGCTGTCAGCGAGCGGATCCTGTTGCAGATTGCTGACGCTCAGCAGGTTATCCGGCAAGCCCAGGGTTTTAACCAGGCGGCCATGCTGTGTCACCAGCATCGCCTGATCCTGTGTCACCCATTTCTGCTGACCTTTCTCGTTGTAGCCGAGCACCACAAAAATGCGCGGACCTTCATTCAGGCGAGCATAGAGACTGGCATAGGGAAGATTATTGACCTGTTGATCGGTAACGGTCACGTCGTCCGGACCGTTAACCGCAAGCAGCAGAGTCTGTTCAAGACCTTTTTGCGTTTGTGTACAGGCCTGCAGCAGCAGGCAAGCGAGCAGCAGAGGAAGTTGGCGCACTGTGTGTCCCTGATAAGTCATGCCAAAGTAAAAAATAACCACACAGGCGTGTGGTTATGTTTAAAGGTGCTCTGCCCGTCCCGTTCCGGCTGCAGAAATACAGGTTACGTGGCTCAGCGTCCTCACTCACCGAAGTCAGTGGTTCAGCCTCTGCCCGTTTGCTGCAGATCAGCAATCAGACGGGGGTCGGGCATCCATCAACGAGTGGTGCTCGTCGTGGTCGTGGTTGTTGTACCGGTATTTGCACCGTCACCACCGCCAGAAGCGGCAATGCCGAGCCCGACCAGCGCGCCAAGTGCACCGATACCCACAGCGGTCGACGTGCCAGCAGAGATTGCTCCTGCCTGCGCGCCAGCTGCGGTACCAGCTTCTTCCGGCGCAGCAAATGCGCTGGAAGAGACGGCAACGAAGATCAAGGCTGCACCGGCAACCATAGTTTTTTTCATAACAGCGTTTCCTGCATTGAGTGAATGAAGGATCTCTGTCCGCTGAGGTTGCAACGCAGTCAGACTGCGGCAAAATCGACGGACAGTCCCATTGCGGGCGCGTTCAGTATAGGGCAACAAAATACCAGAGTTCAGCACCGGAAAAACCAGGATGAATAGCGGGGTGGGCGCGTGATTTAATTAGCTGGATTGGGGATAACTACTTTTTATATCGGAATATTTCGGGCTGATGCCAGATATTTCGCTGCTGGCGAATCAATTGCAAAGCGTAATGTTCTTTTTTATTAATATCTGGTACGGAATAAGAATAATCAGAATTTACTCAGGATTGCTGAAACTGAATATGATTATGAATCAATAGCTAACAATAGAGATTACCCGATTTCAGGACCATTTTATACTTTATGCTGGCCAGTTCAGCGCATCGATGTTCAGAATTATCTTAGGTTATTTTAAGACTTTTCCCTGACAACCCATGCTCTCCAACGATATAAACAGCCCATTCAGATGTAAAAACAGTCAAAAAAAGGGCGGCAAAGTGGCCGCCCGATGAAATTAACGCCGATTAACGCCAGGATTTATAGCGGTTAATTAAGGCATTAGTGGAGCTGTCGTGAGTGGTAACTTCGTCCTCGTTTTCCAGTTCCGGCAGAATACGGTTCGCCAGCTGCTTACCTAATTCCACACCCCACTGATCGAAAGTGAAGATATTCAGGATGGCACCCTGAGTGAAGATTTTGTGCTCATACAGGGCAATCAGCGCGCCCAGGCTGTAAGGGGTAATCTCACGCAGCAGGATGGAGTTAGTCGGGCGGTTACCTTCAAACACCTTGAACGGCACGATATGGGCTACAGACTCTGCAGATTTACCGGCATCGGTAAACTCTTTCTCTACGACGTCGCGTGACTTACCAAACGCCAGCGCTTCAGTCTGGGCAAAGAAGTTAGAGAGCAGCTTCGGATGGTGATCCGCGAGCGCATTATGGGTAATGGCCGGCGCAATAAAGTCGCACGGAACCAGCTTGGTACCCTGGTGGATCAGCTGATAAAACGCGTGCTGACCGTTGGTGCCAGGTTCGCCCCAGATGATTGGGCCAGTCTGGTAGTCCACCGGATGACCGGCACGATCCACATACTTGCCGTTTGACTCCATATTGCCCTGCTGGAAATAGGCGGCAAAGCGGTGCATGTACTGGTCGTAAGGCAGAATCGCTTCGGTTTCAGCACCAAAGAAATTGTTGTACCAGATGCCAATCAGTGCCAGCAGCACCGGCAGGTTCTGCTCAGCCGGCGCAGAGGCGAAGTGCTGGTCCATGGCATGTGCGCCGCTCAGCAGCTGCTCGAAGTTATCGAAACCAATCGAGAGAATGATCGACAGGCCGATCGCTGACCACAGTGAATAGCGGCCGCCAACCCAGTCCCAGAATTCAAACATGTTGTTGGTGTCGATACCAAATTCGCCCACCGCTTTGGCGTTGGTCGACAGCGCAGCAAAGTGTTTCGCTACGTGCTGCTGGTCGCCTGCCGTTTTCAGGAACCAGTCGCGCGCGCTGTGGGCGTTGGTCATGGTTTCCTGGGTGGTGAAGGTTTTCGATGCCACCAGGAACAGGGTGGTTTCCGGGCTGAGGTCTTTCAGCGTTTCGGCGATGTGGGTGCCGTCAACGTTAGAGACAAAATGCATGTTCAGATGGTTTTTGTACGGGCGCAGCGCTTCAGTCACCATAAACGGGCCGAGGTCAGAGCCGCCGATACCGATATTCACCACGTCGGTGATCGCTTTACCGGTATAGCCTTTCCATTCGCCGCTGATGATGCGCTCAGAGAAGCCTTTCATCTTATCCAGCACCGCGTTGACCTCTGGCATCACATCTTTGCCATCCACCAGAATCGGCGTGTTACTGCGGTTACGCAGCGCGACGTGCAGCACCGCACGATCTTCGGTGCGGTTAATCTTCTCACCCGAGAACATAGACTTAATGGCACCGCTCAGGTCGGTCTCTTTGGCCAGCGCCTGTAACTTATCGAGGGTTTCCTGGGTGATGCGGTTTTTGGAGAAATCCACCAGCATCTGATCATCAAAGGTGGCAGAGAATTTGGCAAAACGATCGGCATCCTGGGCGAACAGATCGGCAATTTCTACCGACTTCATCTGCTCAAAATGCTGTTGCAGCGCTTTCCAGGCTGCGGTTTGTGTCGGATTGATATTTTTCATGGCAACACTCTTGTTGATATTAAGAACCGTCATTCCATCGGAGGCACATCATGCCCGTTTAGCGTTTCAGTATGACCACAGTTGTAACTGAAAGGAAAAATTTTGTCAGCGCGCGCCGGACAGGCGATCTGAACGCCGCTGTTTATCGCCAGCATTCACTGGCGCGAACAGCCAGCGGACCGCAGAGGCAACGCGCGGTAAAGTGTGACGCGAAAGTCTGCGCAAAACGTTGTGCCGTATCAGGGATTGCTGCATGGGCTGAACCCATTAAGCACTGTAGCCGCTGCGACGCAGAGTCATTTGTTTTCTGATGCGGCGCTCCGGGCATCGCTGACATTGACAGCAGGTCCAGAAAAGGCTAGATCTATGCGCCTACTTGCGCACCTGTGCGCAAGCCAGAAGAGGCGCGTCGCCCAGGCAGTGTGTTGGAGGAACCGTATCCGGTGAAAACACATGATGGGGAGCGACGCCGAGGTGGGTCAGCACGCGGTGTGCTGCCTGTCGGCTACAGGGGCTGAATCCTCTGGGTTGTCACCAGAAACGTCTGCAGTCGACGTTTCGCAAGGTGGGGCGCTTCTGGGTGACTCGTCTATCCGATCTTGTCCGCCCGTTTCTGCTCTTTCCTTGTGCCTGGCTGAAAGAATGTTTCTCGACCCTTTCATCGGCGAGAACAAGATAACCTGACACGAGGTCCTACATGTCTCAAACACTGATAGTGGCAAAATTCGGCGGCACCAGCGTAGCCGATTTTGAAGCGATGAACCGCAGCGCCGATGTGGTGTTGCAGGACGCCAGCACGCGTCTGGTGGTGCTCTCTGCTTCGGCGGGCATTACTAATCTGCTGGTTGCGCTGGCTGAAGGCCAGCAGGCTCCCCAGCGCGCTGTGCTGCTTGATGATATCCGCCGTATCCAGTACGCCATTGTTGATCGCCTGCAGCGTCCGGAAGTGATCCGCGATGAAATCGATCGGATGATCGACAATATCAGCATGCTTTCCGAAGCCGCCTCACTGGCCACCTCGAATGCCCTGACCGATGAACTGGTCAGCCACGGTGAGCTGATGTCATCACTGCTGTTTGTGGAAATTCTGCGTGAACGCCAGGTTAATGCGGAGTGGTTCGATGTCCGCAAGGTAATGCGTACCGACGATCATTTTGGCCGGGCAGTACCGGATGTACAGGTGCTGGCGGAGCAGGCGACGGCGCAGTTACAGCCGCGCATTGAGCAGGCATTGGTCATTACTCAGGGGTTCATCGGCAGTGAAAGCGAAGGGCGCACCACCACCCTGGGTCGCGGCGGCAGTGATTACACCGCCGCGCTGCTGGGCGAAGCGCTGAATGCGGCGCGTGTGGATATCTGGACGGATGTGCCGGGCATCTACACCACCGATCCGCGCGTGGTGCCGACGGCGAAGCGTATTGATGAAATTACTTTTGAAGAAGCCGCTGAAATGGCGACGTTCGGTGCGAAAGTGCTGCACCCGGCGACGCTGCTTCCCGCCGTACGCCGGGGTATTCCGGTATTCGTCGGTTCCAGCAAGGATCCGGCAGCCGGTGGGACCCGCGTCTGCAATGAAACCCGCAACCCGCCGCTGTTTCGGGCGCTGGCGCTACGCCGTAAGCAGACGCTGTTAACGCTGCACAGCCTTAACATGCTGCATACGTTTGGTTTTCTTGCTGAACTCTTCAATATTCTGGCGCGTCATAACGTCTCGGTTGACCTGATCACCACCTCCGAAGTGAGCGTGGCGCTGACGCTCGACACCACCGGATCGACCTCAACCAGTGCCAGCCTGCTGACCCAGGCTTTACTGACTGAACTCTCGTCGCTGTGCCGGGTTGAAGTGGAAGAAGATCTGGCGCTGGTGGCGATTATCGGTAACCAGCTGTCAAAAGCGTGCGGCGTCGGCAAAGAGGTGTTTGGTGTGCTCGACCCGTTCAACCTGCGGATGATTTGCTACGGTGCCAGCAGCTACAACCTCTGCTTCCTGGTACCGGGCAACGATGCGGAAAGCGTGGTACGTACGCTGCATCGTAATCTGTTCGAGTAAACTTCTCTGCCATTCAGGCCGCGTCAGCGCGGCCTGAAAAACGGCAAGAATGGTTCATATCTCCCTCATTACTCCCCAGCACGCGACTTCCGATAAATCCCCTTAATACATAAAGTTACATTCTGTTATTGCCAAATGGCAACCCCTTTCTCTGCGCATTTCGTGCACCTGCATTGCGCTCCCTTTCCGCAGATTTATAATCCCGCCGCTGAATCAATTCACCCAAATTTAGGAAATATCATGAAAAGGTTAGTCGCAGAGGCGCTGGGTACCTTCGTGCTGGTGGCCGGCGGTTGTGGAAGTGCCGTGCTGTCAGCTGCGTTCCCGGAGCTGGGCATTGGCTTCATGGGCGTGGCGCTGGCTTTCGGGCTGAGCGTGCTGGTCATGGCGTATGCGGTCGGTCACATCTCAGGCGGGCACTTTAACCCGGCGGTGACCCTGGGATTAGTGGCAGGCGGACGTTTTCCCGCGTCTCAGGCTATCCCTTACATCATCGCGCAACTGGCTGGCGGCATTGCCGCTGGCGCGGTGCTCTATCTGATCGCCAGCGGTAAAGGCGACTTCAGTGCAGCGGCCAGCGGCTTTGCGGCGAATGGCTACGGTGAACACTCGCCGGGCGGCTTCAGCCTGCAGTCAGGTATGATCGCCGAAGGGGTGATGACCGCTATCTTCCTGATTGTGATCATGGGTGCCACCAGCGAGCGCGCGCCGAAAGGCTTTGCACCTATTGCGATTGGCCTGGCGTTAACCCTGATTCATCTGATCAGCATTCCGGTGACGAATACCTCGGTTAACCCGGCACGCAGCACCGCGGCAGCCCTGTTCCAGGGTGACTGGGCGATCTCTCAGCTGTGGATGTTCTGGTTAATGCCGATTATCGGTGCCGTGATTGGTGGTTTGATCTACCGCGGTTTAGAGGAAAAAGCAGCGTAATTTCGTCAATAATCAGCGGATCGGCAGCAGTCGATCCGCATTTTCCCGCCTCGACCCATCTTCGCCTTACGCCATGATAATGAAATGTTATGATCCGGCCTTCGTCACGGCAGTCGTTCCTGCATGATGACTCTCTATGGCAAATCTGCATAAAACATAACATTCTTATAAGGAAGTCTGGCTATGCTCGCCACGTTAACCCGCCTGTTCCCGCTCTGGGCCGTGCTGTTGTCTGTCGCCGCTTATTACTCTCCAGGTACATTTCTCGGCATCGGACCCTGGGTCACTTATCTGCTGATGCTGATTATGTTCGGCATGGGTGTGACCCTGAATATCGACGATTTTAAACGGGTCCTGACCCGACCTGCGCCGGTGATTGCCGGAACCTTTCTGCACTATCTGGTGATGCCGTTAGCCGCCTGGGGACTGGCAAAACTGTTTCATATGCCGCCCGATCTGGCTGCCGGTATGATTCTGGTCGGCTCAGTTGCCAGCGGCACCGCCAGCAACGTCATGATCTATCTGGCGAAGGGGGATGTGGCGCTGTCGGTGACGATCTCGTCAGTCTCTGCGCTGGTGGGGGTGTTCGCCACGCCGCTGTTAACCCGCTTTTATGTTGATACCCACATTCAGGTTGATGTGGCTGGCATGCTGCTGAGCATCGTGAAGATCGTCGTGATCCCAATCTCCCTGGGACTGATCATTCATCACAGCATGAACAGCGTGGTTCGCCGGGTGGAACCCTGGCTGCCTGCGTTTTCGATGGTCTGTATTCTGCTGATCATCAGTGCGGTGGTGGCGGGCAGTCAGGCCTTTATTGGATCGGTGGGTCTGATGGTGATCGCGGCGGTGATCCTGCATAACGCGATTGGCCTGCTTGGCGGCTACTGGGGCGGTAAGCTGTTTGGCTTCGATGAGTCAACCTGCCGTACCCTGGCGCTTGAGGTCGGCATGCAAAACTCCGGTCTGGCGGCGACGCTGGGCAAACTCTACTTCTCACCGCTGGCGGCATTGCCAGGCGCGCTGTTCTCGGTGTGGCACAACCTGTCAGGTTCACTGCTGGCGGGTTACTGGTCAGGAAAGCCGATTAAGAAGAAGTAACAGTGGCGGCGCATTATTGCACTGCGCCGCATCTCACTGCTGCCGCGCCGGACGATCGCCGCTCCGGCGCGGCAGGTTATTCACTCCGCTCAGTTTTATTCATAGTCACGTTCATCGTCGGGCTGTTCCAGCACCGTGTAGGCCACACTACAAAACAGTGAATTCAGGCGCTTCATGTCGCCCAGTAAACCGAGATGCAGCGAACTGGTCTCAATACTCTGCACGTTCTTCTGGTGCAGGCGGTCAACATGCGCATGAGAGTAGCGGCGGATCATCAGACGGAAACGATGTTTAGCGCGGCGCAGACGTTTAGCACTGGTGATATCGTGTGACAGAAACACCGACAGACTCATTCTGAGGTTAGCGATCAGCAGCTCATGCAGCTCCTGCAGCTCTTTTAATCCCTCGGCAGAGAACGCGCGGCCCGCTGCCAGCGACTTGTCAGCGACATCGCCGCTCATCCGCTCAATGATGTCCCCGGCCTGCTCCAGATTTAGTGACATTTCAATGATTTCGCCCCAGCGACGTGAGTCCTCTTCGGGGAGGTCCTCTTTTGGCATCCGCGCCAGATAGAGTTTGATGGCGGTATAGAGCACATCGACATCATCATCCAGCCTGCGCACCGTGCGTTCCTCGCGGGATTCGCCATGTACCACCTTATTAAACGCCTCCAGCATCTGCTCCAGCACGTCGCCCATGCGTAACGCTTCGCGGGCGGCATTCACCAGCGCCAGCGCCGGCGTATCCAGCGCGCTGCGATCGAGGTGCTTCGGCTTGAGGTGCAGCGCGTTATCCATGTCGTCGGCGATCATACGGCGACAGAGGCGCGCCATCAGGTCAGCAAACGGCACCATCGCCACGCAGCGGATCAGGTTGTAAAACACATGGAAGAAAATCACTAACTCTTCATCGTTGACCGGCAGCTTATCCAGCCACTCCGCCACAATATCGACAAACGGCAGGATGAACACACAGCCGATCAGCTTGAACAGCAGGCTGCCGAGCGCCACGCGCTTGCCCGCAGCATTCGAGCCGCTGGCGTTGATCATCGCCAGCAGGCCGCTACCGAGATTGGCACCAATCACCAGACAGAGCGCCACCTTGAATGAAATCACGCCGGTGGCGGTGAGCGTCGCGGTGATCAGCACCGCGGCCAGGCTGGAGTAGCTGATGATGGCGAACACCGCACCCAGCAGCGCATCGAGCATCACGTCGCCGGTCAGGCTGGAGAAAAGCACCTGGACACCGGCGGCCTGGGTAATCGGGCGAGCCGCTTCGACAATCAGCTGCAGCGCCAGCAATATCAGGCCCAGGCCAATACTGGCCCGGCCTAACTGACCCGCACGGGTCTGCTTGCGGCTGAGGAAGAACACCACGCCAAAGAAGATAAACAGCGGTGAGAGCCAGGAGAGATCAAATGTCAGGATACGCGCCATAATCGCGGTGCCGACATCCGCGCCAAGAATCACCACCAGCGCGGGCGTCAGGCTGACCAGATTCTGCGCCACAAAAGAGGTCACCAGCAGCGTGGTGGCGTTGCTGCTCTGCACCAGCGTGGTCACGCCAATGCCCGCCAGAAACGCCATCGGTTTTTTTTCTATGCTGCGACTCAGGACGCGGCGCAGATCGGCACCGTAGACCCGCATGATGCCGGTTCGTACGATATGCGTGCCCCAGACCAGCAGGGCCACCGCAGAGAGTAAATTAAGCAGGGTTAACACGTGGTGTCGCTCCTCGAATGTCAGGCTTAAAGCACAGACTGCCAGCCTGACGGAAGAGAGCAATCTGTGAAGGGGATTGCCGTGCTATGCGTGATTTTTTCCTGTGTTTTAAGCCACCTGGCGCAAAGTCGACATCTCCAATTGTAGACCAATCTTCCTGCCAGCGGGATGCAAATCCGCCGCCGATCGGTTAAGCACATCAACCGAAAGTTCCACATCATGCGCCCGGATACGATAGCGGATCACGTTGCCCAGCAGGCTGTGGCTGAGGATTTCCGCAGGAATGCCCTGGCCCGGCGCGGTGAACAGCATTGATTCCGGGCGAATGGCCACCTGGCTGTGGAAAGGCTGACCGGTCAGTCGCGTCGCCTGCTCAGCGCTCAGCAGGTTGTAGTTGCCAATAAATCCGGCGGCGAAGAGATCGACCGGTTGGGTATAGAGCGCTTCGGCATCGCCATTCTGCACGATTTTGCCCCGGTTCATCAGCACGATACGATCGGATAGCGTCAGCGCCTCCTCCTGATCGTGGGTGACGAACAGGGTGGTGAGATTCAGCTCGCGCTGGATGCGCCGGATTTGATCGCGCAGATGGCGGCGAATACGCGCATCCAGCGCCGACAGCGGTTCATCCAGCAGCAGCAGACGCGGACGCGTCACCAGCGAACGTGCCAGTGCCACGCGCTGACACTGCCCGCCTGACAACTGGTGCGGATAACGGCGTGCATAATCATTGAGTTCAACCAGCTCCAGCACCTCCAGCACCCGCTGGCGAATCTGCGCTTCGGGCAGTTTCTGCATCTTCAGGCCAAATGCGACGTTCTTCTCTACCGTCATGTTGGGAAACAGCGCATAGCTCTGAAACACCATACCGATGGCGCGCTTCTGCGGGGCCAGCGGCACGATATCTTTGCCCTCCAGCCTGATTTCACCGCTGTCGACGCCGGTTAATCCCGCCAGACAACGCAGCAGCGTCGATTTACCGCAGCCGCTGGGGCCGAGCAGGGTGACAAATTCCCCTTCAGCGGCGCTGAAATCGATCTGCTCAAAAATGGGCGTGGGTCCATAGGACTTGTTCAGCTCTCTGACCTCAAGGTAACTCATATTCAGCCTCGTTCGGGATTCAGGGCGTTGGCCAGCCAGGTAACCAGCAGCACCACAAAGAAGTAGGAGATCACCAGCGCGCTGGTGAAATGACCGCTGCCGTTACGCATGTTGAAGAGGTAAACCTGCAGGGTTTCATAGCGGTTGCCGACCAGCAGGTTAGCGAAGACAAATTCGCCAATCAGGAAGGAGAAAGAGAGCAGCACGGCAATCAGCATCCCTTTGCGCAGGTTGGGCAGCACGACCCACAGCGCCGCCTGCCAGGTGCTGGCACCCAGCAACTGCGCGGCATCAATCAGCTCTTTGAGGTTGATCGCCTGCATATTGTTCGCCAGCGCCCGGTAGATAAAGGGTAACGCGATAGTGAAATAACAGCCGATTAAGATCCACGGCGTGCCGGTCAGCATCAGCGGTGACGAAGAGTAGAGTTGCAGTAATCCCACTGACGACACCACCGGCGGCACGGCGAAAGGCATCAGGATCAGGACGTTCATCACCGCATCCAGTCGAGGAAAATAGTAAGCGATTACAAACATGGCAGGCAGCACCAGCACCAGCGAGAACAGCAGCGCACCCAGGCAAATCAGCAGCGAATGGCCCAGCGCCGTCAGAAATCGCGGGTCGCTCCAGAGCTGGATGAACCACTTCAGGCTATAGCCCTGTGGCAGAATGGTGTTACTCCAGTCGGACGACAGTGCATAAAGCAGTGTGGCCAGTAAAGGCAGTGCCAGCAGGGTAAAGAGTAACCCGACCATTATCCGGTGATAGAGGTGCTCAGCACGTGACATGGCGGCTCCTTTCATGGCTGTTTCGCATTGAGATAGCTACGGCGCACCAGATATTGCTGCACCAGGGTAATCAGCGCCATAATCGCCACCAGCAGCATCGCCAGCGCACTACCGGTGTTGGGATCCAGCGAGATATCGCCGGAGACCAGCGCGGCAATGCGCACCGGCACCACGTTGAAATTACCCGTCGTCAGGGCATAAATCGTGGCGTAAGCGCCCAGCGCATTTGCCAGCAGGATCACAAAGGTCCCGAGCAGCGCCGGAAACAGAATCGGCAGGCCGATATGCCACCAGTAGTGCCAGCGGCTGGCACCCAGCAGCGCAGCGGACTCCTGCCACTCTTTTTTCAGCCCGTCGAACGCCGGGTAGAGCAGCAGCACGCCCAGCGGGATCTGGAACCAGGTGTAGACCAGCACCATGCCGTTGCGCGAGAAGAGTCTGAAGCTCTCAACCAGACCATAATGGCGCAACAGCAATGTCAGGCAGCCGTTCAGCCCCAGCAGAATCACAAAGGCAAACGCCAGCGGGACACCGGCAAAGTTGCTGGTCATATTGGTAAAAGCGATGAGAAAGCGCTGCAGTCGCCCGCCGCCGAGCTGATGCAGTGAATAGCCGGTGACCAGTGCAATCAGTAAGCCGTAGACGCTTGACCAGAGTGAGATATCCAGCGAAAAGCGAAACGCCTGCTGGTAGAAGGGCGAGGTGAGAATGTCCTGATAGTTATCCCAGCCCCACTGGCTGTTCATCTCACTCCAGAAGCTGTTAATGGCGATCCACAACAGCGGTGCCAGCTGAAAGGCGACCCAGAACAGGGTGAACGGTAACAGCAGCAGCAGCGCGACTCCTTTTCCTCTCATCTCTTCGACTCCGCCAGCAGGCCGCGACAGACCGGCTTGTCATGCGCCACCTCAAGCAGTTCACACAGCGTGCCGCACAGATCGGTCTGCTGCGGTGCCAGGTCAGGCTGCAGCGAGAAAGCCCGGCCAAAGACAAACAGCGGCACCGTGGTCTCTTCCGGCAGAATACCGCCGTGGGAGCGATCGTCATTCATGCCGTGATCGGCGGTCACCATCACCTGATAGCCTTCAGCCAGCCACAAGGGCATCCACTGCGACAGCAGGCCGTCGGCGATGCGTGCCCGGTTGCGGTACTGTGGCGAGGAGAGGCCCGATTTATGACCGGCATCGTCGATATTCATCGGGTGGATTAGCAGAAAATCGGGATCGTGACGCAGCCGCAGGCTCTCTGCATCTTCAAACAGATGCGAGTCGGGATAGCTATCATCAGAATAAAAATGGCCATACTGAATGGGCAGGTCCGGCGCGTCAGTGTGACGATCGCGCGCCGGAACGAACGGCGTTCGGTTATAAAGCTCACTCACCCAGTGGTAGGCCGCCGCCGCAGTCGTCAGTCCCGCCGATCGCGCAAAGTGAAAGATGCTACGCTCGCGGCTTAACCGACTGACGCCATTATGAATAATGCCGCTTCTGACCGGCGGAACACCGGTCAGAATGCACTCATAAAGCGGGCGTGACAGCGAGGGTAATTCACAGGTCATACGGTAATAAAACCCGTTGCCCTGCGAACATTCGGCATGCAGGTAACCCATTGCATGTTGTGCGACCTGATTGCTCAGGCCGTCCAGCACTACCAGGATGGTCTTCATTCCGTTCTCCCTGCCGCGAATTACTGCTGCATGTTGATGATGACGTTTTCCTGCCACAGGCGCGGCAGCATTTTCGACGATTTATCCCAGGCAGCCTGATCCTTCACCGGACGGGCATTTTTATATTCAGATTGCGGCAGCAGGCGAGCCTGAACGTCCGCTGGCAGCGTCAGATGTTCAGCACGGATAGGACGGGCATAGCCTTTCGCCAGATTGATCTGTCCCTGGTCTGAGAAGATATATTCGCGCGTCAGTTTTGCGGCGTTAGGGTGTTTCGCATATTTGTTGATGACGGTGGTGTAGCCGGAGGTCACGGAGCCATCAGACGGGATAACCACTTCGTAGCGGTTTTTGTCGATCTGGTCCCGGTAGTTCAGGGCGTTAAAGTCCCACACCACCGCCATCTGCACTTCGCCTTTTTCGATATTGGCAATCACCGGATCGGTAACGCCAAGACGACCCTGTTTAGCCAGATCGGCAAAGAAAGCCAGCGCCGGTTTCAGGTTCTTCTCATCGCCACCTAAGGCATAGTTTGCCGCCAGTACGCCGTTGGCCGCCTGAGCTGCCACGCCGACGTCACCGATAGTAACCACATACTTACCTTTTTTCAGATCGGCCCAGCTATGGGGGATATCTTTAACCTGCTGCTTGTCGATCAGAAAGGCGATGGTGCCGGTATAGGCCAGCGCCCAGTGGCCATCTTTATCTTTAGCCCAGGCCGGAATCTGATCCCAGTGAGTGGGTTTATAGGGCTGGGTCACACCTTTAGCGACAGCGATCGGGCCAAAGGCGGCACCCACGTCACCGATGTCAGCGCTGGCGTTCTCTTTCTCTGCATCGAATTTCGCCAGCTCCTGCGCCGATGACATATCGGTATCGCTGTGCTTAAGGCCATATTTGCTGCTGATGTCGTTCCAGGTGTCTTTCCAGTTAGCCCAGCTATCCGGCATCCCGACGCTGTTGACCTGGCCTTCATTGCGTGCCGCTTTTTCCAGGGCGGCAAGGTCGTTATCGGCGGCCTGCGCAACGGGCAGGGTGAGCACTACAGCACTGGCTACTACAGAGGCGATAAACGCTTTCATCTCAGTTGCTCCGGGTGTAAGTTGATGGGCCTGGCTGGTCTAGTCCAGCAAGAACCGAGCCAATGTAGCCCCTGTATATGAACGATTTATGACAGGGCGGCGCTGTGCGGGGGATGGGGGATGAAAGATGTGACCCGTTCGCCTGTTGCAGGCGCGTTTACCTGAACAGTAAGAGTGCGGAGTCGCACCAAAATGAGGCTACTGTTGTGGAGTCGATAGCACTCAAAACGGCGGATGCGATCGCCAGCGTCCTGCTGACGCGCATTCAGGCCGGAGAGTTCAGCGCCGGGCGACTGCCGGCGGAGCGTGCCTTAAGCGAGGCGTTCAGCACGACCCGGATTACCCTGCGGGAAGCACTGGGCAAGCTGGAAGCCCAGGGAATGATCTACCGGGAACTGCGTCGCGGCTGGTTTATCGCACCGCCGCGGCTGATCTATAACCCGCTGCATCACAGCCACTTTCATGCCATGGCAATGGAGCAGGGACGGCAGGCGGCTACCGAGGTCATCGCTGCCGAACAGGTCGCGGCGCACGACAGCGTGGCGACAGCGCTGCGGCTGGCCTCCGGTTCGGCGGTGTACTGCATCCGCCGCCTGCGGCGCATCGATGGGCGCGCGGTGCTCTATGTGGAACACTACCTCAATCCGCGTTTTTTCCCTGGTCTGCTTGATGAAGATTTGACCCGCTCACTGACCGATCTCTATGACCAGCGCTACGGCATTCGTTACGGCGGCGCGCGCTTCACCATCCTGCCCGGCCCGCTGCCGGAGGTCGCCGCACCCATGCTGAATGTGGCACCGGGCAGCCCTGGTTTGTTGATCACCCGCATCAATCGCAACCAGCAAAAAGAGGTGATTGATTGCGACTGTGAATACTGGCGTTACGATGCGCTCTGTGTTGATGTGGAGGCCTGAGGAGTTATTGTGATTTGCGTCACACTCGCGCATGATACCGCGCGCTAACAACTCCTTTTTTAAGGCGCAACATGAGTGACAAAAATCCTTTGGCCCGCCACCTTGCAACGGTACTGCAATGGGTGCTGAATCTGGGTCTGCTGAGTCTGGCGATCATCCTGATCGTCTTTTTAGGCAAAGAAACTATCCATCTGGCAAACGTGCTGTTTAACACCAGCGAGCAGTCATCCTCCTATCTGTTGATTGAGGGGATTGTCATTTATTTCCTCTACTTCGAATTTATTGCGTTGATTGTTAAGTACTTTCAGTCGGGATATCACTTTCCGCTGCGCTATTTTGTCTATATCGGTATCACGGCAATTATCCGCCTGATTATCGTCGACCATAAAAATCCCTTCGATACGCTCTGTTACTCTGCGGCGATTCTGATTCTGGTAATCACTCTGTGGCTGGCAAACAGCAACCGCCTGAAACGCGAGTAATCTCCCTGCCGTCTGTCATGACGGCAGGTGTTCGCATCGCGTCTCTGCGCTAAACTAGCGTCCTGAAAATTATTGGGAGTGGTGCTATGTCGCAAGACGCGCTCAGCTTATTACGTGCGCTCAACTGGCTTTCTCCGTCGCAGGCAACCCTTGCGCCGCCATTGCTCGACTGGCTGATGGAGGAGGATTCAATGACGCGCCGTTTTGAACAACATTGTCAGCGGGTCACGGTTCAGCCGCTGCGTGAAGGCTTTATCGACGCCAGCGAGTTGGGTGATGAAAAGGGCTTGTTGCCAGACGATCAACGCTTCTGGCTGCGTGAAGTGTTGCTGTTCGGCGACGATAAGCCCTGGCTGGCTGGCCGTACGCTGGTGCCGGAAAGCACCCTCAACGGGCCAGAAGCGATGCTGCAGCAACTGGGCACCCGGCCGCTGGGCCGCTATCTCTTCTCCTCTTCGACGCTGACCCGCGATTTTATTGAGCCGGGGCAGGTGGAGGGATTGTGGGGACGGCGCTCACGCCTGCGTCTCTCTGGCAAACCGCTGCTGCTGACTGAACTGTTTTTACCGGCATCGCCGCTCTATCGCGATCTGGTCTGAGGATCCTGTGGTGCAAAATAGCTTAAGTATAAATAAATGGCGGGCCTACACGCGCCTGATGCGTATCGATAAGCCGATCGGTACGCTGCTGCTGATGTGGCCAACGCTCTGGGCATTATGGCTGGCTGACATGGCGATCCCGCCGCTGCCGGTGCTGGCGGTGTTTGTTGCCGGGGTCATCGTGATGCGTGCGGCCGGTTGTGTGATCAATGACTACGCCGATCGCAAAGTAGACGGTCATGTCGAACGTACGAAGCATCGGCCACTGGCCAGCGGCGCGGTGAGTGCAAAAGAGGCTAAGCTGCTGTTCGTGATACTGGCTCTGGCGGCTTTTGCGCTGGTGCTGACCATGAACATGATGACGATTATGCTCTCAGTGGTGGGGCTGGCGCTGGCCTGGGTCTATCCCTTTATGAAGCGTTATACCCACCTGCCGCAGGTAGTGCTGGGTGCCGCCTTTGGCTGGGCCATTCCCATGGCATGGTCCGCAGTTAGTGAGTCCTTACCTCTGGTCTGCTGGCTGGTATTCATCGCCAACATCTGCTGGACAGTCGCCTATGACACTCAGTATGCGATGGTGGATCGGGATGATGACCTGAAGATTGGCGTGAAGTCGACCGCGATTCTCTTTGGCCGTTTCGACAAGCTGATCATTGGTCTGCTGCAACTGGCGACGCTGCTGCTGATGGCGCTGGTTGGCCTCATGCTGCATCTGAACAGCGCCTTCTACTGGACGCTATTACTGGCCGCCGCGCTGTTTGTTTATCAACAGAAGCTGATCGCCGGACGCGAGCGGCAACCCTGTTTCCAGGCTTTTCTCAATAATAACTATGTCGGGATGGTGCTGTTCCTAGGTGTGCTGATGAATACTCCGCCGTTCAGCCAGCTGTTCTGACAGGGGATTCAGGCACAAAAAAGGCGACCTCATGAGGTCGCCTTTTTACTATGCGCGCTGGGTTCAGTCGTGCGCCACAGCGGTTTCAATCGTCATGCGGACATCGCTGGTGACCAGGTCTGCCAGCATATGCCAGGTCGCCAGGGTCTGCGCAACATCGGCATCACCGCTGTCGCTGATATAACCTTCATCGCGCAGGGTCAGGACCAGTGAGGTAAAGACCGCTTTGTCGAAGAATTCCGGGGCATTGATACCGTGCAGCACCGACAGACGCTGTGCCAGCGTCCGGCTCTCTTTCTCCAGCGTGCCGCGGTTAATCGTCGGCTTGGCGCTGAGAATGGAGAACGTAATGGCATAACGCTGCAGCGTTTCACGCACACCGGCGGCCAGCAGTTGTAGCGTGCGATAGCGCGCTGAGGAAAAGCGTAATTCACCGGCTTCGAACGTAATCAGGCCCTGACGCGCCAGCTCCTGACTCAGTTCGGTCAGCAGTTGCGGCAGTTCATCGGTCTGCCAGCGCAGGAACAGCTCACTCTTCAGCATCGGGTAGATCAGGCTCACCTGACGCAGCAGTTCTGCTTCGCTCAGCGTCTGGTGCTGCTGAACAATGGCGGCAATCAGCGACGGCATCACCAGCATGTGATGAATATTGTTGCGATAGTAGGTCATCAGCACCGCCTGCTCACGCGGCAGAATGATGATGTCGCCAATGCTGTCCTTTTCACTCTCAAACTTATTCATACCCATGGCGTGATCCAGCAGCGCTTCCGCTGAAAGATCGGGTACGGTCGCATTTGGCGAGTAAGGCACGTTGCGCAGCAACTGGGTGTAGCACTCCAGTTGTTCAATCAGCTGTTCACGGGTTAGTGAGCGCTGACGTGACGCCAGCAGGGCGGTGACACAGAGGTTCATGGCGTTAGCCGCGCCCGCTTCATTGATACGCACCATCAGGCTGGCAGCAATATCGTTGACGGTTGGGGTTAACCAGCTGGGACGCTGTGGCTCAATCGGATCGATGGCATCGCGCCATTCCGGCACCCGCTTATTGAGATAGTTGACCAGCGGCAGGGGTTCGCCAAAGTTCACGTAACCCTGACCGAGATTGCGCAGCTTGCGTAAGCCGCGCACCATCTGCATGAAGCCCTCTTTCTCTTTCGCCGCGCCGCGCAGCTCTTTAGCGTAAGTGCCCACTTCCATCACGTGCTCATAGCCGATATAGATCGGCACCAGCGTGATGGGGCGATTTCCGCCGCGCAGCATCGCCTGCAGCGTCATGGCTAAGGTGCCCGTTTTAGGGTCCAGCAGGCGACCGGTTCGTGAACGGCCTCCTTCGACAAAGTACTCAACCGAATAGCCGCGGGTGAATAGCTCGCCGAGATATTCGCGGAATACCGTGGCGTAGAGCTTGTTGCCTTTAAAGGTACGACGAATAAAGAAAGCGCCCAGGCGACGGAAAATCGGGCCGGCTGGCCAGAAGTTGAGATTGATACCGGCTGCGATGTGCGGCGGCACCAGACCCTGATGATAGAGCACATAGGAGAGCAGCAGATAATCCATGTGGCTGCGATGGCACGGCACATAGACAATCTCGTGGCCATCCTGCGCCAGCTGGCGAACTTTTTCTCCGCCATTGACGTTGATGCCCTGATAGAGCCGACTCCAGAGCCAGCCCATCACGCGGTCAGTTACGCGGATGGCTTCATAGGAGAAGTTTGCCGCAATCTCCTCCATCATCTCGACGGCATTCTGCTGCGCTTTCTCATGGGAGATTTTTTTGCTGCGAGCTTCATCTTCTACTGCTTTTTCAATCGCTTTGGATTGCAGCAGACGAGTAAACAGATCCTGACGCGCCGGCAAGCGCGGGCCAATCGCCGCCAGCCGCTGGCGGGCAAAATGAATGCGCGCCACGCGAGCCAGCTTCTGGGCGATCGACTGATCCGTACCGTGTTCAGTTGCCATGCGGCGCAGCGACACCGTCGGCGAGAAGCGGACAAAACTGTCGCGCCCGTGCCAGATCACCGCAAAGAACTTCTGCACCCCGTTCAGCACCCGCAGGTGTGGCGTTGCTTCGCCCTGGACTTCACGTCCTGGTGCGCGGCCAAACATCACCGTGACCGGCAGCATCTGAATATCCAGCTTAGGGTTATTGCGATGCAGGTCCAGGTAATCGTGAAAGATTTTCACGGATTCAACGCTGGGCACAAAATAGGGGAAGACGCGTGGGCCATTGTGGATAAAGACGTGGCGCGGCAGCAGAGAACCATCAATCTCCAGCGGAGTGAGCGGGTCGGGCAGATGATGCCGCAGACACTGTGCGCGTAAAGTCAGTAAGTCGGCCTTCGAATCGTAAGGCAAAACATACATAATAGGTCGGGTCGGATCCAGACCATGTTCAGACACGGGATCGGCCGGAATGGCCTTACTTTTTACCAAAAACGACAGTGGTAAATTAAGCAATTTGTAATAGAGTTTACGCCAACCTGACATAGACAACATGAAGCCTCTTGTTAGCAAAGCGCCGCAAGCATACCAGAAAGCGCAGCGAAGATCTGTGGTGGTGCCAATTGCACGCAGCCCAGACATTGACGTCAATCCGATGAAAGGGTTCCCACATCATGGCAAATAATGCCACCGGACTTATCAGAATAGTAAAAGCTGCAGGTTACTCATGGCAGGGACTGCGTGCCGCCTGGCAACATGAAGCGGCGTTTCGGCAGGAAGCGCTGGCTGCGCTGGCCGCTATTGTTATCGCGTGCTGGCTGGATGTCGATGTGGTCTCCCGCATCCTCATGATTGGGGCGGTGGTGCTGGTGGTCATTGTTGAAATCCTCAATAGCGCCATTGAAGCAGTGGTCGACCGCATCGGTCAGGAGCATCATCCGCTGGCGGGCCGGGCAAAAGACATGGGCTCGGCGGCAGTGCTGATCAGCATCTTACTGGCACTCTTCGTCTGGATCGCGCTGCTCTGGACACATTTGCGATAAGCCTTCCATAACGCGTCTGAGGGCGCGTTTTCCCTGACAATCGGTTTCCATTTCACCAATACCTGTATATACTCACAGCGACTGTATAAACAACCAGGGGGCGGGATGAAAGCATTAACCAGCAGGCAGCAGCAGGTCTATGACCTGATTCGCGACCATATTTCTTCAACGGGCATGCCGCCTACGCGTGCCGAGATCGCCGCGCAGCTGGGCTTCCGTTCGCCGAACGCGGCAGAAGAGCATCTGAAAGCGCTGGCGCGCAAAGGCGTCATCGAGATCGTTTCCGGTGCATCGCGCGGCATTCGACTGTTAATGGAAGAAGAAGCCTCAGAAGGGCTACCGCTGATTGGCCGGGTTGCTGCCGGTGAGCCGATCATGGCGCAGGAACATATCGAAACCCACTACAAGGTCGATCCGGGCCTGTTTAAGCCGTCTGCTGACTTCCTGCTGCGCGTCAGCGGAATGTCGATGAAAGATATCGGGATTATGGATGGCGACCTGCTCGCGGTGCATAAAACCCAGGATGTGCGTAACGGCCAGGTTGTGGTTGCCCGCATTGATGATGAAGTCACCGTTAAGCGCTGGAAAAAGCAGGGTGCTATCGTGCATCTGCTGCCGGAAAACAGCGATTTTGACCCGATTGTTGTCGATACCCGTGCGCAGTCACTGACCATAGAAGGTCTGGCTGTTGGCGTGGTGCGCAACGGCGAGTGGCTCTGATTCTTCTGCCAGCGTGCATTCGCCTTCTCTGATGCTATTCTGTCTGCCCTAATTTTGTCGCTGCCTCTTTTGCGCAGCGACACTGAGCACGGAACGGCGAATGCGCTTTATTACGGCAACCGATAAAAATCTCTGGCGGCTTGCGCTGCCGATGATCCTTTCAAATATCACCGTTCCCTTACTGGGAGTGGTCGATACTGCAGTAATTGGTCATCTCGACAGCCCTGTCTATCTTGGCGGGGTTGCGGTCGGGACTACAGTGACCAGCTTCCTCTTTATGCTGCTGCTTTTCCTTCGAATGAGTACCACTGGCCTTACGGCGCAGGCATTTGGCGCGGGCGATAAAATGGCGCTGGCACGCGCGCTGACTCAGCCGCTGATCATTGCGCTGCTGGCGGGCGTACTGTTCATCGCTTTGCGTTATCCGATTATTCAGCTGTCGACCCATCTGGTTGGCGGCAATCCCGATGTACTCGAACAGGCGGCACTGTTTATTCAGATTCGCTGGCTCAGTGCGCCTGCCACGCTGGCAAACCTGGTCATTCTGGGCTGGCTGCTGGGCGTGCAGTATGCACGCGCGCCGGTGATCCTGCTGGTGGTGGGCAACCTGGTTAACATCGTGCTCGATCTCTGGCTGGTGATGGGGCTGCACTGGGGTGTCGCGGGGGCGGCAACCGCCACGGCGCTGGCGGAATACATTACGCTGGGTGTCGGCAGCATCATGGTCTGGCGGGTGTTAAAACTGCGCGGAATTACGCTTAGTCTGCTGAAGCAGAGCTGGCGCGGTGATAGCGGCCGGCTGCTGCGACTAAACCGGGACATCATGCTGCGCTCTCTGATGCTGCAGCTCTGTTTCGCCTCGCTGACCGTACTGGGCGCCCGGCTGGGTCCGGATGTGGTGGCGGTTAACGCAGTATTACTGATGTTTATTACTTTTACTGCCTACGCGCTGGATGGCTTTGCCTATGCGGTTGAAGCTTTTGCGGGTGAGGCGCATGGTGCAAAAGATGGCAGCAAGCTCCTGCGCGTCTGGCACTCTGCCTGTCGGCAGGCGGTAGTGGTGGCGCTGTTCTTCTCGCTGATCTATGCCATTTTTGGCCCGCAGATCGTTACCCTGCTGACCTCTCTTCAGTCACTCCAGCAGACAGCGGACCGCTATCTGGTCTGGCAGATGATAATGCCGCTGATCGGCGTCTGGTGTTATCTGCTGGATGGCATGTTCATCGGAGCGACGCGCGGGCGTGAGATGCGTAACAGCATGGTAGTTGCCGCAGCAGGCTATTTTCTGACGCTGCTTAGCGTACCGGTGCTGGGTAACCATGGTCTTTGGCTGGCAGTCACGGTTTTCCTGGCGCTGCGCGGCCTGTCGCTGTGGCTCATCTGGCGTAAGCACTGGCGTCAGAACAGCTGGTTCGATGCCTGAGTCAGCCGTGGCTGCACGCAAGCCGATACGGATTATTCTGTATTATTCCACGGTTAACAAATTGGCTACTACAATTAACTCTATGCAGCGCAGTTAACCAGCGCTTTGTATCGTTATTTTGTTAAGTAGCAAGATAATCATTAAAACCCGAGGATTGGAGGTCTGCCATGAATAAAGACGAAGCAAGCGGCAACTGGAAGCAGTTCAAAGGCAAAATGAAAGAGAAATGGGGCAAGCTGACCGACGATGATATGCAGGTTATCGAAGGTAAACGCGATCAGCTGGTCGGCAAAATCCAGGAACGTTACGGCTCTACGAAAGATGAAGCCGAGCGCGAAGTAACCGCCTGGGAAGGTCAGAACAAAGATCACCGCTGGTAATCAGACAATAGCTTGATAATCAGCTGAATGCGTTCCGGTGGGCCCTCACCGGAACCGCACAAGGATGTGCCGATTACCCGCGTTTCCCCCGCTTTTTACCCTCATCCTGATGGTCATGCTCGCAGCTTTCATGGTGCGTACAGGCTTCAACCGCAGCACAATTTTCACATAAACCATGCGCTTCAATCACGCTGTGGCGTAATGCAAACTGCGCTTCACCTGCCAGACCAGCAATAATCTTCTCTACGCCCTGCGCCTGCTTCTCTGTAACGGCGGCACAGCGGTCACAGACCAGCATCACCGATGTATGTGCTGGTGCCTCAAAATGGTGACACATGACGTAGCTGTTGTTGGATTCCACCCGATGAATGAAACCCTGCTCCAGCAGGAAATCGAGCGCCCGATAAACCGTGGGTGGCTTGGCCTGTGGCTCGCTGACCCGGAGTTGATCCAGCAGATCGTAGGCGCTGATCGAGCCAGGCTGCTCGGCCATCAGGCGCAACACTTCAGCACGCTGCGAAGTCAGACGCACACCGCGCTGCAGGCACATCTTTTCGGCCTGAATCAAAATTTGCTGCGACGTCATGTTTGTCATGAAAATTCTCCGCTGGATAAGTGATGTTATTTTATCACACATAGTTTCGCGGCGCTGAGGTTGGTTTTCGTCTGAAAAAACAGCATCATTTGCCTGATAAAGCAGCACATTCAGAATTTAAGCCGTCTTCTATCTCAAATCTGACGACAAATCAGATCCATTCTGAATCCACCTGAAGCGGAATTTGTTGGCATTTTGCTTTGCATCTCACTGAGTTAAGAAGTAATGTTCAGAAAGACTTAAGAAAAGTCTGGCATTATTTGAAATATCCCAATGCAGTTTGAACAATTACAACGGTTTTTTGATTGGAAAACGTCCAATCCTTTGAATTAAGACACTGTTTCCTTTGAATTCACAGCAATAACGCGTTAGCCAGGGTTCACAATAGGGCTAACAAACTATTCAGTCATTGAATGTTTCAATGGCAATTTCTCAGGTGATGGCAGGCAAATGGTGAAAAAATCCGCTCAACGTTCAGCGCTGATCTACACGGCTGCAACGACCGCGCTTTTCCTTTCTTCTTCCGCCATGGCGGCAGGGACCTGGTATGATGCACGTAATGACGCCATGGGCGGCACCGGCGTAGCATCTTCTCTTTATGGCTCCGCAGTGCTGGCGAACCCGGCATTAATGACACGCGCCAAACCCGACGATAGCGTCAGCATTATTTTTCCCTCAGCGGGCATTCAGGTGACTGACAAAGATAAGCTGATAGATAAAGTGGATGATATTACGGACACCGTGGATCGTTACCGCGACGTTGTTGGCAACCTCACTCTTGCAGATTTTTTCCGTGTTAACTCTGAACTGCGCGCTGCCTCAGGTGATGTTGCTGATAAGCTAAGCGATTTGCGCGGTAACAAAGCAGACGGTTCTGCCGGCGCGGCCGTGGCCGTTACGATCCCCAACGACACTCTGCCTTTCGCCTTTATCACCAAAGCCTACGGTACAGCGCACGTCCGCGCTAACGTGGTACAGAGTGATATTGACTACCTGCGCAGTATAGAAAACGGGGCGTTTCCTCGTCCTGGCGATCAAAATAACCTGCGCTCCAGTGCGAATGGATTAGCGGCCCTGACCACCGATTATGGTGTAGCGGTGGCGCATGAGTTCACCATCGCCGGTCAGCCGGTATCAGTTGGCGTGACGCCGAAAGTGCAGAAAACCTGGCTCTATAACTACACCGCCAGCATCTACAACTACGACAAGAACGACATCAACAATAGTAAGTATCGCAGCACCGACACCGGCTTCAACGTTGATGCCGGTCTGGCGACCACCTTTGCTGAAAACTGGACGCTGGGTGTAACCGGACAGAACCTGGTTTCACGCGATCTGCAGACCAAAGAGGTCAATGGTTTCCGCGACACCTACCAGATTCGCCCGCTGGTCACCACCGGTCTGGCCTGGGATAAAGGTCCGTTTACCGTGACGGGCGATGTGGATCTGACTGAAACCAAACGCTTCAAAACTCAGGATAACAGCCAGTATGCGGCAGTGGGCGCGGAATACCGCGTACTTGACTGGCTGCAGCTGCGTGCAGGTTATCGTGCGGACATGCGTTCTAACGACGAAAATGTCGCTACGGCCGGTTTTGGTCTGTCACCGTTTAACAAAGCCGTACATCTGGATCTGGCGGGCTCTGTGGGTGCTAACAACACCTGGGGCGCGATGATGCAGCTGGGCTTTAACTTCTAAGCGCGTTATTCAGACTGTTCGGGGGCGGGCGATGCACTATCGCCCGCCCTTGTGTTATCCTTGCACAGAATTCCATCACCCCTTAATTACCGGATTGTCTGCGCTTCATGCCTAATTTCTCTTCGCAACGTTTCTCTATCGCCCCTATGCTCGACTGGACCGATCGTCACTGTCGCTATTTTCATCGCCAGCTGACCGGTGACACGCTGCTCTACACCGAAATGGTGACCACGGGCGCAATCATTCATGGCAAAGGGGATTACCTGGCTTACAGTGAGGCTGAGCATCCGGTCGCGTTGCAGCTTGGTGGTAGCGATCCGGCGGCACTGGCGCAGTGCGCGAAGCTGGCAGAGCAGCGCGGTTACGATGAAGTGAATCTTAATGTCGGCTGTCCCTCTGATCGGGTGCAGAATGGCCGTTTCGGCGCCTGCCTGATGGCCGAGGCGAATCTGGTCGCAGATGCCGTTAAAGCGATGCGCGACGTGGTTTCAATTCCGGTCACGGTGAAAACCCGCATTGGTATCGATGAGCTGGACAGCTATGAATTCCTGACCGATTTTATCGGCACGGTGGCGGGACGCGGTGAGTGTGAGACATTTATCATTCATGCGCGTAAAGCCTGGCTCTCCGGCCTCAGCCCGAAAGAGAACCGCGAGATTCCACCGCTGGATTATCCCCGCGTCTATCAGCTGAAACGCGATTTTCCGCAACTGACCATTGCCCTCAATGGCGGCGTGAAAACGCTGGAAGAGGCACAGATCCATCTGCAACACCTTGACGGCGTGATGATGGGACGTGAAGCCTACCAAAACCCCGGCATTCTGGCGCAGGTCGATCAGACATTGTTTGGTCGCCAGCATCCGGCGGCTAACCCGGTTGAAGTGGTGCGCGCCATGTATCCCTATATTGAAGCGGAACTGGCGAAGGGGACGTATCTGGGACATGTCACGCGCCATATGCTGGGTCTGTTCCAGGGGATCCCGGGCGCCCGCCAGTGGCGACGCCATCTGAGTGAAAATGCCCACAAACCCGGTGCCGATGTCCGTGTGCTGGAGGCGGCGCTTGCGCTGGTCGCCGATAAAATCCCGCAGGAAGCCTGACGCCTCATCTGAACCCGAAAAAACCAGCTCTGTTTGCTGGTTTTTTTACGCCACTATGTGGTTTTTCTCACCAGGTTGCGCTCTTCTGTTTATCTCTTATCAGAATAAAATCAATGAGTTAACTGTTGGCACGTTTTTTGTAATAGCTATAACAATCAATCTCAAAAAGGAGCGCTGACGTGGAAATTTTATTCGTATTGGGGTTTTTCCTGATGCTGTTGCTGACCGGCGTTTCGCTGTTAGGCGTGCTGGCGGCACTGGTGGTCGCAACCATCGTGATGTTTGTCGGTGGACTGTTTGCAATTGTTATTAAAGTGTTGCCGTGGCTGGTGCTGGCGGTGATTGCGGTCTGGCTGCATCGTGCCTTTTTTGGCGACAGCGATGAGCGAGCACGTCGCAAGCTGCGGCGTAAGATCAACAGGTTAGACCGCAAAGGCTGGCGCTAAATGCGGTGAAGATCACAGTGTTAGAGATTGGTCGGGGCTGATCTGCAATTAAACATATTTTTTACTTATGTTTTCTGGCAGGATGCCTGTCGTCAAATCGATGTGCCATCGACTCGACACGAATTCATCGCCGCTGTCCCTACACCAGCGCGAACAAAAAATAAAAAAAGAGAAGGGCTTCCCGCGGGAGGCCCTTTTTGTTGCTCACTACTATGGAATTAAGAGACAGGATCCCTGCGTGGCGCGGCTCTCCAGCATCTGGTGCGCTTTGCTGGCCTCTTTCAGCGCAAACTTCTGCTGCTCCGGTACATCAACTTTAATTGCGCCACTCGCCAGCAGCGAGAAAAGCTCGGCACTGGCGGTTTCCAGCTCCTGGCGGTTGGTGATATAGCCAAACAGTGAAGGGCGGGTCACAAACAGCGAGCCTTTCTTATTCAGAATGCCGAGATCAATCCCGGTCACCGGACCCGAAGCATTGCCAAAACTGACCATCAGCCCATGACGGCGCAATGAGTCCAGCGATGCTTCCCAGGTATCTTTGCCCACGGAGTCATAAACTACGCCCACTTTTTTCCCGTCGGTCAGTTCGCTGACGCGTTGCGCAATATTCTCTTCGCGGTAGTTAATCGTCGCCCAGGCGCCGGCCTTCTTCGCCATCGCTGCCTTTTCTGCTGACCCAACCGTTCCAATCAAATGGGCACCCAGCGCTTTTGCCCACTGACAGGCAATTAACCCGACGCCGCCCGCTGCGGCATGAAACAGGAAGGTCTCACCGGCGCTGATTTTATAGGTCTGGCGCAGCAGATATTGTGTGGTCAGCCCTTTCAGGTAGCTGGCTGCGCCCTGCTCAAAGCTGATCGCCTCCGGGAGATGCATCAGGCGATCTTCCGCCACGTTGTGCACTTCGCTATAGGCTCCCATCGACGCCAGACAGTAGACCACGCGATCGCCGGGCTTAAATAATGTCACGCCACGTCCAACCCGCGACACCACGCCTGCGGCTTCTGTACCCAGGCCAGAGGGAAAAGCGGCGACCGGATAAAGCCCGCTGCGAACATAGGTATCGATGTAATTAATCCCGATAGCGCGATGTTCTACCTGCACTTCATGTTCGGCCGGGTCAGCAGGTTCAAAATCTGTCCACTCTAAAACGTCCGGGCCGCCATGTGCGCTGAACTGAATACGCTTTGCCATTCTGACTCCTGTGATTGTTTCATCATGAGGGTGAGGCACGCACCCCAACTAAGGTATACTTGCGCGTCCCCACAGAAGATCGGTAATGCATTCACTATGGCAGGAAATAAACCCACCAACAAATCGAACGAAACGCAGGATCGCCAGCTCGCAGGCGTGAAAATGCCCCCGCATTCGCTGGAAGCGGAGCAGTCGGTGCTCGGTGGGTTAATGCTGGATAACGAGCGCTGGGACAATGTCTCTGAGCGCGTCGTCGCGAATGATTTTTTCAACCGCTCGCATCGGCTGATTTTTTCAGAGATGCAGCGGCTGCTGGAAAACAGCAAACCTATTGACCTGATTACGCTCTCCGAATCGCTGGAAACCCGTGGCGAACTGGAGATGGCGGGCGGCTTCGCCTATCTGGCGGAACTGGCGAAAAACACCCCGAGCGCGGCGAACATCGGCGCCTATGCTGACATCGTGCGCGAACGTGCGGTGGTGCGTGAGATGATCGCCGTCGCTAACCAGATTGCCGATGCCGGTTATGATCCGCAGGGGCGTAACAGCGAAGAGCTGCTCGACTTCGCGGAGTCGAACGTCTTTAAAATTGCGGAAGCGCGCGCGGATAAGGATGCTGGCCCGAAAAACATCGAGCAGATTCTGGAATCGACCGTTTCCCGTATCGAATCGCTCTATCAGACACCGCACGATGGCGTCACCGGCGTCGATACCGGCTATCAGGATCTGAATAAAAAGACCGCGGGCCTGCAGGGTTCTGATCTGATTATTGTCGCAGCACGTCCTTCGATGGGTAAAACCACCTTTGCGATGAACCTGTGCGAAAACGCCGCCATGCTGCAGGAAAAACCAGTGCTGATCTTCAGTCTGGAGATGCCCAGCGAGCAGATCATGATGCGTATGCTGGCGTCACTCTCCCGCGTCGATCAGACCCGCATCCGTACCGGGCAGCTGGATGATGAGGACTGGGCGCGTATTTCCGGCACCATGGGCATCCTGCTGGAGAAGAAGAACATGTACATTGATGACTCTTCCGGCCTGACGCCCACCGAAGTGCGTTCGCGCGCCCGGCGTATCTACCGTGAAAACGGTGGATTAAGCATGATCATGATCGACTATCTGCAACTGATGCGCGTGCCGTCGCTGTCGGACAACCGTACGCTGGAAATTGCTGAGATCTCCCGCTCGCTCAAAGCACTGGCCAAAGAGTTGAACGTGCCGGTTGTGGCGCTGTCGCAGCTTAACCGCTCGCTGGAGCAGCGAGCCGATAAACGTCCGGTCAACTCGGATCTGCGTGAATCGGGCTCGATCGAGCAGGATGCGGATTTGATCATGTTTATCTATCGCGATGAGGTTTACCACGAAAACAGCGATCTTAAAGGGATCGCGGAGATCATTCTGGGTAAACAGCGTAACGGCCCGATCGGTACGGTACGCCTGACCTTTAACGGTCAGTGGTCACGCTTCGACAACTACGCTGGCCCGCAATACGACGACGAATGATCCCCGGTTTGTGCTGTCATGCACGATCTGTGCATGACAGCCCCCATCCTCACAAAATAGTGTTGGACAACCTCTCGGGTTATCGGGTTATCTGTAACAAAGCGACGCCCATCACGCTGTGGAAACGGAATGACTCACGTAGACGATTACGACCTTAAAATCCTGACTTTATTACAATCCAACGGCCGTCTGACCAATCAGGAACTCAGCGATCTGGTCGGCCTTTCCGCCTCACAATGTTCCCGCCGACGTATCAATCTGGAACAGGCTAATCTGATCCTGGGTTATCATGCCCGGCTGTCGCCCGATGCCATCGGGCTTGGCATGGTGGGATTGATTGAGGTGCGCTTAATTAACCACACCGCAGAATATGTCGAGAGCTTTCACCGGATGGTGGAGCAGGAGCAGGCGATCGTGGATGCCTATAAAACCACCGGCGATGCGGACTATCTGCTTAAAGTGGCGGTGGCCGATCTCAATTCCCTTAGTGCGTTAATCAGCCAGTTAGTCGCGGGCCACCAGAGCGTTTCCCATGTGAAAACCTCGGTAGTGCTGGGACGCATGAAAGAGAACGGGCTGATGATGCTGCCTGAGCAGAAGACGCGCTAAAAAGGTGCGCGCTGTGCGCTTTTGGTGCACACTTGCGGCAATTAATGCGAAGAGCGCGCATAGAGGCGGACTTTAACGCATGGGTTGACGGTATCAGCCGGCATTTATGCACAAAGTTCTGTTTTAAAGCGCCTTAGATATCAATGGGATATCGCTGGCACCCGGTTTACAGCAGTTCAGTGCTGTGGCGATGGTGCGTTTTTTGCATCGAAACCGCATCATTTGCCCTGAGAAAACCCCATGGATAACATCGCAGAACCCTCCCGCGTCCCGCATTCGCGCATTGAAGATGCGCTGGCGATGGTGCTTGGCACCCTGATGGTCTCGTTCGGCGTCATTATGCTGAAACAGGCGGGGGCGCTGACCGGCAGCACCGCAGGCATCGCCTTTCTGATCAGCTACCTGTCGCCGCTTTCGTTCGGCAGCGCGTTTTTCCTGATCAACATCCCTTTTTACTGGCTGGCGGTAAAACGCATGGGCTGGGAATTTACGCTGAAAACCTTCTGCGCCGTCGGTCTGGTGTCGCTGTTCACCCAGCTGCACCCGCTATTCGTCCACTTTTCTGACCTTAACCCCTTCTATGCGACACTGTTCGGTAACGTCATCATGGGAATCGGGTTTATAGTGTTATTTCGTCATAAGGCGAGCCTGGGCGGCATCAATATTCTGGCGCTGTGGCTACAGGATCGCTTTGGGATCCGCGCGGGGAAGCTGCAAATGGTGGTCGATACCTGCGTCGTGCTGGCGTCACTGTTTGTGGTGAGCGGCCCCATCCTGCTCGCGTCGATTGCGGGTGCGGTGATCCTGAATCTGATTATTGCAATGAACCACCGTCCGGGACGCTATCGGGTTTAATCCGCATCTTCCCTCTGGACCAATCATGGAGACCTACACCGTGTTTCAAAACGTTGATGCCTATGCTGGCGATCCGATTCTGTCGTTGATGGAAGCCTTCAAACAAGATCCACGCGAACACAAAGTTAACCTGAGTATCGGCCTCTATTACGACGAAAAGGGCATCATCCCGCAGCTGAAGGCTGTAGCCGCTGCCGAAGAGCAGATCTATGCTGAGCCGCATCAGGCATCGCTCTATCTGCCAATGGAAGGACTGAACAGCTACCGTAGTGCGATTGCACCGCTGCTGTTTGGTGCCGATCATCCGGTGTTAAACGCGGGCCGTATCGCCTCTATTCAGACGCTGGGCGGTTCTGGCGCGCTGAAAGTGGGCGCCGATTTCCTTAAGCGCTACTTCCCGCAGTCTGCGGTCTGGGTCAGCGATCCGACCTGGGAAAACCACGTCGCGATTTTTAATGGTGCAGGTTTTGAGGTAAATACCTATCCCTGGTATGACGCAGAGACCCACGGCGTGCGGTTTGATGCCTTTATCAGCACCCTGAAAACCCTGCCAGCGCAAAGCGTCGTGCTGCTGCATCCCTGCTGTCATAACCCGACCGGTGCTGACCTGACCGATGCGCAGTGGGATCAGACCGTTGAGGTGCTGAAAGCACAGCAGCTGATTCCTTTCCTGGATATCGCCTATCAGGGCTTTGGTGCCGGCATGCAGCAGGATGCCTATGCGCTGCGTGCAGTCGCGGCGGCGGGCCTGCCAGCCCTGGTGAGCAACTCCTTCTCCAAAATTTTCTCGCTCTATGGCGAGCGCGTGGGCGGTCTCTCTATCGTCTGTGACAGCGCCGAAGAGTCAGCGCGTGTGCTGGGCCAGTTAAAAGCCACGGTTCGCCGCAACTACTCCAGCCCGCCGAATTTCGGTGCGCAGGTTGTCGCGCGCGTACTCAACGATGACGAGTTGAAAGCCAGCTGGCTGGCTGAAGTGGAAGCGATGCGCTTACGCATTCTGGACATGCGTCAGTCGCTGGTGGACGTGCTGAGCACTGCACTGCCAGGTAAAAACTTCGACTACCTGCTGAAGCAGCGTGGCATGTTCAGCTACACCGGCCTGAGTGCGCAGCAGGTCGATCGTCTGCGCAACGAATTTGGCATCTATCTGGTGGGCAGCGGCCGCATGTGTGTGGCCGGTCTGAACAGCAAAAATGTGCATCAGGTGGCTGAAGCGTTTGCCGCCGTGATGTAACTCTGCCGCCAGGCTGTAAAAAAAACCGTCAGGGTGCTCTCTGGCGGTTTTTTTATGGGTCAGGGTTTACCTTTCGGCGACATGCTGCACACTTAAACGGGGTAACCGTTTCAGGAATAAGCTATGTGGCATCAACAAACTATTACGCTGAGCGCGAAGCCGCGCGGGTTTCATCTGGTCACCGATGAGATCGTGAACTCGCTCTCCGGACTGCGTGATATCAAAACCGGTCTGCTACATCTGCTGTTGCAGCACACTTCGGCGTCGTTAACCTTAAATGAGAATTGCGACCCGACGGTGCGCAGCGACATGGAGCAGCATTTCATGCGGCACGTGCCGGAGAATGCGCCTTATCAGCACGACTACGAAGGGCGTGATGATATGCCGGCGCACATCAAATCGTCGATCTTAGGGGTTTCGTTGTTATTACCGGTTCAGCGGGGACGTCTGGTGCTGGGCACCTGGCAGGGTATCTGGCTGGGCGAGCATCGCATTGAGGGCGGTGCCAGGCGGATTGTCGCCACTTTACAAGGGGAATCGTAATGAATAACTCAGACTTACTGACCTATTGCATGAGTAAGCCGGGCGCGGAGCAGAGCGTCCACAGTGACTGGAAAGCCACGCAGATTAAAAGCAACGGCGTGCTGTTTGCGATGGTACATGAGGCGAAAGGGCGGCCAGCGGTCTCGCTGAAATCGACGCCTGCGCTGGCCGAATTACTGCGCGAAGAGCATAGCGATATTATTCCCAGCGAGCATCTGAACAAGTCACACTGGAGCACGCTGTTCCTGGACGGTTCGCTGAAAGATTCGCAGATCTACTATCTGGTCGATGCCTCATTCCAGCAGGTTGCAACGGCCCGCTAAACGGCAATAAAAAACCCTCTTACCTGAGCAAGAGGGTTTCAGAGGCAGCGGGTTACGCGGCAGGCTGTTCGCGCAGGGTATTGATGTCGATAACGAAGCGGTATTTCACATCGCTTTTCAGCATGCGCTCATAGGCTTCATTGATCTGGTCCATCGCGATCAGTTCAATGTCTGACGTAATGCCGTGCTCACCACAGAAATCGAGCATCTCCTGGGTCTCTGCGATGCCGCCAATCAGTGAACCGGCGATGCTGCGACGCTTGAAGATCAGGTTAAATACCTGCGGTGCCGGGTGATCGTGCTCTGGTGCACCCACCAGCGTCATGTTGCCATCCAGCTTCAGCAGGGTAATGAAGGGGTTGAGGTCGTGCTGAGCCGCAACAGTGTTCAGAATGAAGTCAAAGCTGTTGGCGTGCTGCGCCATCTGCTCCGCATCTTTGGAGATCACGACTTCATCGGCACCCAGACGTTTGCCATCTTCAATTTTGGAAGGCGAGGTGGTGAACAGCACCACATGTGCGCCCATGGCATGGGCAATTTTCACGCCCATATGGCCCAGGCCGCCTAAGCCTACGATACCCACTTTCTTGCCCGGGCCGACATTCCAGTGGCGCAGCGGCGAGTAAGTGGTAATACCGGCACACAGCAGCGGTGCCACGCCCGCCAGCTCCAGGTTCTCGGGAATGCGCAGCACAAAGCTCTCATCAACCACCATCGACGTTGAGTAACCGCCGTAGGTAATGGCGCCGGTTTCACGATCTTCACCGTTGTAGGTGCCAACAAAGCCGTTTTCACAATACTGCTCCAGACCCTGCTGACAGCTCGGACAGCTGCGGCACGAATCGACCATGCAGCCTACGCCGACCAGATCGCCGACTTTGTATTTCTGCGTCTGCGGGCCAACGGCCGTGACGCGACCGACAATTTCATGACCCGGAACCACGGGAAAAATGGTGTTTTTCCACTCATTACGGGCCTGATGCAGGTCTGAGTGGCAGACGCCACAGAACAGCACCTCAAGCTGAACGTCATGGGCGCGCAGCTCACGCGGCTTAAAATCGAACGGTGCCAGTTTGGATTTTGCATCCTGAGCAGCATACGCATGCGTAATATTCATGGTGTCTCCAGTTTCGATGTGTCGTGAGTGTTATTCGATGAAGTGCAGCAGCGTTGATGTGCTGCGAAAACAGGGCGACGCCAGGGGCGTGCCAAAGAGGAACCGCTTAAGGATAGTCAGCGTGGGGAAAAGCGTATATGCCTATACATGTCTGAATCTTGCCTGATTCTGCAATTTTCTGGCTGAATCGACAGGGGAGAGTAAAAGGCCCGCACGCGGCGGGCCTGACAGAATTACTTCTGTAACAGTGGCTTCAGGAAGCGCGCGGTATGTGATTTCTCACACTCCGCCACGGTTTCTGGCGTACCAGCCACCAGGATTTCACCGCCGCCGCTGCCGCCTTCCGGACCCAGGTCGACAATCCAGTCTGCAGTTTTAACCACATCCAGGTTGTGCTCAATCACCACGATGGTGTTGCCCTGATCGCGCAGCTTATGCAGCACTTCCAGCAGCTGCTGGATATCGGCAAAGTGCAAGCCGGTGGTCGGCTCATCCAGAATGTAGAGTGTCTGACCGGTGCCACGCTTCGACAGCTCACGCGCCAGCTTCACGCGCTGGGCTTCACCGCCGGAAAGAGTGGTCGCGGACTGACCGAGGCGGATGTAGGTGAGACCCACATCGATCAGCGTCTGCAACTTACGCGCCAGCGCCGGCACCGCATCGAAGAACTCACGTGCCTCTTCGATGGTCATCTCCAGCACTTCGTGAATGCTCTTGCCTTTGTACTTCACTTCCAGCGTTTCACGGTTATAGCGTTTGCCTTTGCACTGATCGCACGGCACATAAATGTCCGGCAGGAAGTGCATTTCGACTTTCAGCACGCCATCGCCCTGACAGGCTTCACAGCGTCCGCCACGCACGTTAAAGCTGAAGCGGCCCGGATTATAGCCGCGCGAACGCGCTTCCGGCACGCCCGCAAACAGTTCACGCACCGGGGTGAAGATGCCGGTGTAGGTGGCCGGGTTGGAGCGCGGTGTACGACCAATCGGGCTCTGGTCGATGTCGATTACTTTGTCGAAGTGCTCCAGTCCCGCCACGTCACGGTAAGGTGCCGGTTCGGCGATGGTCGCGCCGTTCAGCGCCCGCTGGGCAATCGGGAAGAGCGTATCGTTGATCAGGGTCGATTTACCCGAGCCGGAAACACCGGTAATACAGGTGAACAGTCCGACCGGCAGCGTCAGCGTGACATCCTTGAGGTTGTTGCCGCGTGCGCCAGTAATCTTCAGGACTTTGGCCGGGTCGCCTTTGACGCGCTCCTCTGGCACTGCAATGCCACGCTTGCCGCTCAGGAACTGGCCGGTCAGTGACGCTTCCTGCGCCATGATCTGATCAACCGTGCCTTCAGCCACCACCTGGCCGCCATGTACGCCCGCACCCGGACCGATATCGATCACATGGTCAGCGGCACGAATCGCATCTTCATCATGCTCAACCACGATCACCGTGTTACCGAGGTCGCGCAGATGAATCAGGGTGCCGAGCAGGCGTTCGTTGTCGCGCTGGTGCAGGCCGATTGAAGGCTCATCCAGCACATACATCACGCCGACCAGACCGGCACCGATCTGGCTGGCCAGACGGATACGCTGTGCTTCACCACCGGACAGGGTCTCGGCGGAACGCGACATCGAAAGATAGTTCAGGCCGACGTTGACCAGGAAGCTCAGGCGATCGCCAATCTCTTTCAAAATTTTCTCGGCGATCTGCGCACGCTGGCCGCTGAGTTTCATGTTTTCAAAGAAGGACATCGCATGGCCGATGCTCATCTCAGAGATGGTCGGCAGCGTGGTGTTCTCCACGAAGACATGACGCGCTTCACGACGCAGACGGGTTCCTTCACAGCTGGCACAGGCGCGGTTGCTGATAAATTTCGCCAGCTCTTCGCGTACCGCTGAGGACTCGGTCTCTTTGTAGCGGCGCTCCATGTTATTGAGCACCCCTTCAAATGGATGACGGCGCACCGAGGTGTCGCCGCGATCGTTGATGTACTTGAATTCGATGCTCTCTTTGCCTGATCCGTACAGAATCACTTTCTGTACGTTTTCTGGCAGGCTGCCGAACGACGCTTCGATATCAAAATCGAGGTGTTCCGCCAGCGAACGCAGCATCTGGAAGTAGTAGAAATTGCGGCGATCCCAGCCGCGGATTGCACCGCCCGCCAGCGAGAGTTCAGGATTCTGCACCACGCGGTCAGGGTCAAAATATTGCTGTACGCCAAGGCCGTCACAGGTCGGACAGGCGCCCGCCGGGTTGTTAAACGAGAACAGGCGCGGCTCCAGCTCGCTCATGCTGTAACCACAGATCGGGCAGGCGAAGTTAGCCGAGAAGAGCAGCTCTTCTGCGGCGCTGTCATCCATGTCCGCCACGATGGCCGTCCCGCCGGAGAGCTCCAGCGTGGTCTCAAACGATTCCGCCAGGCGGGTTGCGAGATCTTCACGTACTTTAAAGCGGTCAATCACCACTTCAATGGTGTGCTTCTTCTGCAGCTCGAGTTTTGGCGGATCGGAGAGGTCACACACTTCGCCATCAATACGCGCGCGGATATAGCCCTGGGTCGCCAGATTCTCCAGCGTTTTGGTGTGCTCACCCTTACGATCTTTCACCACCGGCGCCAGCAGCATCAGGCGACGGCCTTCCGGCTGGGAGAGCACCTGATCGACCATCTGGCTGACGGTCTGCGCCGCCAGCGGCACATCATGATCCGGGCAGCGCGGTTCGCCAACGCGGGCAAACAGCAGACGCAGGTAATCATGGATCTCGGTGATGGTTCCCACGGTCGAGCGTGGGTTGTGCGAGGTGGATTTCTGTTCAATGGAAATGGCGGGCGACAAACCTTCGATATGATCGACGTCCGGCTTCTCCATTAACGAAAGAAACTGGCGCGCATACGCAGAGAGCGACTCCACATAGCGGCGCTGACCTTCCGCATACAGCGTATCAAACGCCAGTGAGGATTTACCGGAACCTGACAGGCCGGTTACCACAATGAGTTTGTCGCGTGGGATGGTCAGGTTGATGTTTTTCAAATTATGGGTGCGGGCACCACGAACTTCGATCTTATCCATTCACCTTTCCCGGATTAGCAGCACTCACCGCGCCTTGCCGACACGGCCAGAATAAACGTGTCATTATGGCACAAAAAATAGACTGAATAAATATCCAGTACTCTTAGCCTCTGGCGCGCAGAGTATTAAAACTGGAACCCCGCTCGAAAGTGGGAAACAGACCGCAGGACGTGTTAGAATTGATAGATTAGACTGTATGCATTAACTCATCGGGAGACAGCAACATGGCCAGTCGTGGCGTTAACAAAGTGATTCTTGTCGGGAATCTGGGTCAGGATCCGGAAGTACGTTATATGCCAAATGGTGGCGCTGTTGCCAACATTACGCTGGCTACGTCGGAAAGCTGGCGCGACAAGCAGACCGGTGAAAACAAAGAGATCACTGAGTGGCACCGTGTGGTGCTGTTTGGCAAACTGGCTGAAGTCGCGGGTGAATACCTGAAAAAAGGATCGCAGGTCTATATCGAAGGCCAGCTGCGCACCCGTAAATGGCAGGATCAGGGTGGCCAGGAGCGTTACACCACCGAAGTCGTGGTTAACGTTGGTGGTACCATGCAGATGCTGGGTGGCCGTCAGCAGGGCGGTAATGCCGGTGCAGGCGCTCCAGCCGGTGGTGGCGCGCAGGGCGGTGGCAACAACAATGGCTGGGGTCAGCCGCAGCAGCCGCAGGGCAACAATAACCAGTTCAGTGGTGGCGCGCAGTCCCGTCCGCAGCCGCAGCCACAGAGCGCGCCGGCCAGCAACAACAACGAACCACCAATGGATTTCGACGACGATATTCCGTTCTGATTCCGTTGGCCAGAGAGTACAAAAAAAGCCCGCTTTGCGGGCTTTTTTTATGCGCGGCGTCTGGCGGCCAGCTACGACCATTCCGCCAGAATCGCCTCCGTGCTCAGCACACGTGGCACGTTGCCGGGGATCAGCAGTGAGGCCCACACATCATTGTGCTGGTTAATCAGTGCTTCGGCGCTGATCCAGCGGCGATCTGCCGTGGTGTGCGCATCGGCGGCAACGGTAATCGCATAGCCCGCACTGGCACCGACTTTTATCGTGGTATCCAGGCAGTAGTCAGTGGCACAACCGCACACCACAAATTCCTCTACCGCCAGCCTCTTTAACAGCGCGGCCAGGTCGGTGTGCCAGAAGCTGTCGCAGGCAGTTTTAGTCACATAGTGTGCGCCAGCAGGCTGAGCGATTTCCGGCAGCAGCCCGAAAGCCGCATTACCCTCGCACATCTCGCCTTCGCGGTGCTGGATAAATATTGTGATATCGGCGCGTTCGGTCAGCCGGTTAATCTGTGCAATCCTTCCCGCTGTGTCGAAGCGTGGCGTGCTGAAGACGCCATTCTGCATATCAATGACCACGACTACCCGCTGTGCCATGCTTAATCCCATCTGGTTTGAAAAAAGCAGTGTTACCTGAGGCATTGCGGAAAGCAATCTTTTGCATTTTCCCCCCTGTCACAGGCATGCTAAACCGACTGGTTAAATAAGGAGAGAGAAGTGGAAGGTGTTCCGGCGAGTTTTCCCTGTGAGAAAGACCGCGCCCGGTTTCAGCAACTCGCCGAGCTGCCCGGTGTGGAACTCTATCAGGCCCACATCTCCCGCTACGCATTTGAACCCCATACCCATGAAGCCTTTGGTATCGGCACCATTGAAGCGGGCGCGCAACGCTTTCGCTACCGCGGCACCGAATATACTGCGCCGGAGAACTCGCTGGTCATGATGAATCCGGATGAGCTGCATACCGGTGAGTCAGCGTGTGAAGAGGGCTGGCGCTACCAGATGATCTACATTCAGCCGCAGCTGATGGATGAACTGACCGGCGATCGCGGCTGGTGGTTCAACGAGGCGCTGTTGACCGATCCGCGCGTGGCGCGGCCGCTCTCCCGCACGCTGGCGACACTCTGGCAGGCGGAATCACCACTGGCGCGCCAGAGCCTGCTGGCTGAACTGCTGTTGCAGATTCGTCCGCTGGCACGCATGTCCTCACAGGGCAGACCGGATGCACGGCATCGTTTTGATCAGGTAAGAGACTTTCTGCGCGCAAACCTCGCAGAACCGGTGCGGCTGGATGAGCTGGCGGCGCTGGCCTCGCTTTCGCCGTGGCACTTCTTACGCGCCTTTCGTCAGCACTATCACGTTACGCCGCATCAGATGCTGATGGCTTTCCGGCTTTACGACGCCAAGCAAAGGCTGGCACAGGGTGAAGCGGCTGCCAGCGTTGCGGCGGCGGTGGGATTAACCGATCAGGCCCATCTGACCCGCGCCTTTGCAAACCGTTATGGCATCACGCCGGGCCGCTATCAAAAGCAGGTGCGCCAGCCCTGATACCACCGCAATCTGCTACAAGCATTCCCCGCCCGAACCCGCCACACTGAACGAAAAAGCTATATAAGGAAGAAATTATGTTTGCTGGTGTCATGTTTGCCGTCACCGCCGGACTGCTGTGGGGGCTGATCTTTGTCGGGCCGCTGCTGGTGCCTGACTATCCTGGCGCGCTGCAATCGGCGGGACGTTATGTGGCGTTTGGGCTGATTGCGCTGCCGCTGGCCTGGCACGGTCGTCATCGCCTGCGCAAGCTGGCCCGGACTGACTGGCGTGAGGCGGTAAAGCTCTCGCTGGTGGGAAACCTCTTCTACTATGCGTTTCTGGCGAACGCCATTCAGCGCACTGGCGGACCGGTCTCCACCATGATTATCGGCACGCTGCCGGTGGTGATCGCTGTGACGGCCAATCTCTGTTACGGCCATCTTGAAGGACGCCTGCCGTGGCGGCGGCTGTTTCCGGCACTGGTCATGATGGCGGCCGGATTACTCTGCGTGAATGCGGCGGAGCTACAGAGTCAGGGCCACACGCTTGATCTCAGCCGTTATCTGACCGGTATCGCGCTGGCGCTGCTGGCTGTGGTCTGCTGGACCTGGTATCCGCTGCGCAATGCCCGCTGGCTGCGTACACATCCCGAACTGCGGCCCTCGACCTGGGCAACAGCGCAGGGAGTTGTGACGCTGCCGATGGCGCTAATCATGTACGCGCTGGTCAGCGCGCAGCTCGCCTGGCAACAGCCGGCTTTTTCGCTGCCGTTTGGGCCGCGTCCTGCGGTGTTTATCTCCCTGATGCTGGCGATTGGTCTGCTCTGTTCCTGGCTGGGGACCTTATGCTGGAACGCTGCCAGCCAGCGTCTGCCCACCGTACTGATGGGGCCACTGATTGTTTTTGAGATCCTTTTCGGTCTGTTGTGGACTTTTCTCTGGTATCAAAGCTGGCCACCCCTGCTCACCGTGACGGGGATTACTTGTCTGATGGCTGGTGTCCTGTGGGCAATGCGCATTAAACCGCAGCCTCTCGTCGTCGCGGTTAAAGAGTAAACCGCGAAGATTGCCAAAAGACCTCTGCCGCGCGGATAACACGCCGCGCGGCTTTTTAAGATTAAACCCTACCCCGATTTGCTCGCTCTCCGGCAGATTTGTGCCGCGAAATCGATTTCATGCCTCTGCGTAATCGTGCCTTTACCCTCGAAAGCCTCTCTCATCCCCCTTTTGTCAGTGAAAAAACGGGACTGATGGTCTCCTGAACATAGCCATGTTCAGCGCTGGCAGCGGGTAACTGTTCAGATATCGGTCGTTAATCAGGAAAAATCGCGCAGCACTATGGACGTTATGCTTTTATCAGCGGCTTTTTATTGCGGTATGGTCCTGAGAAAGGGAGGCTGAAAACCACTATTAACTTCACTCAGTGATGAATGAGTAAGAAAACTCCGCCGCTGCGTTAATAATTAAAGATTAATCTCTGGCATCAATGATGCGCAATGAAGAGAGCGAAAAGATAGACACATAACGTTAGTGATAAGGAGCAATAAACTATTTATCCTGGATTAATCCTGGAGAAAGTATATGCCATTAACCCTTTCCCCGGAATTAAACGCAGCCGCAAAAATTTGAGTCAGGTCCAGCATTAACTCAAATATACGGTGATTATTTTTTGCGCGATGTTTAAATTGGCTTAATGATATTGAGACGATTTAGTTCCGACGATTAGCTGGGCTTACGTAAGAAAGGGAGGGCCCAATCCCGCGTAAACGAGATTGGGAAGGGAAGAGTAGCCGTAGAATGCGAGACGTTTGCTGTTGTGAATCAATTTTACCGCAAAAAAAGAAGCTTAGCCGTGAAGCCATTCATTAGTTATAAATGGAGCGGAAAAGGGTGCCGCAATTGTCCTGTTAAATGATCTTCATCTCTTCTGGTAAGAACAAATCTCAGCGTTAAGTCTAAAAAGCGCGGTAGCATTGGGTTTAGCGGTTCTCCGTGCCTGACGGATAATGGTATACGCTGCGACTGATATCTAATAAGCGGCAGCTGCGACGGGTGCCGATGTCAAAGGTGGCCTGCAGGAAATCCACAGCCTGACGTTTTTCATTAGTGGTAAAGAAGTGCTTCAGAACGCTCTGCAGCATCTCTTTGTCCGAGTTGAGCGTCTGCAGTTCACGCGTGATGTTCTGCAGTTTTTCTTCCAGCTCTTTGATTTTTCTGCCTTCTTCCGAAGACAACCCAGAAAACTTCTTCTTCCAGCTGTAGAACGTGGCTTCAGAGATGCCTAACTCTTCACAAATCTCTCTGACTTTCACGCCCGATTCAGAAGCTTTAATGGCATTTGTGATTTGATCTTCGCTGTATCGTGACTTTCTCATAAATGCTCTTACCTTTCTTATCGATTAATGGATGAGAATGACTTTAATAATTTCTGGCACTGTAAGATTCTATTAAGGCAGTATTAAAGTGCGCGAATTGAATTGCGAAGCCTAAATTAAGATATTTAGAATAAATATCATCATGGGATAAATCTTATTTTATTCTTATCCGGTGGGCGTGCCTTCCTGGAGGGGGATTTTTGTTATAAATTCATCGCATCCAAAATACGAAAAAATTCTACGTACATTGGATATTTAGCCTGACCGACTTGATTAATATGGCGGGAAGGGCTCTTAAAGGTTGTTTTATTTTCAGCCTGAAATCGTTTCCATCTGAAGTGATTCGCGCCATTTATAATAAGAATTATCCTGAATTAACACTCCGGATCATGATTTACATCTCAATTTTCGGACCAGCTTGGTCTGAAGTCTTACATTTTCGCCAGGCCCACTGAGCGCTTATTAATTCGTTACAGGGATGTTGTACCGAAGCGGTTGTAGTTGAGTAATACTAAGGAAGAGTCGATGAAATTGAGCGTAATGTCTAATGCCGCCTGGATGATGTCTGAGAAGATCATCTCCGTTTTTGGCGTCATTTTTGTGACGTCTTACGTGGCGAAATCCTTTGGCCCAACGGTGTTTGGCCAGATGGCGTTTTCTACTTCACTATTTGCGATGGTGCAAACCGTTGCAATCTTTGGCACCGAAACCATTCTGTTTAAACGCGTCAGCAAAAATGCGTCAAAAGGCCTGCGCCTGATGACCATCGCCCGTACGATGAGAATGGTGCTGTTGCTGGTCACTTCGGTGCCAGTCTTAATCTGGGTCTGGTACAACATGCAGGAAAATTTCCTGGCGTTTGCACTGGCCTCATTTGTTGCCTCGGTTTTTGTCACCCAGGACACCTTCAGCGTTTATAACAACGCGCGTCTTGCCTCGCGTCTTAACACCATCGCCAACGCCGTGGGCATGCTGCTGAGTTTCGGCATCAGCTTCACTGTCGCCTGGCTGCGTCTTAATCCGCTCTGGCTGACGCTGTCGATTGTCGCAGTGACTCTGGTGCCTTATCTGATTAAGCGTCACAACTTCTATCAGGACCATCAGGATCAGATGCCACCGCGCGAAAAGCGCACTGCCTATCTGCGTTATCTGATGTATGCCGGTCTGCCACTGGCGATCTCCAGCATCTTTATCTCTGTGCAGGTAAAAGCGGCGCAGATGTTCCTGGCAGGCACGGCACCCGCGCGCGACCTCGGGCTGTTTGCGGCGGCGAATACCATTTCCGCCTCATGGATTTTTATCCCGGTGGCGCTCATCACCTCCTGCTTCACTGAAATCTTCAGGGAGCGCGGCGAGGTCGCCATTAAGCTGGCTGCGCGGCTCAATGGCTATGTTATGGCTGTTTCATTGCTGATGCTGCTGATCATTTCGCTTTATGGCGAGCGGATCATCATTGCGTTGTACGGCCCGGAATTCACACAGTCAGGAAGTCTCATTACGTTGCTGTCGATAGCGACCAGCTTTTCGGCAATGGGGACCGTAGCGTATCGCTACATGGTCAAAGAGGGAGGATTTAACTACTTGCTGAGGAAAATCATCTGCCTGATGGTCATCAGTTTGCCGCTCTCCTGGTGGTTGATCCAGGGTCACGGCATCATGGGGGCCGCGTGGAGCGTTTTCCTTTCAGAACTTTTGTCCCTGACCGTAATGAATTACTTCTTTAAAAACGGCGTCATTCAAAAGATTCAGGTTTCCTCACTCAACTACAAAACATACAAATGAGGTCAGATATGCTCAAGTTGAAAGAAGAACTCAGAAGAAGTGTGCAGTATTTTATTAAGAAGATGCCCTGGGCTTATCAGGACCGCATCTACTACTTCCATAAGTTCAGAAAGCTGCCCAATCTGCGTCAGCCAAAAGTGTTCAACGAGAAGGTGTTGTATCGTAAGTTTATCTTCGGCGATTACCAGAGCTATGGTCGTCTGTCAGATAAGTACTCGGTGCGCGAATTCATTGCTGAAAAAATCGGTAATGAATACCTGATCCCGCTGGTACACGAAACCACTGACCCGACCACGCTGAACAGCTTACCCTGCTGGAAGGGGACGGTGATCAAGCCGAACCACGCCTCCAACATGGTAGAGATTCTGCTGGAGGAGCCGGACGCACTGCGCAAGCAGCAGATCATTCATGACTGCTATCGCTGGCTGAAGACCGACTTCGCCAACGAAGCGCGTGAGATTCACTATCGCTACATCAAGCCACGTATCCTGGTTGAGAAGTACATTGGTGATGGCAAAAGCGCGCCGATTGATTACAAGTTTCATATGTTCAACAAGCGTGATGGCAAGTTCGAATATGTGCTGCAGGTGATCTACAACCGCTGCCAGCCGCTGCTGTCGATGAATTTCTACGTGAATAACCTCAATGAGGCCTATCACAAGATTCGCGATACCGGTCTGGATGTCTCACCGATTATGCCGTCACTGGAACATGCGCTCGAACTGAGCAAGAAGCTGGCCAGTGATTTCGACTACGTGCGTGTGGACTGGTATATCCATGACGAGCGCATCTACTTTGGCGAACTGACCTTCACCCCAGGTGCAGGACTGGTCACCGGATTAGATCGTGGTTTAAATCAGATGATGGGAGATATGTGGATTCAGGACCGCCGCGGAACGCAGAGCCCGGGCGTTACAGTGCAGGATGTTAATATCCCTGCCATGTTGAAGAAAATTTAAGCACACACAGCAATATAAAAAACCCCGCTAAGCGGGGTTTTTTATGCGCAAAAATCAGGGCATCGGCCAGTCAGCAGGCGCCTGGCTCATCACATCGATAAAGGCATGCTTTGAGATTTCCAGAAAGTTATGCACGTTATCCATGCTTAGGGTAATGCCCATCAGACCGGTAACAAACCAGCAGGTCATGCCTAAACCAATCCCGCCACACATAAATGCCATCACGTGACGGCTATCCTGACGAAGTTTGGTTTTCAGGGTGCTGGCAAAAAACATCATGATTGCGCTCAGCAATTCCCAACGCATAACAAGTAAACTGGCGGTTAACGTAGCCATCGGCCGGACCTCAATATCAGTAAGTATTCCTGACAATCTGCGGACATCACCGGCGGCGGAAAAGTGTGTCAGGGGGTGCTTTTTCGCCGTCAACCCAGGTTCAAAGTGTGACTTGGGTCACATTATATCACCCGATTTTAAATTTTGAACAAAATTTGACTCTGGTATGGTAGCGGCGTGAGGGAATAGTGAGCAGTAGAAGAAGAATGGCGGGGAAATCAGTCAGATGCGCCCGGGCGGGCGCATCTGAGGGGTCAACGAACCGGACAGCACTCGCCGGTCGTGCGCTGGGTGAAGCTACTGATACCGTCATTGCAGCCAAAACTCAGCAGGCGAGGGCGCTGAATCGCCTGGCGGCGCATGGTATGGCGGTAAGCGGTAGGCGTCTGTGAAAACTGACGACGAAACACGCGGGAGAAGGTCTGCTGCGAGTCATAGCCATACTGCATCGCAATATCAAAAACCGGCCGCTGTGTCTGTGACAGCGCTTCCGCTGCCAGCGTCAGACGGCGCTCGCGAATATAGCCACCCAGCGTCTGTTTCGTTACCGAACGGAACATACGCTGCAGATGCCATTTCGAATAGCCCGATTTTGCGGCAACCTCATCGATCGACAGGCTCTTATCCAGGTTCTGGTCAATCCAGTGCGTCAGGGAATGAATGATCTCTTCTTGCATCATGGTCTCATCCTTCTGGTGCTTAATAAGCGGTAATGGGAGTTTAGTGGTTTTGATGGAGAGCGAGTATAATTCCTCAAGTTAACTTGAGGTAAAGAGCCTGATGAAAAAAGAACGCAACTATCCGAAACCGGTCTTAACACCGGGTGAAGTGGCGCGCCGCAGCGGTGTGGCGGTTTCGGCGCTGCACTTTTATGAGACAAAAGGACTTATTTTCAGCACCCGCAACAGCGGCAATCAGCGGCGATATAGCCGTGACGTGCTGCGACGCGTCGCGATTATCAAGATTGCGCAGCGTATCGGCATTCCGCTGGCAACGGTCAGTGACAGCCTGGATCACATTCCGCCTGACAAGCGCATGTCGACACCGGAGTGGGATGCGCTGACGCAGCACTGGCGCGAAGAGCTGGATAAGCGCATTGAAACCCTGACCCGCCTGCGTAATGACCTGGATGGCTGTATCGGCTGCGGCTGTTTGTCGATGCGCGACTGCCCGCTGCGCAATCCCGGCGACCGGCTGGGTCAGCAGGGCTCGGGTGCGGTGCTGCTTGACCCGGAACAGGATGATAAACATCCGGATGTGGAGTGACGTCTATACTTGGTGAAGGTCAAAACACAGGGAATCATGATGATCACCGTTCACCATCTTGAGAAATCGCGCTCGCATCGGGTGCTGTGGCTGCTGGAAGAGCTGGAAGTGCCGTACCAGATTAAACGCTATCAACGCGAACCGACCATGCTGGCCCCGGAGGCGCTGAAAAAAGTGCATCCACTGGGAAAATCACCGGTGATTACCGACGGGAACCAGGTAGTGGCAGAGTCAGGTGCCATTCTCGAATACCTTGAAGAGAAATATGATCACGAGTTCCGGCTCAAAGTGAGTGATGAGGCGTCGCGGCTGCAGTGCCGCTACTGGCTGCACTATGCCGAAGGCTCGCTGATGCCGCTGCTGGTGATGAAGCTGATCTTCGGTCAGATGGGTAAAGCACCGGTGCCGTGGCTGCTGCGCCCGGTCGGGGCGGCATTCGGTAAAGGCGTGCAGAAGGCGTTTCTGGATAAACAGCTTAAGCCACACATGCAGATGATCGAACAGCATCTGGCTGCAAATCCCTGGTTCGCCGGTCAGCGCTTCAGTATCGCTGATATCCAGATGAGCTTTCCGCTGCTGGCGCTTGCGCGACGTGCCGGACTGGAGCAGATGCCCGCCAGCCAGAAATGGCTGCAGACTGTGCAACAGCGTGCCGCCTGGCAGCGCGCGATCGATCAGGGCGGCGAGCTTTCGCTGCCAGGTTAATTCCCCTCTTCCACTGGCGGGTCGTGTCTCATCACGGCTGCGCCGGTGCGCATCCCCCTGAAAATCGCGTTAACTTCAGGGCGTCAGCGTTTGACGTCGGCTTGGGCCACGCGGCTGCTGGCGACTTAAGCCTGATCTTTATGCTGAAGAATCTCCCTCTGACAGTTGAAAATGTGCCGCTAAACGCCGGATAATCGCATGCCTTTTTATCTGGCCGCTTCTGGCGGCCAACTATCTGCGGCAAGGTAAACGTTTGCCTGCCGGGTAAAACCCGACAGTGACGCCGTCTACCCGCTTATTCCAGGGACAGCGATGGTCGCAGAGCGATCCACACAACAAAAATTTTTGAGGCTCAACTATGTCAACTGAATCACGCCCGGCCAGTGGAAAACTGGACGCCTGGTTCTCGATCTCGGCGCGCGGCAGCAGCGTGCGCCAGGAAATTCTGGCCGGACTTACCACCTTCCTGGCGATGGTCTACTCCGTTATCGTGGTGCCAGGAATGCTGGGCAAGGCCGGTTTTCCCCCTACTGCCGTGTTTGTCGCCACCTGCCTGGTTGCCAGCTTTGGTTCCATCATTATGGGACTGTGGGCCAATCTGCCGATGGCGATTGGCTGTGCAATCTCCTTAACCGCCTTTACCGCTTTCAGCCTTGTGCTGGGCCAGCACATCAGCGTGCCGGTAGCGCTGGGCGCGGTGTTCCTGATGGGTCTGCTGTTTACCCTGATCTCAGTGACCGGCATTCGAGCCTGGATCCTGCGTAACCTGCCGATGGGCGTGGCGCACGGCACTGGCGTCGGAATTGGCCTGTTTTTGCTGCTGATTGCGGCTGACGGTGTAGGCCTGGTAGTGAAAAACCCGGCACCGGGCCTGCCGGTGGCGCTGGGCCACTTCACCACCTTCCCGGTAATGATGACGCTGCTGGGACTGGCAGCGATTATTGGACTGGAGAAGCGCCGGATGCCCGGCGGTATACTCATGACAATTATCGCCATTTCGCTGCTGGGGCTGATTTTCGATCCGGCGGTGAGCTACAAAGGATTGTTTGCGCTGCCGAGCCTGCGTGATGCCAGCGGTGAGTCGCTGCTGTTCAGCCTCGACATTATGGGCGCGATGCAGCCGGTCGTGCTGCCAAGCGTGCTGGCACTGGTGATGACGGCGGTCTTTGACGCGACCGGCACCATTCGCGCGGTCGCGGGTCAGGCAAATCTGCTGGATAAACAGGGCCAGATTATCAATGGTGGCCGTGCGCTGACTAGCGACTCCGTCAGCAGCCTGTTCGCGGGTCTGGTGGGCGCGTCACCGGCTGCGGTTTATATCGAATCGGCGGCAGGAACGGCGGCGGGGGGTAAAACCGGTCTTACCGCGATTGTGGTCGGCCTGCTGTTCCTTGCCATTCTGTTTATGTCACCGCTGGCGTATCTGGTGCCGGCTTACGCCACCGCGCCTGCATTAATGTATGTGGGTCTGCTGATGCTCAGTAATGTGGCGAAAGTCGACTTTAATGATTTTGTCGATACGATGTCGGGCCTGTTAACGGCGGTGATTATCGTGCTCACCTGTAACATCGTCACCGGCATTATGATCGGCTTCGCCAGCCTGGTCGTGGGACGTCTCTTCGCGGGGGAATGGCGCAAGCTCAACGTCGGCACCGTCATTATTGCTATCGCGCTGGTGGCGTTTTACGCCGGTGGCTGGGCGATCTGACTGTACAACCGGGCGTGCGGCTGCACGTCCGGAATTTTTCACTATTTTCCCGCCCGGCGCACGCGTAGCTGACAATCTTCACCGCAGTTTGTTTTACACTTTAGCGCTTAACCAATGATTGAAAGAAACGACGCCTAAGGAAAGCATGGAAATCTTTTTTACAATTCTCATCATGACGCTGGTCGTGTCGCTCTCTGGCGTTGCGGCTCGTATCCTCCCTTTTCAGATCCCGTTGCCGCTGGTTCAGATCGCCGTGGGTGCGATGCTGGCCTGGCCAACTTTTGGTCTGCATGTCGACTTTGACCCGGAGCTGTTTCTGGTGCTCTTTATTCCGCCGCTGCTGTTCGCGGATGGCTGGAAGACGCCGATCAGTGAGTTCCTGCATCATGGTCGCGAGATAATTGGCTTAGCACTGGCGCTGGTCCTGATTACCGTGATCGGCATCGGCTATCTGATCTACTGGCTGGTACCAGGTATCCCGCTGATCCCTGCCTTTGCGCTGGCGGCGGTGCTGTCACCGACCGATGCCGTGGCGCTCTCAGGCATTGTCGGTGAAGGCCGTATTCCCAAGAAGATTATGTCGATTGTGCAGGGTGAAGCCCTGATGAATGACGCTTCGGGCCTGGTATCGCTGAAATTTGCCGTGGCAGTCGCCATGGGTACCATGGTGTTTACCTGGGGCGGTGCCAGCGTTGAGTTCCTGAAAGTGGCGGTGGGTGGTCTGATTGCGGGTGTCGCGATCTGCTGGCTCTACGGTAAGTCACTGCGCCTGCTCAGCCGCTGGAGCGGTGACGATCCGGCTACCCAGACCGTACTGCTGCTGCTGCTGCCGTTCGCCTCTTACCTGATTGCTGAACATCTGGGTGTCTCAGGCATCCTGGCGGCCGTGGCGGCCGGTATGACCATCACCCGTTCCGGTATTATTCGTCAGGCACCGCTGGCGATGCGCCTGCGTGCCAACAGCGTCTGGCAGATGCTGGAGTTCGTCTTTAACGGCATGGTCTTCCTGATGCTGGGCCTGCAGTTGCCGGATATTCTGCAGACCTCTGTCGATCAGGCGCAGGCCGATCCAAACGTCGAACTCTGGATGCTGTTTGCCGATATCGGGCTGGTCTATGCCGCGCTGATGATCGTGCGTTTTGGCTGGCTGTGGATTATGCAGCGCTTCAGCAAACGCCTGCTGAAGAAGAAGCCGCTGGAGTTCTCCAACTACTCGTTGCGTGAACTGCTGATCGCCTCCTTTGCGGGTGTGCGCGGCGCGATTACCCTGGCCGGTGTCCTGTCGATTCCGCTGTTCCTGACCAACGGCGAGCCTTTCCCGGCGCGTTATGAACTGGTCTTTATCGCCACCGGCGTGATTCTCTTCTCGCTATTGGTAGGGGTAGTGATTCTGCCGATTCTGCTGCGCGGCATTGATACTATTGATAAAGGCGCACACCGTCGCGAGTTGCAGAATGCGCGTGCGGTAATGGCAGGCGCAGCCATTGAGAGCCTGCACAAGATGGAAGAGCGGCTGGAGAATGAGTCGGAAGAGAACATCGATCCGGAGCTGCTTAAAGAGGTGAGTCTGCGGGTGATTGGCAACTTACGTCGTCGCGCTGAAGGGAAGAATGACCTTGAACACGCGCTGTTCGCCGAGAACCTGGAGCGTCGCTTCCGCCTGACCGGACTGCGTGCCGAACGTGCTGAGGTCTATCATCTGCGCGCCACCCAGCAAATCTCCAATGAGACGATGCAGAAGTTACTGCACGACCTGGATCTGCTGGAAGCGCTGCTGATCGAAAAAGAGGAGTAAGTCCTGACTGGCACGCCTGCGCGTTAATGCGGCGTGCCAGCCTTTCACACCGACAGGCGCGGCGGCTCATCCGGCCAATGCTCGCGACAACAGGCTATCCACGCCTGCGCACTGCGCGACAGATAACTCCCTTCCCGCCAGATCAATCCCAGACTCCACTTCAGCTCCGATTCCAGCGGCAGCCACAGCAGCGACTGCTTATCCAGCCGCTGACAGATCGGCTCCGGCAGAATCGCCAGCCCCATCTCCGCCTGCACCATCGCCGCCAGAAAATCCCACTGTCCGCTGCGAACCGCCACCGTTGGCGTCAGGTTGAGCCGCTGAAATGCCTGCATCAGCTGACGATTCAGCGAGAACTCCTCATTAAAAATCAGCAGTGGATGCTCTGCCAGTTCTGCCAGTCCAATCTGCTGGCGGCTGAGCCACTCCGGGCGACGCGGCAGCAGTACGCAGAGCGGATGATGCATCAGGGGCAGGGTGTTCAGCGGCAGCTCGGCATCGACCGGTAGCGCGGTCAGGGCGATATCCAGACTGCCCGCCAGCACCGCCTGTTGGACGGTCAGACCGCCGAACTCAGAGATTTTCAGCTTCACACCGGGATAGCGGCGGCGAAACGCGGAAATCGAACCGGCAATCTGCATACCGACCATCGGCGGAATACCCAGTCGCAGCTCACCGGTTTTGAGCTGGTTGATGTCACCAATCTCCGCTTCCAGCTGATGAAACTCCTGCAGGATCGCCAGGCCGCGCTGATAGACCGCCTGGCCGCTGTCGGTGAGGTGCAGACGACGACCATCGCGCAGGATCAGCGTGCAGCCCAGCTCCTCCTCCAGCTGGCGCAACATTTTGCTGATGGTCGGTTGCGTCACAAACAGCTTCTGCGCCGCACGGGTAAAGCTCTGCTGGCGTACGACTTCAGTAAAGTAACGCAGGGCGCGGACATCCATAACTATTCCTTTCAGGCATGATTTCGATAATTTTAATTCATTTTTTTCACCTTCTGTTGACGATTTATACTGGTGACATCAATTTAATCGGGGAGACAAGGTGATGGCGTTAGCGCTCACTTTACGCAGCAACCGCGCAGTGCAATTGCTCAGCCTGCCGCTCCAGCTGGGTTTCTATATCGGCCTGTTTATCGCCTGCGACCGGCTGGTGAGCTGGCTGCATCTGCCGCTGCCCGCCAATATCGTCGGGATGCTGCTGCTGCTGGCGTTAATCGTGACGCGGATTGTGCCGCTGAACTGGGTGAAAGCCGGGTCACGCTGGCTGCTGGCCGAGATGCTGCTGTTCTTTATTCCGGCGGTGGTGGCGGTGGTGAACTATGGCGATCTGCTGCGGGTTGATGGCTGGCGCATCTGTGTGGTGATTGGCGTCAGTACGCTGCTGGTGCTGGCCTCGACTGCCTGGGTGGTGGACCGGCTTTATCATTATGAAGTCGCGCGTGCCGCGCGTAAGCAGGATCCGCATGCGTGATTTTCTGCTCAGCCTGCTGTGTGTAGCCGTTACGCTGCTGGTTTATGCGCTGAATAAACGGCTTTATCGCCGCTGGCGGACGCTGCTGCTGATGCCACTGGTGATGACGCCGCTGGTGCTGGTGGCATTGCTGCTGCTGACGCATATCAGCTGGCAGGATTACATCGCCGAAAACCACTGGCTGCTCTGGCTGCTGGGGCCAGCGACGCTGGCGTTTGCGGTGCCGGTCTATGAGAACGTGGAAATTATTAAGCGCCACTGGCTGTCGCTGAGCGCGGGCGTAGTGACCGCGACGCTGGTCGCCGTCTGCAGTTCCGTCTGGCTGGCGCGGCTGTTAACCCTGCCGGAGTCGATTCAGCGCAGCCTGGCCGTGCGCTCTATCACCACGCCGTTTGCGCTGGCTGCGGCGGGTCCGATTGGCGGGCAGCCCGATCTGGTGGCGCTGTTCGTGGTGATTACAGGCGTGTTTGGCATGGCAATCGGCGACGTGCTGTTTCTGCGGCTCGCCATTAAGCAGGGCGTGGCGAAAGGCGCGGGATTCGGTGCGGCGTCACACGGTGCCGGCACGGCACGCGCCTATCAGATTGGCGAGCAGGAGGGCGTGGTCGCCAGCCTGGTGATGATGCTCTCTGGCGTGGTGACCGTGGTGCTGGCCCCGCTGATTGGGCACCTGATGTGGACAATATAGGCTACACTCCGTCGCACAGGGGCTGGTCTGCGCTGAGACACGTATTTTTACGTAAAGTTTTCCAGATTTTGTTGTCTCCCCATTTCAGGCTGTTAACCTTGCGGCCGAATTAATTGTCCTTTCACGGAGTGGAATCATGTTTAAGCAACTTGTTGCCGGGAGCGCCCTCGGGCTGGTTTTAATGAGCGGTGCCGCTCAGGCGATTGAAGGCAGTGTTGATGTCAGCGAACACAACACCAACCTGAATGTGGGTCTGGGCACCACAACACCCGGTCTGTTTCTGAAAGGTAACTGGCTGCGTAGCGACCATGACGGCAGTACCTACGGTGCCGGTCTGGGTTACAACGTTGATTTCGGGCCGCTGCGTCTGGCGCCGACCGCAAAAGCGATCTTCACCCATCCTGAAGATGGAAAAGATGGATTTGCGGTGGCGCTGGGTGGTGCAGCACACTACAGCTTCAACAGCATGTGGGGCCTGTATGGCGAATATTATTACGCGCCAGAGTCTTTCACCGATCAGCTCGACAGCTATCAGGAAGCCGGTGGCGGCCTGAGCTTCACGCCGGTTTCACTGCTTAACCTGCGTGTGGGTTATCAGTACATCGAACTGAACAACAAAGATGGACGCAAAGATAACGTGCTGGTCGATGGCCCGTACGTGGGTGCATCGCTGCGCTTCTGATTCTGCTGCGCAAAAGAAGAGGGCGACTACTTCGGTAGCCGCCCTTTTTTATTGCCTGCTCTTTATGAACGAAAAGCCACGATCAGTGCGCTTTGCCCTGTTCGATGCCGGTGCCGGTCTGCGAGCGGATAAACTGTGCACGGAAGCGTGAACGTTCTTCTGCGCCCTGCTGCGAATGGTCGGTAATCGAGAAGATCCAGATGCCCACGAAGGCCACCGCCATGGAGAACAGCGCCGGATACTCATAGGGGAAAATCGCCTTCGCGTTGCCCAGCACCTGTACCCACACCGTCGGGCCGAGGATCATCAGGATAACGGCGGTCAGCAGACCGAGCCAGCCGCCCACCATCGCGCCACGCGTCGTGAGTTTTGACCAGTACATCGACAGCAGGATGATCGGGAAGTTACAGCTGGCCGCAATCGAGAAGGCCAGCCCGACCATAAAGGCGATGTTCTGTTTCTCAAACAGAATACCCAGCGCAATCGCCACCACGCCCAGCGCCAGCACGGTAATTTTTGAAACCCGCAGTTCATCTTTCTCGCTCGCCTGACCTTTACGATACACGCTGGCATAGAGGTCGTGAGACACCGCCGATGCACCCGCCAGGGTTAAGCCTGCGACAACGGCCAGAATCGTGGCGAAGGCAACCGCAGAGATAAAGCCCAGGAAGGTGCTGCCGCCCACGGCGTTCGCCAGATGCACTGCCGCCATATTGGTGCCGCCAATCAGCGCGCCGCTGGCATCTTTAAAGGCCGGATTAGCGCCCACCAGCAGGATGGCACCGAAGCCGATAATAAAGGTCAGGAAGTAGAAGTAACCCATAAAGCCGGTGGCCCAGAAGACGCTTTTACGTGCCTCTTTAGCATCCGCTACGGTAAAGAAGCGCATCAGGATATGCGGCAATCCGGCCGTACCAAACATCAGCCCCAGCCCCAGCGACAGCGCGGAGATAGGATCTTTGACCAATCCGCCAGGCTGCATAATCGCGATGCCTTTTGGATGGACCGCCATCGCTTCAGTGAACAGCGTATTAAAACTGAAACCGGTCGCCTTCATTACCATGACCGCCATGAAGGTGGCACCAAATAGCAGCAGCACGGCTTTGATGATCTGCACCCAGGTGGTGGCCAGCATGCCGCCAAACAGCACATACATCACCATCAGAATGCCGACCAGGACTACCGCAACATGGTAGTTAAGGCCAAACAGCAACTGGATCAGTTTACCGGCCCCGACCATCTGCGCGATCAGGTAGAGCGCCACGACCACCAGTGAGCCGCAGGCTGACAGGGTGCGGATCGGCATCTGCTTCAGACGATATGAGGCGACATCGGCAAACGTATAGCGACCCAGGTTACGCAGTCGCTCAGCGATTAAAAACAGAATCATCGGCCAGCCGACCAGGAAGCCGAGCGAGTAGATCAGCCCGTCATAACCAGAGGTGTAAACCAGCGCCGAAATGCCCAGGAACGAGGCGGCCGACATGAAGTCACCCGCCATCGCCAGGCCATTCTGGAAGCCAGTGATATTGCCGCCCGCGGTGTAGTAGTCATTACGTGATCGGGTGCGCTTTGAGGCCCAGTAAGTAATTCCCAGCGTGGCCCCGACGAAAATCGTAAACATGATAATCGCCTGGTAGTTGGTCGCCTGGCGCTGCACGGCACCGGTTATCGCATCGGCAGCCAGTGCTGAAAACGGCAGCATTAAGGCCAGCAGCCATAAGGTGAGACGAGTCATGATTTCACCTCGCTGAGGATCGCTTTCGTTAAACGGTCAAACTCACCGTTGGCACGCCAGACATAGACGCCGGTCAGCACAAACGACATCACAATCAGCCCGACCCCAATCGGGATACCGCGCGTGACGTTGGTGCCGGCATGCAGCGGGGTACCGAGCCAGCCGGGTGCAAACGCGATCAGCAGGATAAAGCCGACATAGAGCACCAGCATGATCAGCGACAGCAGCGTCGCGAACGCCTGGCGCTTACGGACTAATTCATGAAAAAGGGGATTACGCTCAATCTGTTGATTGATGGCATCCTGATTCGAAAGGGCGTCATTCATCACATTTTCTCCAGAGGGCTTGCAGGCGAGAACCTCGCGACAGGGCGCGGATTCAGCTGGTTATAATATTTGTGACTACCGAAACAGACTGCGTAGGGCGGGTGTGGCGGGAAGCGATCTTCCCGCCGGACAGCGTGCGCTTAAGGCATTTTGATCGACTGTTTCTCCTCAAGCAGTTTTTCTACTACGCCAGGATCGGCGAGCGTAGAAGTATCACCAAGATTACTGGTATCCCCGGTGGCAATTTTGCGCAGAATACGCCGCATGATTTTGCCGGAGCGGGTTTTCGGCAGTGAGTCGGTCCAGTGCAGTACATCCGGTGTGGCTATCGGGCCAATCTCTTTACGGACCCACTGGCGCACTTCGGTGTACAACTCCGGCGACGGCTCTTCGCCATGATTCAGCGTGATATAGGCATAAATCGCCTGGCCTTTGATGCTGTGCGGAATCCCCACTACCGCCGCTTCGGCAATTTTAGGGTGCGAGACCAGCGCCGATTCTATTTCGGCGGTGCCGAGTCGGTGACCGGAAACATTGAGTACGTCATCGACGCGTCCGGTGATCCAGTAGTAGCCATCTTCATCACGACGGGCACCATCACCACTGAAGTAGACATTTTTAAAGGTAGAGAAGTAAGTCTGCTCGAAACGGTCGTGATCGCCATAGAGGGTACGTGCCTGACCCGGCCACGACTCGGTGATCACCAGATTGCCTTCACAGGCGCCTTCCTGTGGCTGACCTTCGTTATCCACCAGCGCGGGCTGCACGCCAAAGAACGGTCGGGTGGCGGAACCCGCTTTCAGCTCGGTCGCACCCGGCAGCGGCGTGATCATGAAGCCGCCGGTTTCGGTCTGCCACCAGGTATCAACAATCGGGCAGCGGCTGTTGCCGATTTTCTTGTAGTACCACTCCCAGGCTTCCGGGTTAATTGGCTCACCGACCGATCCCATAATGCGCAGGCTGCTGCGGTCGGTGCCGGCAATCGCCTTATCACCTTCCGCCATCAGCGCACGGATGGCAGTGGGCGCGGTGTAGAGCAGCGTGACTTTATGTTTATCGACCACTTCCGCCATACGGCTCGGCGTTGGCCAGTTTGGCACCCCTTCAAACATCAGTGTGGTGGCGCCACAGGCCAGCGGGCCATAAACCAGATAGCTGTGGCCCGTCACCCAGCCTACATCGGCGGTGCACCAGTAGATATCATCCTGATGGTAATCAAAGACGAACTTAAAGGTGGTCGCGGCATAGACCAGATACCCGCCGGTGGAGTGCAACACGCCTTTGGGTTTGCCGGTTGAACCGGAGGTATAAAGGATAAACAGCGGATCTTCTGCGCCGACTTCTGCGGCAGCGTGGTTGGTGCTCGCGTTCAGCATCAGGTCGTGCCACCACTGATCGCGGCCTTCAACCCAGCCCACATCTTTACCAGTGCGCTGGAACACCACCACGTTTTTCACGCTGGTGACATTGGGATTTTTTAACGCGTCATCGACATTTTTCTTCAGCGGAATGCTGCGACCGGCGCGGATCCCTTCATCGGCCGTGATTACCAGCGAGGCGCTGGAATCGACGATGCGGCCCGCGACCGCCTCCGGTGAGAAACCGCCAAAGATCACCGAGTGAACGGCACCGATACGCGCACAGGCCAGCATCGCTACTGCGGCTTCCGGCACCATCGGCATATAGATCGCCACCACGTCGCCTTTTTTCACTTCCAGCAGTTCCAGCACGTTGGCGAAGCGACAGACTTCGGCATGCAGCTGGCGGAAAGTCAGGGTTTTGCTTTCGCTGGCGTCGTCGCCTTCCCAGATAATCGCCGGGTGATCGCCGCGCGTGGCTAAATGACGGTCAAGGCAGTTTGCCGCCAGGTTGAGCGTGCCATCTTCGTACCAGCGAATGTTAATGTTACCTGGTGCAAACGAGCAGTTTTTCACTTTGCTGTAAGGCTTGATCCAGTCAAGGATTTTGCCCTGTTCGCCCCAGAAACTGTCTGGATCGTCGACAGATTGCTGATACATCGCCTGATACTGTTCTGCAGTAATCAGGGTGTTTGCTGCAATATTCTCTGGAACGGGATGTTTGTGTATTTGGCTCATGGCGGATCTCCTTGAAGATGTTAATGATATGTCAATCAATGGTTAATTAAAGCCCGCGCCAAAGCTTTGTTTCTTTTTTGCGCCACAGATCACGTGATACACATCCCCCAAGAAGCGTTAAGCCATTCTGATCTATCAGGTTAACGCTCTGGCGGCGCTGGAGAAGTCAGGCATCGCTTTTACGTTTTCATCCTGAATAAAAAGCGAGCAAACGCGCCGGATCAGTTTTTAAGCGTTTCTGCATAGCTATGCGTAAATTCATCGAAGTAATACTTTTCATAACAGCAGGTTAGGGTTTTTCAGCTCTGGCAGCACTTTATGCTGCTTAGATGGTGAACTTTTAATCGGATCCGCCAGGGGTTGCATTTACCACAGTGAAAATGGTACTTATCTCGCCCCTGTTCTGCAGGTATCAACTCAGACCGCGTCTGAAAATGGGTATGGGAATCATCAGATTTTCATACGAGGCGCTGTTTCAAGACACCCTCTAATTTACCGGGCTTTTTGCTCACTCCCTGTGTGTATTGTCTTCTGCACCTTCGCAGTAGAGAGAAACGGGTTTTGACTGAGGAAATTACACGTTATGAAAGGTTTTAAAATCAGCCTGGCCTGGCAGATTCTGACAGCCCTGGTGCTTGGCATCGTTGTGGGTGCTGTGTTGCATAATCAGCCAGACAATCGTGAATGGTTAGTCACCAACATTCTCAGCCCGGCAGGCGATATCTTTATTCATCTTATCAAGATGATTGTGGTACCGATTGTGATTTCATCCCTGATTGTCGGCATCGCTGGCGTGGGTGATGCAAAGAAGCTGGGACGCATCGGCGTCAAAACGATTCTCTACTTTGAAGTGATCACCACCATTGCCATTGTGGTCGGTATTACGCTGGCCAACGTATTTCAACCCGGCACCGGCATTGATATGTCAACGCTGGCAACGGTGGACATCTCTAAATATGAAGCGACAACGGCAGAGGTACAGGGCGGTCCGCACAGCCTGGTCACCACCATTCTGTCGCTGATCCCGCAGAATATTTTCGCCTCAATGGCGAAGGGCGACATGCTGCCGATTATCTTTTTCTCGGTGCTGTTTGGTTTAGGCCTGTCGTCACTGCCGTCAGAACAGCGCGATCCGCTGGTGAACCTGTTCCGTGGCATTTCTGAAGCGATGTTTAAAGTGACGCACATGATCATGCGCTATGCCCCGGTGGGTGTGTTTGCGCTGATTGCGGTGACGATTGCTAACTTCGGCTTTGCCTCGCTCTGGCCACTGGCTAAGCTGGTGCTGCTGGTTTATGCGGCGATTCTGTTCTTCGCCTTTGTGGTGCTGGGCGGAGTGGCGCGCTTCTGTAAGCTGCGGATTACCACGCTGATGCGTATCCTGAAGGATGAGCTGATTCTCTCTTACTCTACTTCCAGCTCGGAAACGGTGCTGCCGCGTATCATGGAGAAGATGGAAGCCTACGGCGCGCCGAAAGCGATCACCAGCTTCGTGGTGCCGACCGGTTATTCGTTTAATCTGGATGGTTCAACGCTTTATCAGAGTATTGCGGCGATCTTTATCGCGCAGCTGTATGGCATTGACCTGTCGCTGACCGACGAGATTGTGCTGGTAATAACGCTGATGGTGACCTCGAAAGGTATCGCTGGCGTGCCAGGCGTCTCCTTCGTGGTGCTGCTGGCCACACTGGGCAGCGTCGGCATTCCTCTGGAAGGTCTGGCGTTTATCGCCGGTGTTGACCGCATCATGGATATGGCGCGTACCGCGCTGAACGTGGTTGGTAATGCGCTGGCGGTGCTGGTGATTGCCCGCTGGGAAAACCAGTTCGACGTCGAAAAGGCGAAAGAGTATGAGCTGGAGCTGCGGACACAGACCGCAAGCTGAACACGGCATTAACGTAAGAATGGGCTCAACGAAAGTTGGGCCTTTTTTTATGAGATTTTTCATGTCAGATATACAGGTTGACCGAGAATTAAATAGTTATAATTTTATAACTAAAAACCATGTTTATACGACAGGGATATTGTGATTATGATTGATTATAGTTATATTCCGTTGCGGTGAGTTGACTGTGTTCTTTGACAACATGGAGTGTTGACGGATGCCAGAAATTAACTGGACGAAAAAGGCATTGAAACAGCTTTATGGGCTGCCTCAGAAAGAGGGTAACGCTATTGAAGATGCTGTAGAGGCGCTGGCTAAATGGCCGGATATTCCCCATCTGAAAGTCGAAAAACTGACTGATGATAAACAGAAGCGAATGAAGCTGGTAGTAGGTCACTACCGCGTACTCTGGAAGATAGAGAAAGGTCAGCCAGTAGTGATAGATATACTTGAAGTCGTAAGAAGAACATCGACCACGTACAAAAAGCGCTAGCAGTGTGGCAGGAGCAATGTGCGTCATCAATAAGTTCTGTGCAGCCGGGTTTAGCGTTCCGCTGCACAGGCAGACGATCAGACAGTGTTGCCTGCCGTACCAGTAAGGAGTGATTACCCATGAATGCTATACAGTTTCTGACGGACGAGCGCGGGAACCGCACTGGTGCTGTCATCCCTATAGAGCTGTTTAATAAGCTCATGGCTGAACGTCATTTAGATGATGTGTTTGAGTCTGTCCCTTATGAAGTGGGTCCAGACGATGATGAAACGATTCCTCACGATGTAATGAAAATCAGCCGACGGCAATCTGTTCCTTTGCATGTTGCCTGGCGTTTGCATCGTCACCTGTCACAGGAAGAGGTGGCGAATAAACTTGGCATCACGCAGGCTGGCGTGTCGAAGTTAGAGTCGAGAAAGAAACCTCAAAAACAAACGCTTGAGAAGCTGGCTGCTTTATATGGCTGCAGAACGTCACAACTTTATATTGATTAAATGGTTGCGCGTTTAACCTGCGATTGGTGGGTTTTAATTGTCTTTTGGATGAGTGACATAGGATGGGAGGCGAGGTCTTTGCAGGAAAAACAGTGCTCCGTTCAGTCGGATACCAGCAGTGACTGCGTAAAGTCGTCGAAAACCCATCCCTGGGGCCTCGGCCGCCGGTTCACTCACCTCATCCATGAGGCTCGCCCGCAAGCGGGCCAACGCTTTGCATTGTTCAAAAACGCTCCCGACGTTTTTGAACAATGCGGCGGACGCTTAACTCCGTCAATGCTGGTATCCGCCTTCTCATCCACCTCGGGTACAGATTGTCAGAAGGACAAAAACCAGGAAAGGACATCTTACTCCAGCAGGCCTTTTTCAACGTTTATGTCCGACTCAAGCCTCTTTTCAAGCAGCCATAAAAAAGCCTGAGGGAAGAAAAGGTTCACCTGAAGAGTAAAGCGTCCCACGGCAGGGACGGCGTGGGCTTAGCGTCAGTGTGCCTGAGGCCGCGTTCCATCATTCAAACAGCAATAAAAAAGCTTGAAGGAAGAAAAGGTTCACCTGAAGAGTAAAGCGTCCCACGGCAGGGACGGCGTGGGCTTAGCGTCAGTGTGCCTGAGGCCGCGTTCCATCATTCAAACAGCAATAAAAAAGCTTGAAGGAAGAAAAGGTTCACCTGAAGAGTAAAGCGTCCCACGCCAGGGACGGCGTGGGCCGAGCGTCATGGATGACGAATGCGTCTTTACGATCAGGTGAACCTTTTCTGACCGGCACCGGTCTCCCAGCGATTGCACTCACATGCACCGAACCCAGGTCGTAATGCTTATACTCATCACTCAGCCAATCTGATCCCCCGCAACATGACTCACCCCACATCCATCGAAAAAAGATCTCACCCAATGAATTAATCATTCGTTATGATAGTTATTAATTTGAATAATTTATTCCTTTGCGGAGCCCGCCATGAAACTCGACCTCAGCCAGATGATCACCGAAGGCCGCAACTCGGCCAGCCAGAATATTGACGAACTCTCCACCGAAGCGATGCTTCGCGTCATCAATGATGAAGATAAAAAGGTGGCGCTGGCGGTTGAGGCCATCGTGCCGCAGATTGCCGCCGCCGTTGACGCCATCTGCGCCGCGTTCCAGGCCGGTGGACGACTGATCTATTGCGGCGCAGGCACCTCCGGTCGGCTGGGCATACTGGATGCCAGCGAATGCCCACCTACCTTTGGCACACCCCGCGAGCAGGTTATCGGCCTGATTGCAGGAGGCCATACCGCCATACTCCAGGCGGTAGAAAACGCGGAAGACAACCGGGAGCAGGGCGCGCAGGATCTGAAAGATATCCACTTCAGCCGCCACGATGTGCTGGTTGGCATCGCCGCCAGCGGTCGCACACCCTACGTACTGGGCGCACTGGCTTACGCGAACGAACTTGGCGCGACTACTGTATCGCTCACCTGTAATCCAGGCAGCGCCATGTCGCAGGTTGCCGCGATTGCGCTCACGCCAGTGGTCGGCCCCGAAGTGGTCACCGGGTCTTCCCGTATGAAAGCGGGCACGGCACAAAAACTGGTGCTCAACATGCTCACTACCGGGTCGATGATCCGCAGCGGAAAAGTGTACGGCAACCTGATGGTCGACGTGGAAGCCACCAATCAGAAACTGGTACAGCGTCAGGTTAACATCGTCATGCAGGCCACTGACTGTGATGAGGCGACGGCCAGCGTCGCGCTCACCGCCTGTGGCGGACACTGCAAAACCGCCATCCTGATGGTACTGGCTGACCTGGCTGCCGATGAGGCGAAAGCGCTGCTCAGTCAGCATCAGGGCTTTATCCGTCAGGCTTTACAGGCAGCGGGAGCACGCTAATGGCCAGAATCACCGAGGCTCTGTTGCGCGACATCCTGCAGGCGGTCGGTGGCGCGCAAAATATCGCGGCCTGTGGTCACTGCATGACGCGGCTCCGCCTGACGCTCAATCAGCCGGGAGAGAGTGATCTGGCACGGTTAAAAAGCCTGCCGGGTGTCTTAGGCGTTATCGACAGCGAGGCACAGTTGCAGATTGTGCTGGGACCTGGCAAGGCGCAAACCGCCGCCGAAGGGATGCAGAACCTGCTGGCTCAGGGTGATACCGCGCTGGCACCGCAGGGCGAAACAGCGGAACTAAGCCTGCTGGCACAGCAGCAGAAGCAGCAGCTAAAGGCGAAACAGACCAGCGGCGTGCATCAGTTCCTGTCGCGCTTCGCCACCATCTTCACTCCGCTGATTCCGGGCTTTATCGGCGCGGGGCTGCTGCTGGGATTTGCCACGCTGATTGAACAGAGTCTCCACCTCAATGCACCCGGTGACCACGCGCCCTGGCTGCTGCATACCGTGGCGTACATGAAAGTCTTCGGTAAAGGGTTGTTCACCTTTCTCAGCATCCTGATTGGCTACAACGCGCAGAAAGCGTTTGGCGGCAGCGGCGTCAATGGCGCAATCATCGCCTCGCTGTTTGTGCTCGGCTATGTGCCCACGGCCACCACCGGCTACTACAGCGGCATGGAAAACTTCTTTGGCTTGGCGATCGACCCGCGCGGCAACATTATTGGCGTGCTGATGGCGGCGATTATCGGGGCGTGGATTGAAAAACAGCTGCGCAAAATCATTCCCGACAATCTCGATATGATCCTCACCTCGCTGTTTACGCTGTTGATCACCGGCGCCATCACCTATCTGTTGATCATGCCGATGGGCGGCGAACTGTTTAAAGGGATGTCGTGGCTGTTTATCCATCTCAATAACAATCCCTTTGGCTGTGCGCTGCTGGCCGGGCTGTTCCTGATCGCGGTGATGTTCGGCATCCATCAGGGCTTTATTCCGGTCTACTTTGCGCTGATGGAAACCCAAGGGTTTAACTCGCTCTTCCCGATTCTGGCGATGGCGGGAGCAGGCCAGGTCGGCGCATCACTGGCGTTGTGGTGCAAAGCAGAAAAAGGGGCGCTGCTGCGGGCGCAGATCAAAGGCGCTATCGTGCCGGGGCTGCTTGGCGTCGGTGAACCGCTGATCTACGGCGTCACTTTGCCGCGCCTCAAGCCCTTTATCACCGCCTGCGGCGGTGGTGCGCTGGGCGGGTTCTTTATCGGGCTGGTGGCGTGGCTGGGTTTGCCGGTCGGGATGAACACGGTATTCGGACCCTCCGGCCTGGTCACGCTGCCACTGATGACCTCCAGCCAGGGGATCTTCGCTGGCATGGCGGTCTATCTGGCCGGGCTGATGGTGGCCTGGATCGGCGGATTCCTGCTCACCTGGTGGTTTGGCACCCGTAATGTCGACCTCAGCTGACCCGCTGCCGGAATTCTCCAGTCCGGCTAACGGATGGATAATCAACCAAAAATGTGAAAGCCGCTACAAAGCGGCTTTATTATTGCCACTAATTTAACTTAAACGCTAAAGAGTAGGCAGAAGCATGCCGAAAACATAAAAAAAGGTAATCGTTATCTCTCAGCCCACAGTTTTCATGCCGACACTCAGACCGTCGCGTGCAGGACGTCGGGTCTCCAAGGACTTTTGATGCGTAACAACCAGCCTGTCTCTCAGCGTGAATATCTGTTCGACGATAATGCGACACTGATGTCGACCACCGATCTTAACAGCCACATCACCTACGCTAACGACGCGTTTATTGAGGCGAGCGGCTTCACCGCCGACGAGATCAACGGCCAGCCGCATAACATGGTACGTCACCCCGATATGCCATCAGAAGCGTTTGCCGACATGTGGGCGACGCTGAAACAGGGTGAACCCTGGACGGCACTGGTCAAGAACCGCCGTAAAAATGGCGATCACTACTGGGTGCGGGCCAACGCCATTCCGGTAGTCCGCGACGGTAAAGTGCAGGGCTACATGTCGGTACGCACCAAACCCACGGCAGAGGAAGTGCGTCAGACTGAGGTGCTCTATCAGGATTTTCGTGAAGGCCGCGCCAGAGGGCGACGTTTTCACAAAGGCCTGCTGGTTCGCAGCGGCTGGCGTCGTCCCGCCTCAATCCTTAAGACGCTGCCCCTTCGCTGGCGGATCCGCACAACGCTGCTGACGTTACTGCCCCTCTCGGTGGCGGGTGTCTGGGCGCTGGGCATGACGCCCGCGGCACTGGCAGGCTTTACCGCGGGAATGGCTGCGCTGCTTCTGCTCTGCAGCCTGTGGCTGGAGCAGCAGATTTCACGCCCTATTGAGCGGATGTGCAAACAGGCGCTGAGCGTGGCAACCGGTGCCAGCCATAAAGTGGAGCAGATGGACCGCGTTGATGAGGTGGGTGTGACGCTGCGCGCCATCGGTCAGCTCGGATTGATGTTCCGCTGGCTGGTGGATGATGTCAGCGGCCAGGCAATCAATGTGCTGAGCGCCAGCGACGCCATCGCCCGCAGCAACAACGAACTCAGCCGCCGTACCGAACAGGCGGCTGCCAACGTGCAGCAGACTGCGGCCACCATGAACGAAATGACCGCCACGGTGAAGAGCAACACTGAAACCGCGCATGAGGCGAATACCCTCTCAGCCGGCACCAGCCAGGCTGCCAGCAAAGGCGGCGAGGTGATGACCGAAATGATGGGCATGATGGGCGAAATTGCTGACAGTTCAAAGCGGATTGCCAATATTACCAGCGTCATCGACGGGATTGCGTTTCAGACCAATATCCTGGCACTGAACGCCGCCGTGGAAGCGGCGCGGGCCGGTGAGCAGGGCAAAGGCTTTGCGGTGGTCGCCGGAGAAGTGCGCAGCCTGGCGCAGCGCAGCGCCAAAGCCGCGAGCGAAATCAAAATGCTGGTTGAAACCAGCGCCAGCCGGGTCAACTCGGGCAATGAGCACGCCAGCGCGGCAGGCCGCACGATGCAGGATATCGTGTCGCAGGTGCAGAATGTCACCGCACTGATCGCCCAGATCAGCGCCGCCACGGCCGAACAGGCGACCGCGCTCAGCGAAGTCAGTTCAGCGGTGGAAGATCTTGATGATATCACTCACCAGAACGCCGCCCGCGTGACAGAAAGCGCCGAGGCTTCAGGTCGCATGACCCATCAGGCTAACCGTCTGGTCGAAGCGATCAGCGTCTTTCGTTAAGAGAAGAGATTCAGCAGCCCGGTTAAGAGGCCAGCGCTTGCGTGCCGTCGCGTCCGGCACGCAATGCGCCTGGTGACTGACCGACAATCCGTTTAAAGGCGCGACTGAATGCCGCAATCGAGCCGTAGCCGAGATGATAAGCCACGACTTCCACCGCTTCACCGTTGTTCACAATCCGCTGCACCGCCAGCCGCATCCGCAACTCCGTCAGATAGCGCAGCGGTGTCATGCCGGTGGCATTGAGAAACCGTCCGGCAAACACTGAGCGCGAACAGCCTGCCACGCTGGCCAGCCGCGCCACCGTCCAGTTTTCTCCTGGCTCCCGATGCATCGCAGCAATCGCCTGACTCAGACGTGGATCGCGCATCGCCTGCACCAGCCCACTGCGCTCGCCGCAGCCGTTCTCTACCCAGCCGCGCACAATCAGCGCGGCAACCACGTCTGCCAGACGCGACAGAATACCGGCGAATCCCGCCTGGCGGGTGAGCGACTCCCGCTCCATCGCCGCCAGAATCGGCTGAATCTCCGGGTATTGCGACAGCAGAGTACTCACCAGCATCACATCGGGCATGGTATTGATCAGCGGCTGCATGCCGCCGAGCTCAAACGCCATGCAGGCGCTGAACAACAGCACACTGTGCTCGTCATCACAGGCATCTTCCGGTGCTGCAATGGCGCAGACGCTGTCGCAGAGCGGCTTGCTCGCCATGTTCTTAATACACTGGCAGCTCGCCTCCTCACTGGAGATCAGGCTGTGGGGTTTGCCGTGCGGCACCAGCAGCGCATCGCCGCTGTTGAGCTGAAACACCTCGCCGGAGGCGCTGCGCACCATCAGTGAGCCGCGTCCGACAAAGTGGAACTGCGCCCGGCCCGGCGCGTGATCATAACGCAGCCCAAACGGCGCGCTCACTGCGATACGCTGATAGTTCACGCCATAGAGGCGCATCCCCATCAGCAGCTCACTGGTCAGATCTCCATAGTGGCTCATGTGATTCCAGACGAATTATCAAAAATGAAGGTGTAAGCATCATAGATCGTCCTGACGCGTCGCTCTATGCTCACACTCACTTTTTTTATCTTCCGGAGAAGCAGCATGAGTCTGACAACCGAAGTGGCTGATGAGGTTTCCTCGCCGACCCGTCCCGCGTGGGGCGCGGTATTTGCTATGGCATTTGGGGTGTTCAGCCTCATCACCGCCGAATTTTTACCCGTGAGTCTGCTGACGCCGATGGCCCACAGCCTGGGCGTATCAGAAGGGCAGGCGGGACAGACCGTCACCATCACCGCGCTGGTGGCGCTGTTTACCAGTCTGGTCACCGGCAGCGTCACGCGGCGCATCGACCGCCGCATCGTCATGCTGGTGTTTTCGCTGTTGCTGATCGCTTCGGCACTGATGGTGGCGTTTGCGGCTGACCTGACGGTGATCCTGCTGGCGCGGGTGCTGCTGGGTATGGCCATTGGCGGCTTCTGGACACTCTCAACCGCCATCACCATGCGCCTGGTTCCCACCGATCAGGTGCCGCGTGCGCTCTCTATCGTCTTCAGCGGTATCTCGCTGGCGACGATTATCGCTACGCCACTGGGCAGCTATCTCGGCGGACTGGTGGGCTGGCGCAACATCTTTATGCTGACTGCCGGACTGGGTGCGGTGGCGCTGCTGTGGCAGTTCTTTACCCTGCCCGCCATGCCGGCAGAGAACAAAGCCCGCAACGGCGGGGTGCTGGCGCTGCTGCGTATTGGTGTGATGCGCTGGGGAATGCTGGCGGTAATCATGATGTTTACCGGTCACTTTGCCTTCTTTACCTATCTGCGTCCATTTCTGGAAAGCGTTGCGCAGCTCAACCTCAATCAGCTGTCGCTGGTGCTGCTGGCCTTTGGTGTGGCGAACTTCTTTGGCACCTCGCTGGCCGGTTTCCTGGTCACCCGCAGCGTATCACTGACCCTGAGTGGCATGGCGCTGTTGATGAGTGTCACCGCGCTGCTGCTGGTAAGCTTTGGCGATGTCAGCTGGATGGTAGGTGCAGGCGTGGCGATCTGGGGTATGGCGTTTGGTTCGATGCCAACCGGCTGGTCAACCTGGATTTCGCGCGCGGTGCCGGATGATGCGGAGTCAGGCGGCGGTTTACTGGTTGCCACCATCCAGCTGGCGATTACTGTCGGCGCGGCGGCGGGCGGCTGGATGTTTGACCTGCGCGGCGCAGGCGGTGTGTTCGTTGCCAGCGGAGTGCTGATGCTGCTGGCCGCGCTGACCATCTTCACCCGGGTACGACATCACGGTTAAATCCTCAAGGGCAGCAATATATGCTGCCTTTTTTTATGGGGGTAGATTATTAACCTTTTGAGTGATAACTGTGCGAAATGTGCTTTTTATCATCAATTTTACTGAACGAGTTAAGCAAAACCCTCCGCTTTTTACTGATCAACTTCCGGACTAATATATCTATCAACAAGGCAGCACGCCTTACCTGATAAAAATTAACCGAGGAATTGACCATGAAATCTATCAAAACTTTTGCAGCTGTTATCGCGCTTTCTGTTCTGCCATTTGCCAGCTTCGCACAATCTGTGACCGCCATCGACTCTACGCTGGATGGTGCTGAAGCGAAAATCGCTGCGCAGGCTCAGGAAGCTGGTGCTTCATATAAGATCACTGAAGCTTACACCAACAACGGCGTTCACATGACCGCTGAGCTGCTGAAATAAGTTAAGTTTTACCCTCTTGTGCTGACAGGACGCCTTTGGGCGTCCTGGCGGCGTTTATCCGCTAATAATCCTGTCCCTTTCCCCCCGAAATAATTATTATTCTCAAAAACAATTCTGCATCTGACTGCTGGTCAGCTGTTTCTGGTTGCAATGTCGGGCTTTCTTTTCACTGCGTCTGCAGTGGATTAACTATGGAGAAGTTATGAAAGCGATTACCAATACGTGCCGGACCCTGCGTCCGCTGTTACTGGCTACGGCCCTGTTCTCTGCCTCAGGATGGCTGGCGGTGCAGGCTGAAGATCTTAATCAGGCCGTGGGTAAAGGCGTCTATGAACTGGCAGTCAGCCCGAAAGATAACGCGCTGTTCGTGGCGACAGCGCGGAACAGCAGCGGTGACGGCGGCACCGTTTTCCGTCTCGACCCGGCTACGCTGGCGGTACAGCAGTCGATCAACACGGCGCTGAAATCGTTCGGCGCGGCGATCAACCCGCAAACCAACGTGCTCTACATCGGCAACACCGTAAACGGCTCGGTTACGGCCATTGACGCCAGCAGCGGCAAAGTGCTCAACACGCTGGTGCTGGATAGCCGTAAGCGCAGTGAGACCGTGCGCCCATTGCAGCCGCGTCAGGTGGCGGTTGATGCTAAAACTAACCGGGTTTATATCACCGGCCTGGGACCGCAAAGCGTGGTCTGGGTGGTGGATGGCAGCACGCTGAAGCTTGTCAGTACCATCCCGAATACCGGTAAAATGGGCACCGGCCTGGCGGTAGATTCAGACGCGCAAAAGGTCTACGTCACCAACGGTGATGGTGAACTGGTGACGATCAATGCGCGCACCAATGCCATTGAGAAAAAGCAGAAGATTGACGGCGATAAAGAGCACTTCTTCCTGAACATCGCGCTGGATACGCGCGGTCAGCGCGCCTTCCTGACGGATTCAAAGCAGGCGCAGGTACTGGTGGTTGATCTGCGTAATCAGCAGGTGATTCAGCGGATTGATGTGCCGGAATCGCTGGCGGTGCTGTTTAATGGTGATCGCGATGAGCTTTATGTTACTCATCGCAAAGCGGGTGAAGTCAGCATCATCGACGCCAGCAGCTATAAGGTGAAGCGCACGGTGAAAACCCCGGCGCTGCCTAACAGTCTGGCACTCTCGGCAGACGGCAAGGTGCTTTATGTCAGCGTGAAACAGCCTGGCTCGCGTAAGGCGCCGCCAAAAAATCCTGACAGCGTGATGCGTATTGCACTGTAAGGCGTGAAGTCCCGGACACTGCTGTATTGAAGCTGTTTTACATCCGGTCTTTGTAAACGAGAAAGCCACTCTGACGAGTGGCTTTTTTATTTAAACAGAATCGCTTTCGCCGTTTTGAGGGTTCAGATGCGAAAGGCCACTCTTTTTCCGGTCGGAAGTTCCACATCAAGACTGAGTTTTCCGCCCATTGCTTCGACATAGCGTTTCAGCGTGGCAACCTTAATCTCATTTCCGCGTTGCTCAATCTGAGCAACGGCAGGCTGACGCACGCCCATGGCCTCGGCGAGCGTCTTTTGTGATAACTGAAGCTCTTCGCGAATCATCTGAAGCCCGACTTCCAGAATCATTTCATCAGACATTTTTTTGATTCGCGCCTGACTCTCAGGGGAGAAGTCGGCGATAACATCATCCAGGGTTCTCATTAATTATTTCCCTTCTCCTGTTCAGCCAGCCAGGCTGAAAATTCATCGTCAGCGATGCGTATCATTCGGATATAAAAACGTTTGTCATGACTCTTATCTCCGGCACATAACACAATAGCCTGGCGGACAGGGTCAAATGCATAAAATGCCCGAATTGGCTTTCCTGAAAACTGTACGCGGAGTTCTTTCATATTCCTGTACTGCGAGCCCTTGAGAGTATCAGCATAAGGGCGAGGCAAATCAGGGCCGTATACTTTTAACTTTCCCAGATCCGCTAACATTTTTTCCTGCAGGGCTTCTTCCTGCTCACTTAGCCAGCTTTCAAAGCGCGGGCTCAGGAGTACGGTCCACATGACATACTTCCTTGTATATATTCCGTCATACAGGGTACAGATTATAAGCTACAGCTTATAAATTCAAGCCAGAGAACACGCATGACGGCTGATTTAAGCATTAAAAAAGCCCGCTTTCGCGGGCCAGGAGCAGCACATCTCTGCTGTTACAGGAGTCCTGCAGGTTCTTTGCGGGATGATCCGTGGCTGAGGAGAGTGGGGTGGCAATCGACCCGTGCCGCCATCCTTAAGTAGTTACACCTCTTCCGACGCTTCGCGCATCATCTCATCGTGCGGAACATCATCCAGAATCTGCTCAAAGCTGCGCAGACGCTTATAGATCGACATCAGTTCGATCAGCGTCGACCAGGAGGCGATCAGATACTGGAACGAGCCGCGCACCTGATCAAACACGTTGGTGATCTGGTTGAGTAAGCCCAGCGTGATGGTGCCCGCCACAATGGATGGAAACAGCAGGAACAGACCAAACACGTTATCAACCTGCAGATAGAGAATGCGGGTGATGTTGAAGTAGAGATAGTGAAAGTAGAGACGGAAGTAGTTGACCCGCACCCGACTGAACAACTCCTGAACCGTCTGCGGTGTGGCGCGATCGGCATTGTCTTCGCCGTAGACCAGTTCTTTACGGTAGGCGGCTTCAACCCGCTGATTGCGGAACTCCAGCCCCGGCAGCTTGATCCCTACCAGCGCCAGCAAGCCAGTACCAAACACTGACCAGAGCACAGCGGCAATCACCAGTGCGTAAGGAATATTGCCGAGGATGGGAATATCTTTCACGTGATGAGAGAGCGCGACCAGCACCGGTAAAAACGCCACCAGCGTCATAATCGCCTGAATAAAACTGACACCCCAGTTTTCCAGCGTGGTCGCAAACCGCATGGTGTCTTCCTGCACACGCTGTGCGGCACCTTCGACATGACGCAGACGCTGCCAGTTGTGCATGTAGTAGTTATTCATGGCGCTACGCCAGCGGAAAACCCAGTGGCTGATAAAGAAGGAGTTAAGTACGCCAATCACCACTGCGATTAATGCGATGCCGAGAAAAGAGAAAACCTCATGGTAAAACTCCGCAATCTGCACCGATCCCGCTTTGGTTAACGCTTTCTGAATCAGATCATAAAACGGTCCATACCAGGCGTTAATGGCCACTCCGACCTGCACGCCAAACCAGGTCACAAAGATGATCAGCGCGGAGCCCCAGACTGACCAGCGTTGCCATGGATGCGCATCAATCAACCGCCAGGCCCCGGCAAAAATGGCTACCATGATCCAGTAATAGAGGTAGAACCAGAGCTGACTCACGGCGATAAAACGCGCTGCCGTCGTCGGCAGGGGCTGTTTCATTGCTGTTTCAAAGGTGGGCCAGATGCCGGGCAGATGCGCGGCAAAGCCGAACCAGGCAAAAATCGCTACTAAGCTCCAGACAGCCGCAGAGCTGAAAAACAGCGCTGGCCGCGGAAAAAAAGACTTAAACATAGGCACTCCGCTGTTGTGTGTTGCCTGTTATAACGTTTTTGACGGGTCGCTGTCTGTAGTCTGTTGTTTCTGCTAATGACAGGAGGGGGATAGATGTTAATGAAATTGTGCGGTTTTGTTTCCTGGAACTAAATCTTTGTGAATGGCAGTGTTACAATAGGTTGTTTGTTACCGGTAACAAACAGGCTCCTGGCCTGTATCTGCTGATAAAAACCATTACAACGCAACCACCTATTTTTTTCATACCGCCGGTCAGCGCGGGAATGAGGCAATGTCATGTCAGAACAAAAAAAGGGTCATTCACGCAGGGATTTTTTGCTGAAGACAATCACCCTGGCGCCTGCAATGGCGGTAGGTTCCACAGCGATGGGTGCACTCTCCCTGCCGCTGGCCACACAGGCGGCTGAAACCCCGGCCACGCCACAGCAGGCGCGCGACTACCAGCCGAACTGGTTCACCGCCGAAGAGTTTGCTTTTATTACCGCCGCCGTGGCACGGCTTATCCCCAGCGATGAACGCGGGCCTGGTGCGCTGGAAGCGGGCGTGCCTGAGTTTATCGATCGTCAGATGAATACGCCGTATGCCACGGGGTCGAACTGGTATATGCAGGGGCCGTTTAACCCCGACCTGCCGAAAGAGCTGGGCTATCAGCTGCCGCTGGTGCCACAGCAGATCTACCGCCTCGGTCTGGCCGATGCCGATAATTACAGCAAAAAGCAGCACGGCAAGGTGTTCGCCCAGCTCAGTGGCGAGCAGCAGGATGCCTTACTGCAGGCGATGGAAAGTGGCAGTGCTGAATTCAGCCAGCTGCCGGCAAAAGTCTTCTTTAGCTTCCTGTTGCAGAATACCCGTGAAGGCTTCTTCAGCGATCCTATACACGGCGGGAATCAGGGCATGGTCGGCTGGAAGCTGATTAACTTCCCTGGCGCACGCGCCGACTTTATGGACTGGGTAGAGCGCGGCGAACGTTATCCGTTACCGTCAGTGTCGATTCGCGGGGAGAGAAGCTAAGCATGGCAAACGAAATGAAAAAAGTGGATGCGGTGATTGTCGGCTTCGGCTGGGCGGGTGCCATTATGGCGAAAGAGCTGACCGAAGCAGGCCTGAACGTACTGGCGCTGGAGCGCGGACCGCATCGCGATACCTATCCCGATGGCTCCTATCCGCAGTCCATTGATGAGCTGACCTATAACGTCCGCAAAAAGCTTTTCCAGGATCTCTCCAAAAGCACCGTGACCATTCGTCATGATGCGTCGCAGACCGCAGTGCCCTATCGTCAGCTGGCGGCGTTTCTGCCCGGCACCGGCACCGGTGGCGCGGGTCTTCACTGGTCCGGCGTCCATTTCCGTGTCGATCCGGTTGAGTTGCGGATGCGCAGCCATTACGAAGAGCGCTACGGCAAGAACTTCATTCCGGAAGGCATGACGATTCAGGATTTTGGCGTCAGCTATGATGAGCTGGAGCCGTTCTTCGACAAAGCGGAAAAGGTTTTTGGCACCTCAGGCAGCGCCTGGAGTATCAAAGGCAAAGTGGTCGGCAAAGATACAGGCGGCAACCCGTTTGCGCCCGATCGCTCAGATAACTTCCCACTGCCCGCGCAGAAGCGCACCTACTCGGCGCAGCTGTTTGCTCAGGCGGCAGAGTCGGTCGGCTATCACCCTTACGATCTGCCGTCCGCCAATACCTCGGGTCCGTATACCAACACCTACGGCGCACAGATGGGGCCGTGCAACTTCTGCGGTTACTGCAGCGGCTACGCCTGCTACATGTATTCCAAGGCGTCGCCTAACGTCAATATCCTGCCTGCGCTGCGTCAGGAGCCTAAGTTTGAGCTGCGCAATAACTCTTATGTGCTGCGGGTCAATCTCAGCGATGACAAAACGCGTGCGACCGGTGTGACCTATGTGGATGGGCAGGGCCGCGAGCAGATTCAGCCCGCTGACCTGGTGATCCTCTCCGCCTTCCAGTTCCACAATGTTCACCTGATGCTGCTGTCGGGCATCGGCAAACCCTACAACCCGATTACCAACGAAGGGACCGTAGGCCGCAACTTCGCCTATCAGAACCTCTCTACGCTGAAGGCGCTGTTTGATAAGAACACCACCACTAATCCGTTTATCGGTGCGGGTGGCGCAGGCGTTGCGGTTGATGATTTCAACGCGGATAACTTCGACCATGGGCCGCTGGGCTTTGTTGGTGGTTCGCCATTCTGGGTTAACCAGGCGGGCACCAAACCGATCTCCGGCCTGCCGGTGCCGGCGGGTACGCCCAACTGGGGCAGCAAATGGAAAGCGGCGGTGGCGGATACCTACACCCATCATCTGTCGATGGATGCGCACGGCGCCCACCAGTCTTATCGCGCCAACTACCTTGATCTCGATCCCAACTACAAAGATGCCTATGGACAGCCGCTGCTGCGCATGACCTTTGACTGGCAGGAGAACGACATCAAAATGGCGCAGTTCATGGTCGGCAAGATGCGCAATATCGCGGAAGCGATGAATCCGAAGATGATCATCGGCGGCGCGAAAAAGCCTGGCACCCATTTCGACTCCACGGTTTATCAGACTACCCACATCAGTGGCGGTGCGATCATGGGCGACGATCCAAAAACCAGTGCGGTTAACCGTTATCTGCAAAGCTGGGACGTACCGAATGTGTTTGTACCGGGCGCATCGGCTTTCCCGCAGGGACTGGGCTACAACCCGACCGGCATGGTGGCGGCGCTGACCTACTGGTCAGCTAAAGCGATTCGCGAACACTACCTGAAAAACCCAGGCCCACTGGTGCAGGCATAAGGACATGGCGATGAAAAATGGCATTCTGGCTCTGATTCTTGGCTCCCTGACGTTCGCCGCCCTGGCGGAGAGCAGCCAGGACGATCTGGTTAAACGGGGTGAGTATCTGGCGCGAGCCGGTGACTGTGTGGCCTGCCACACCAGCAAAGGCGGCGCGGCCTTTGCCGGTGGGCTGCCGATGGCAACACCGATTGGCACCATCTACTCCACCAACATTACGCCCGATCCCGCTACTGGCATTGGCGAATACAGCTACGACGACTTCCAGAAAGCGGTGCGTCAGGGCGTGGCGAAAAATGGCGATACGCTCTATCCGGCGATGCCATATCCCTCTTATGCAGTGGTCAGCGATGAAGACATGAAGGCGCTTTACGCCTACTTCATGCATGGCGTCGCGCCGGTCGGGCAGCCAAACCGGGAGAGCGACATTCCCTGGCCGCTGTCGATGCGCTGGCCGCTGGCGATCTGGCGCGGAATTTTTGCGCCCGACGTGAAAGCGTTCCAGCCTGCAGTCCAGGAAGATCCGGTGCTGGCACGTGGTCGCTATCTGGTAGAAGGACTGGGTCACTGCGGGGCCTGTCACACGCCGCGCAGCATCACGATGCAGGAGAAGGCGCTGACCAACAATGAGGGCAGCGACTATCTGGCGGGCAGCAGCGCACCGATTGATGGCTGGACCGCCAGCAATCTGCGTGGCGACAACCGTGATGGACTGGGTCGCTGGAGCGAAGAGGACCTGCGTCAGTTCCTGCGTTATGGCCGCAACGATCAGACCGCAGCTTTTGGTGGCATGACCGACGTGGTGGAACACAGCCTGCAGCACCTGAGCGAGTCCGATATCACGGCGATTGCGCGCTATCTGAAGTCGCTGGGCGCGAAAGATCCGCATCAGGCAGCCTTCAGCGTCGATGACGCCACCGCCAAAGCATTGTGGAAAGGTGACGACAGTGCGACGGGGGCAGCCACCTACGTCGACAGCTGTGCGGCGTGCCATAAAACCGATGGCAGCGGCTATAAACGTTTCTATCCGGCGCTGCGCGGTAATCCGGTGGTGCTGGCGGACGATCCGACCTCACTGATCCATATCGTGCTGGTGGGCGGACAGTTGCCTGGCGTAAATGGCGCGCCGTCGACCATTACTATGCCAGCATTTGGCTGGCGTCTTGACGATCAGCAGGTGGCGGACGTGGTAAACTTCGTGCGTAACAGCTGGGGCAACAAGGCGTCGGAGCCAGTCAGCGCGAAACAGGTCGCTGAGCTGCGTAAAGATGAGAAAGATCGGCTGGGCAGTGCAGATATCCGGGTACTGGAAGGCAAATAATCGGCAGTAAAAAAGGCCGTCATCATCAGGATGACGGCCTTTTCTTTTAGATATTCTCCAGATCGATACCGCGCGTTTTCGGCCCATAAATCCCTACCGACAGCATCACCATCACCATGCTCAGCACGATAAAGGTAATCACGCCTGGCGTACCGGCATACTGCAGGATCACCCCAATCAAAATACTGCTGAATACCGTAGAGAGACGGCTGAAGGAGTAGCAGAAGCCGACCGCCCGCGCACGAATATGGGTCGGGAAAATCTCGGTCTGATAGGCGTGGAAGCTGAAGGTCAGCCAGGCGTTGGACCAGGTGATCAGGAAGCCGCAGAGAATCAGCAATACCGGCTGCGTCTGGAAGGCGAACAGCGTGCCGAACACCACCGTCATCAGCGACGACAGGACAATCTGCCACTTATTCTCCAGCTTATCGGCGTAGCGGCTACAGATCAGCGATCCCAGCGGATAGGCCAGCGTGATGAAGAAGGCATAAAGCAAACTGTGCGTCACCGTGGCACCGCGGCCTGACAGCAGCGCAGGCAGCCAGTTACCAAAGCCGAAAAAGCCGATCGCCTGGAAAAAATTCATCACCACCAGCATCAGGGTGCGCTTGCGGTAAGCGGGTGACCAGATCTCGCTGAAGCGCCCCCGTTTTGGCAGCTGCACCGCGGCGTCATCGGCTGAAAAAGCGGGTCCTGCCGGGATGCCGCAGCGTTGCTCCATCGTGGACAGCACCTGATGCGCCTCCTGATGACGACCCTGCTGCGCCAGCCAGCGCGCCGACTCCGGCAGGTTCCTGCGCACCAGCCAGATCACCAGCGAACAGACCGCGCCCGCAATGACCACCCAGCGCCAGCCTTCAAGGCTGAACAGCGTTTGCGGAATCAGCCACCACGACATCAGCGCCACGGCCGGCACCGATAAAAACTGCACGAAAAAGGAGAAGGCAAAGGCGCGGCTGCGCAGATGGGTCGGCACCCATTCCGACAGATAGGTGTCGATGGTCACCAGCTCGACGCCCAGCCCGATCCCTACCAGAAAGCGGAACAGAATAATCATCTCTGCGCTCTGCTGGAACGCCATCAGCAGCGAAAACAGCCCGTACCACAGCAGCGCACACATAAAGGTGAGACGGCGACCAAAGCGGTCAGCGTAGGGTGCCAGCAGGCTGGCACCAAAAAACAGACCGAGAAAAGTGGCTGAGGCGAATGCCGCCTGATCGGAGAAGCCCAGCACGCCTGCCGCACCCGTGTGAAATACGCCCGCCGACAGCAGGCCGGTACTGATATAGCCGGTTTCAAACAGGTCATAAAGCTCAAAAAAGCCGCCCAGCGCCAGCAGCGTAATAAAGCGCCACAATCCGGCGGAGGAGGGCAGCGCATCAACCCGAGCGGCTAAGCTGTTACGGGCCGCCGATGAAGCGTGCATCGGCGGCAGGCTGGTGGAGGAGGTGGTCATGTCAGCGTGAACCTCAGGCAGTGTGGAGACGACTCGCAGCCGGTCGGAGGCTTATTAAAATAGTTAACCGTTAGCAAGCGAAGAAATAGCAGAATAGTCAATTCATCCGCCGTTGCCGAGAAGGTCGTTGCTGACTATTTAGCAACGTACGTTGCAGGTTTTGCCATCCGTGGCACTGTGCTTTACGGCAGTTTCGGCCAGACGCCTGGCCCGATCGGCAGACCCAGCAGATACCACACCAGCAGCAGCGCTATCCAGCTGATAAAGAACACCAGCGGATAGGGGAAGATCAGCACGTAATAGGTGCCGAGCTGCGCATCTTTCTGGTAACGCTGCAAAAAGGCGAGAAACAGCGGCAGAAACGGCGACATCGGTGCCAGTGGCAGCACGGCGGAGTCGGCGATGCGGAAAATCATCTGGGCAAAGGCGGGATGGAAGCCGAGCAGCATAAACATCGGCACAAAGACCGGCGCCAGAATCGACCAGATGGCTGAGCCGCTGGCGATAAACATGCAGAGAAACGCCGACAGGAACATCAGGCCGAGAAAAGCGGGCGCGCCGCTGACGCCTGCGCTCTCCAGCACATCAGTCAGCCCGATCGCCATGAATTTGCCCATGTTGCTCCAGTTGAAGAACGCCACGAACTGCGACAGCGGAAACACCATCACGATAAAACCCGCCATGCCCTTCATCGGATCGACCAGCAGCTGCGGGATATCATCCGGACGGCGGATCTGTCGGGTGACCACGCCATAAGCAATCGCCACCACAAAGAAAAACAGAATGATGATTGGCACAATGCCCTGAATAAAAGGCGAGGGAATAATGGCGCCGGTGGCGGGATTGCGCAGCGGTGCATTTTCCGGCACCACCAGCAGCGCCATCAGGGCGATAAACAGCAGCGCGGCGATCCCGGCAGCCCGCAGACCGCGGTTTTCAAGCGGCGTCAGCGCCGCCAGCTTCTCGCCGTTGCCCTGCCACTTTGGCAGTCGCGGCTCGACAAATTTATCGGTCAGCAGCGCGCCCACAATCGTCAGCACAATCACCGACGTGGCCATAAAGAACCAGTTATCGATCACGCTGACATGCACCGTGTCGCTGACCGCTTTAGCCGCTTCAGTGCTGATGCCCGAGAGCAGCACATCGGTGGTGACAATCAGCAGGTTGGCGGTAAAGCCGGAGGCCACACCGGCAATGGCGGCCAGCAGGCCCGCCACCGGATGACGGCCCACCGCCAGAAAGATAAGTGCGCCCAGCGGCGGCATCACTACCAGCGCGGCATCCGAGGAGATATGGCTGAAAAAGGCGATAAACAGCACCATGTAGCTGGCATAACGGCGGCTGACGCGTGACGCCATCTTCACCATCAGCGACTGCAGCAGGCCGACCTTTTCCGCCAGTCCAGCACCAATCACCAGCGCCAGAATCGATCCCAGCGGGGTAAAGCTGCTGAAGTTTTTGATGATATTTGGCAGGATCCACTGAATGCCTGCGACGCTCAGCAGGTTATTCACCCGCACGATTTCGCCGTTGCTCGGGTTCTTCACCGCCAGATCCAGCGCGCTGATAATGGCGGTCGCCACCATCAGCACCACGATCAGATAGACAAACAGTAAAAACGGGTTGGGGACTTTATTCCCCACGCGCTCGATCCAGCTGAAGAGCCGGCCAGGACTGCGGTTCTCGGATGTTGCTTCCATGGTATTGGTTCTCGTCTTGTGTCCCTTTTATCGGCGGTAGCAAGGCCTGACGCCGGTCGCGTTGTGCGACAGGCGGTGAGTTCAGTTCCGGCACCGCTGAATCGGGGAAGTGTTTGCAATATTTTTTTATAGTGGTCCGTGTCAGAGACACGGCCGTTGGCTCATTCGGCCAGTTTTGTTGGTGTAATTCCCTTCGGAATCGGGCAGTGATAGGGCTGCGCGGCGCGTACCCGATCAAACTCGGCCCTGCAGCCAGCCAGCGCCTGCCGATCCGTTAACAGCGTTAACACTGTGGCCGCCATCACTTTGCCCGCCAGAAACATCCCCTTATGCCCGATACTGGTGCGTCCCTGCGCCACCAGTTGCCAGGTGTGCAGCGGCGTGCCGAAGGTAAAGCAGGGCGCAAAACACTGTGCAGTCGGCGTCACCCAGCTGACATCGCCGACGTCGGTGGAGCCATAAAGCAGCTCTCGCGTGACCGCATAGGGCGCGACCTCATCCATAAACAGCTTGTCGCCCAGTTGTTCAGCCCAGGCATGACCGGCTTCCCCACCGGTTCGGGCGGCATTGAGCCGGGCATTGCGCAGATCGTCATCAGTGAGCGTGGCACGCAGTTCCGCCGCAAACGCGCGCTCTTCGTCGCTATAGTCGGGCAAACCAAACTGATGCAAATAACGCTCCATGACCGCTTCCAGCGCGCGATTCGGCACGTAATCCGAGCAGGCTTTATCAAAACGTACGGTCAGCGTGGTGTCGGTCATCAGCGCTGCACCCCTGGCGATATTGATCACCCGTTCATAGATCGCCTGCGCCTGTGGCAGTTCCGGGGCGCGGATAAGGTAGAGCACCTCCGCATCGGCCTGCACCACGTTTGGCGATACACCGCCGCTGTTGGTGATGGCGTAGTGCAGACGTGCCTCCTGAACAATATGCTCGCGCAGAAAATTGGCCCCGGTATTCATCAGCGTGACGGCATCCAGGGCGCTTCGGCCCAGATGGGGAGAATTGGCCGCGTGCGCCGCAACCCCTTTGAAACTGAACGCCGCCTGAATATTGGCGAGGGTGCGCAGATTGAACATGCCGCTGAACCCCTCCGGATGCCAGGTCACGGCGGCATCAACGTCGTCAAACAGCCCTTCGCGCACCATAAAAGTCTTGCCCGAACCGCCTTCTTCGCCAGGGCAGCCGTAAAAGCGAACCGTGCCGCCCGTGTGATGCTGTTCCATCCAGGCTTTCACGGCGCAGGCCGCCGCAACACCTGCCGTGCCGAGCAGGTTGTGACCGCAGCCGTGTCCGTTGCCGTTGGCTTCCAGAGGTTGTGGCCGGGCGCAGCCCGCCTGCTGACTCAGGCCCGCCAGCGCATCGAACTCGCCAAGGATGGCAATCACCGGCTTGCCGCTGCCCGCACTGGCGATAAACGCTGTATCGATGCCACCCACGCCGCGTTCCACTCTGAATCCCTCTTCTGCCAGCGCATCAGAAAGCAGGGCTGACGAGCGGGTTTCAGCAAAGCGGGTCTCCGGTGTGTCCCAGATGGCGTCACTGAGCGTGCTGAAACGAAGCTGATGACGAGCGATATAGTCGACAATAAAGTCTTCCATCATCGTGAGCCCCCATGCTGCGCCTGGTTCAGCGCCAGCGTCGCCAGCAGCGTGATGGCGTCCGGCATCACCCGCTCATCAAAGTCGAATTTCGCATTGTGGTGACCCGCCGCCAGCTCACAGCCAAAAATGACGTAAGAGGCCTGACCGCCGCGCTGCTTTACCCGTTCCATCATGTAGGTCGCATCTTCCGAACCCGCCGCCTGCGCTTTACGATCGACCACGGAGTTGAAGATACCGAGCGCGTCCGCCTGCTGATGGATGAAATCAACCCATGGCTGCGTCGGGGTACAGCTGCGCGCGGCCCCCATCAGCGAGACCTGCTGCTCAACGCCATACATCGCCGCCGCACCGGCAATCACCCGCAGCGCCTGCTGATAGATGTCGTCGTTGACCTGATTGGTCACGCCACGGGTTTCGACTTTCAGCAGGGCGCAGTCGGCTACCACGTTGCGGCCGGTTCCCGCCTGCAGCACGCCCACGTTGACCCGTGCCACGCCGCCGCTGTGCTGGGTTAAACCATGCAGCGCCAGCGTTGCCTGTGCGGCGGCCAGCAGGGCATTGCGCCCCTCTTCAGGACGACCGCCCGCATGGGCACCGACGCCGGTAAAGTGAACATCCAGCTTGGTAGTGGCGAGGAAGCTGTCGCTGCCGCACACCACTTCGCCTGCCGGCACGCCGGTGCCGATATGAATGGCGGTGAAGCGATCAACGTCATCGACCACGCCCGCCGCCACCATCGCTTTTGCGCCACGCACACCCTCTTCGGCGGGCTGGAAGATCAGTTTAATCGTGCCGCTGAGCTGATCTTTCATCGCCATCAGCACCGAGGCGAGACCCAGCCCGATGGTGGTGTGGCCGTCATGTCCGCAGGCGTGCATCATGCCTGCGTTGCAGGAGGCGAACCCTTCACGCTGCGGCAGATGATCGTCAGCCTGGCTCTCGTTGAGATCCAGGGCATCCATATCGACGCGGAAGCCCATCACCGGGCCAGGACGGCCGGTCTCAAGCGTTGCCACGATGCCGCAGAATCCGCCGGAGAAGTGGCTGATCCACTGCGGCAGCGCGCCCTGTTGCAGCGCGCGCGCTTCCTGCTGCTTCAGCACCGCCTCGTCGGGCAAGCCCATCCGCGCGTCGGCGTCGATGACCTCACGGCCCAGCTTCAGTTGATAACCGAGCTTATGCAGCTCTTCAGCGACGAAGGTGGCGGTGCGGAACTCCAGCCAGCCCGATTCGGCATAGTGATGGAAGTCGCGACGCCACTGTTGCAGCTGTGGCAGCCGGGCGCTGACGTGGTCTGAAAGGGGTTTCATCGGCTCTCTCCTCGTTGTTGATTTTTTATGCACTGTTCCGAATCTACACAATGGTATTGACCGGCATAAGATGCGAATATCTTGTGACTGATAAACAACGGTTATCGCAAAATTATGTCTGCCAATCTCAAGCTCCATCAGCTGCGCGCCTTCGTTGACGTGGCGCGACAGGGCAGTATCCGGGCGGCAAGCCGTCTTTCCTGGCTGTCACAACCGGCGTTAACCAAAGCGATTCAGGAACTGGAGCGCGAGCTGGGGGCAAAGCTGTTTATCCGCCGTCAGCAGGGCGTGGTGTTAACCGATATCGGTGATAACTTTTTTCGGCATGCCAGCCTGGTGCTGGCAGAGCTGCGGGTCGCCGAAGAGGATATTCAGCAGCGGCTGGGACTGGGTGGCGGTCAGGTGAATATCGGCGTCGGTGGCAGCGTGGCGCGCACCATTATGCCGCAGGTGATTAATCAGTTTCATCGCGAATACCCGCTGGTAAAGGTGCGCATCGTCGAAGGCCAGCTGGTGTCGATGGTGCATGAACTGCGCCAGGGCGCGCTCGATTTCACCATTAATACCTACGATCAGAGCCATCTCGATCAGGAGCTGATGTATGAGCGGATGATGGAGCGCGAGTACAAGGTGGTGGTGCGCAAAGGCCATCCGCTGGAAAAGGCGCGTTCTCTGGCGGAGTTACAGCAGGCGGACTGGACGATGCCAACGCCTAAAGGCAGTTACTACCGCTTGTTGCACGATCTGTTTGGCGAGCGCGGCATGGCCCCGAAAATTGTGGTGACCTGTGAAACCTTTATGGCCTGCACCAGCCTGGTCGCGCAAAGCGATTTCATCAGTATTCTGTCGGTCGACGTCATTGACGACCCGATTCTGGGTCGGTCGCTGGTGGCGCTGACGCTCGACGAACCCCTGCCGAAAGCGATCTTCTATCTGATCCAGCGCAAAGACACGACGCTGACCCCTATGAGCAGTTATATGGCACAACTCTTTCGCCGTTATTGCCAGTAAAATCAGCGAGTAAAGTCGATCGTCTACACTGTTAAGATACTGAAAAAAATCCACCCGACAAATATAGAGGTTACGATGCAAGTCAGTCCTTATCTGTTTCTCTATGGCCGTTGCGAAGAGGCTATCGACTTTTACCTGCAGGCGACCGGGGGAGAGTTGCTCTCTAAAATGAAATTCGGTGATATGCCGGATCAGGGTGAGCAGGTCGGCGATCAGTCTGCCGCGCCGCAGCCGCCAGAAAAGATCATGCATGCCCAGCTGCGTATTGGTGACGGTGAGCTGATGCTGAGCGATGGCAACACCGATCAGCCGCCAGCGTCTGAGCATGCCGGTTACGCGGTCAGTCTCTCAACTAACGATGTCGAAAAGGGTAAAGCCTGGTTTGAGAAACTGTCGGCAGGCGGCAAGGTGACAACTGAGTGGCAGGAGACGTTCTGGTCGAATGGATTCGCGATGTTCATTGATAAGTTCAACATTCCGTGGCGCATCAATGTCGAGAAGCCGCAGGAATAATCGGGCCAGCCGGCGTCGCAATTTGCGGCGCCGTATTAATTAATGGCAACTGCCCGGATTAATGCGCGGCGGCGCTATTCAGGCCGCCGCACGTAATCAGAAGTTATAACCCGCCACCAGGTAGTAACCCCAGCCAGTCGATTTCACTTCAAACGGCCCGTTGCCAAAATTCTGTTCCTGTCCATCCGCCCACTGTCCGCCGTTGTGGAAGTAACGCGCCACCGCAGAGAAGTGCCAGTGATCGTAACCCAGTGACAGAATATGGCTGGAGGCGATGGAGTTGCTGGTGCGTGATGAACCGCCTTTATCGCGGAGATCGGAACCCCAGTCGAAGTTGGTGAAGCCCACATAGCCCAGGTTACCGCCCCACAGTGTGGTGATTGGCACAAAGTATTTCACCTTGAAGCGATAGCCATCCCAGCTGTTTTCATTCGCCGCACCGTAGTTTTCCCACTGATATTTGGCGTAGACGTTCAGCGACAGACCGACATCGCTGTGCGTATCGATATCGGTGCCCAGACCCATGTACCAGGTGTTCTGGCGGCTATCGCTGTTGCGGCCCATATCGTAGATGTAGTTGTTAGCGAAATACCACTCTTTGAACGGACCAAAGGCCAGGCTGGTGCCGGTCAGTTTGTCGATAGAGAAGCGCGGCTCAATCTCCATAAACATCGGTGAACCGTGATCAAAAATGCCGTTGGCGTTGCTGTTGCCTGCGCCGAAGAAGTTGGTCAGGTCGAGGTAGCCATAAAAATCGAACCAGTCCTTCTTCGCAAACGCTTCATATTCCAGATAAACGTCGTTGTTAAACTGCGGTCCGAAACGGGTGTGGTAGCTGCCTACCACGTTAACGCTCTGATGCCACCAGTCGGAGACATACTGCGGATCGCTTTCAGCGGCCTGCGCAGCGCCACTCAATGAACATGCCAGCACGGCACCTGCTATCAACGTTTTAAATTTCATTATTATCAGCCACATGCTTTTGACCGCCGCACAGCAGACGCAGTCAGAGAGAAATCGGTCCCTTGATGGGAATGAGGGTTTCACAGCAAATAACAGCCAGTTCTTCAGCCCGCGTAGCGTGCCTGTAACAGATCGATAGAAAATAGATTTTGCTCACGTTTGTCAAAAAGTGTTGCATTACAATTCAGCTAAAATGTGATGCGCTTCACAATAATGACCAGGATCGAATGGAACCAGGCAACCGTTTACGTTGTCTGGTTCGTGATCAAACGGGCGGGATCAGGGAAGGGTGACGCGAACCTGCAAACCACAAATGGCACCCTGTGGCGTCAGGCAATTGGAAAGGGCGACGTGAATCTGATGCTTCTGTGCGACGTTGCGCACAATGGATAACCCCAGTCCGCTGCCCTGGGCTTTAACGTCAGGCGAACGGGTAAAACGGTCAAACGCGCGTTCGATAAAGGATTCCGGCATGCCTGGCCCGTTATCGACAATATCGACCACTGTTTTACCTGCGACCCGATGCAGCAGCACATCGACCAGGCTGCCCTCCGGCGTGTGCAACATGGCGTTACCAATCAGGTTGTCGAACAGGCTGCGCAGCTCGGAACGGCTGGCCTGCAAACGATACTGCGTGGAGCCATTAAAGCCGATATCGATGCCGCGTTTATCTGCCACCACCATCAGCTGTTCAATGCTCTCTTTCAGCAGATCGTCCAGTTCGATATGCTCGACGCTGGCGACCACGCTCTGGTCATCCTGACGCGAGACATTGAGTAACTGCGTGACCAGATGACGGGTGCGTGTGACGCCCGCTTCCAGCTGGCTGAACTGCCGGCTCGCTTCGCCCGGCTGGATATGCTGACGCAGATTTTCCAGCTGCAAGGTCACCGCCGTTACCGGCGTTCGCAGTTCATGCGCCGCATCTTCCAGGAACTGACGCTGCGACGACCAGGCCTCACGCAGCTTACTCAGCAGCGAGTTGTAGGCGGCCACCAGCGGCAGGATCTCATCCGGCAAGCCTTCGGGTGAGACATTGTGCGGATGATGCGTCTCCTGCGCGGCAATCTGACGCGAAGCGACCTGCAGATCCCGGGTGATCTTGCGCACCACCAGCCAGATCACCAGCAGTGAAAGCGGCATCATCAGGATCAACGGAATGATCGCTGACAGCGCCCGTTTGACCATCAATGCCTTCATGTAGCTGAGGTTGTGCATCACCTGGATGGTTTTGATCTCGCTGCCAGGTAAGCCGGGCCGGGTATAGATGCGCCATTCGCAGTCGTCGCACTGACCCACATGCACGTCGCGATAGCCCCGTTGATTTTGCAGCGGAGCCTGCAGCTCCGGCCATGAGCTGGCCCGTAACTGACCCCGATCGTCCCACAGCTGCACCACAAAGGCGCTCTTCGCCTTGTCAGGCGCAATAAGCATCGGCATCAGGGCGGGCATCTGTTTATTAGTGGACCAGGCATCAGCGATTTTTGCCAGCTGATCGTCCTTCATGGTGCCAACCATATCGCCATAGCAGTTGAAGAAATACCAGGTGACGCCACCGATCATCAGCAGATGAATAATCAGCAGCGTAGAGAGTAATTTGTTGCGTAATGAACGCATAAAGGTGAAGGGTTTCATATTGCCGGTACCCGCCAGCCCAGCCCGCGCACATTGCGGATCACGTCGTTATCCAGTTTGCGGCGCATCCCGTGGATCAGGACATCCACCGCGTTGCTGCTGACTTCATCGCCCCAGCCATAGATGCGATTTTCCAGCTGCTCGCGCGACAGAATAGCGCCTGGCCGCTCCAGCAGGGCGTAGAGCAGGGCATATTCGCGCGCCGTAAGCTGCTCGCGCTGTCCTTTGTAGAGCACTTCGCGGGTCATCATATCCAGCTGCACATCGCCGCTGCCCAGCACCGAGTCTGCTGCGCCGTGGCTGCGTCGGGTAATCGCGCGCATCCGGGCCATGACTTCCTGCAAATCGAACGGTTTAAGCAGGTAGTCGTCAGCGCCGCTGTCGAGTCCCTGAATCCGCTGCGCCACCGTGTCGCGTGCGGTAAGAATCAGTACCGGCGTGGCGTCGCCGCGCCCGCGCGCCCGGCGCAGTACCTGCAGGCCATCATCGCGCGGTAAGCCGAGATCGAGCAGCACGCAGCTGTAGCCGCCTTCGCTCCAGGCATTCTGGGCATAGATGCCATCACGCACCCAGTCCACCGACCAGCCCGCGCCCTCCAGTGCCTGCTGCAGGTTCGCGCCGATCATTTCATCATCTTCAACCAGTAACACGCGCATGGCTGATCTCCTTCAGAAAGATGAGGGGAGTTTACTCACCAATTGTTAGGCCAGAATTATCCGCCGTCATACTTCGCACTGTGGCGGTGTTGGCTGCTTTTGCTCACCCCAGTCACTGACTTATGTCAGCTCCTGGGGACTCGCGCAGTTGCCGCCTTGCCACAGCACGGATTATTTTGGCGGACTTCTGCCGTCATACTTCGCACTGTGGCGGCGTTGGCTGCTTTTGCTCACCCCAGTCACTGACTTATGTCAGCTCCTGGGGACTCGCGCATTTGCCGCCTTGCCACAGCATGAATTATTTCGCGGACCGCCGTCACCGGTATTTTATGGAGGAGTCAGGTGGCCTGATGTCCCCATCCATATCCATTGAGATGCCAGCGATTGCAAGCGTAAATGGGGTGACGTATATTTGAGCAACAGATTAATGCCAGACATTTCAGCGGTGAATAGTATGTCAGCCCAGGAAGCAAAAATCAGACATCAGCGCGAGTATCAGGAGCGTGTTGAAGCCGTCCGAAATGGTCAGGCTCCAGGCCGCGTGCTTGAAAAACGTCCTCAGGGTATTGTGCCTGCAAAAAGTGGACGCAGCCTCGCATTTTTCTGATGTCACGCCGTGCTGAAATCAGCCAGGTAGTAAAATAAGCTCATCATACAGGTGGGCTTTTTTTATGACATTGCACGCTATTCCTCCAGAAGAACAGATCCTTAAACTTAACCGTTATCTTATTGATAACGCCGGACAACTTCCGTCACCGGTTATTACTGTAGGCGGTCAGGCTGTTATGTACTGGTATCTGACCTACCTGCATCTTTATCCTGATCAGCCTGATGTAACATCCATAACCTCAATTGATGTTGATTATGTCACCCGAAAGGAAGGCGTTGATTTTCTGGCTCAGGAATATCAGCGATATCTCAAACATGTTGACGCCTGACAGGGCTGAATGCCCCCGTCACTTATGATGCAGAAATAAATTTGTCTGACTCAGCGTTTTTATCTTCTGCCTTTTTTCAGCAGCAATCTCTTCACGAACTTTCACACTAAAGCCCCGCTGGCCGCGCGATTCCGCCTCCGTTTCCGCCGTTGCTAATTCTGCGCTAATTTTCTGCTAATTAAGGGATAAATTTTAGCAGGTAGAGTGGCTCCACTGCACATCAGCATCAACAGGAGGAACCATGAATCAGCGCGAGTTTATTCGGAGTTTGCTGGACTGGATTGAGAACAACTTAGGACACGATCTGCATCTGGATGAGGTGGCGCGCCGCTCGGGCTATTCGCGCTGGCATCTGCAACGGCTGTTTCGCCAGCATACCGGCTTTTCACTGGCAGAATATATCCGTCAGCGCCGTTTAACCGAGTCTGCGCTCACGTTGCTGAGCAGCAACGAAGCGATACTGCAGGTGGCGATGAACTATGGCTTTGATACCCAGCAGGCCTATACCCGCACGTTTAAAAACTACTTTATGGTGACGCCTGGCCAGTTGCGCCGTCAGCGTCGTGTCGAGCCGGATCGGCTGCTATTCCCTCTGGCGATGGCCAGCTGATGCCTGATAAGACCTTCCCGTCACAGCCTGCGGACGGGAAGGTCGGCCCGCGCTTTGCGCTTCTCTCCACTTGTTCTTCGCCTCGCCTTTTTTTACCCATCAGCCACAGTGACCCCGCCCGAACGTGTTAGTTTGTTGCCAGCATCCCTTTACTGTCGGAGTCGGGAAACATGGAAAACGGCGCGAATTTAACCGCCATGTTGGTATTTGCACGGGTTGTGGAATTACAGAGTTTCAGTGAGGCGGCACGCGCACTCGGCTTGTCCAAATCCCATGTCAGCCGGGAGATCGCCCGTCTTGAGCTGCGGCTCGGTATCCGGCTGCTGCAACGCACCACCCGGCGGCTGGCGCTGACCGAGCTGGGCCAGGCGTACTATCCCTACTGTGTGCGGATGCTGGCCGAAGTGCAGCGCGCCGAAGCCTTTGTGCAGCAGGTGCATCAGCAGCCCGCCGGCCATGTCAGGCTGCAGGCACCCGTCACGTTCGGCTGCCAGTGCGTAGTCCCTGTTCTTAATCGCTTTCTGCGTCGGCATCTGCATATCAATGTCGATCTTGATCTGACCGATCGCAGTCACGATCGGCTCGATGATCAGGCGGATCTGGCGATTGTGATCCGATCCCGATCGCCACAGCAGGGCAATTTTCGGGTACTGAGCGAAATCGAGTGGGGGCTCTATGCCGCGCCCGCCTACCTGGCGCAGCGACCCGCCATCACGCATCCTGAGATGCTGCCACGCCACGACCTGCTGATGTTTCATGGTCCGGCGCACACCGCCGCACTGCCGTTCCGCCGTGATAAACAGCGGCTGGCACTGGATGTACATAGCCGTTTTCGCGCCAATAACAGCATGGCGCTGCTCAATGCGGCACTGGCAGGGAGCGGCATCGCCTATCTGCCCTCCTACATGGCCCAGGAGGCGATGGCGCGCGGGGATATTCAGCAACTGCTGCCGGAGTGGCAGATGGATCGTCTGCAAAGTTATCTACTGCTGCACGACACGCCTGAACCGGCCTCGCCCGTGACGCTGCTGTGTGATGCCCTGGTTGCGGCGCTGAACACAGGCTGATTGTTGCCTGCTGACAACAATCAGCGCCACAGAGTAACTATCCCGCCGCGACTGTTGTTACTCCGCTACGCCGGTTAGCCTGTATCCCTGATTACTCACCGGATATCATCATGCAACAGTCACCCGAAACTGCAGAGTTTCAGCACTGGCGACGTAACTTAGGGGTCTGCGTCGTCGGCTCTTTTACCACTATCGTGGCGATGACGCTGCTGCTGCCGTTCCTGCCGCTCTATGTTCAGCAACTCGGCGTTGAGCAGCCTGCCGCTATCGCCCGCTGGTCCGGCCTTGCCTACGGCGCGACCTTTTTCAGCGCCGCACTGACGGCGCCGTTGTGGGGCAGGCTGGCTGACCGCTATGGTCGTAAGCTGATGCTGATTCGGGCCAGTCTCGGGATGGCGATTGCGATGTCACTGATTGGCATGGCGACCGCGCCGTGGCAACTGGTGGCGTTGCGCCTGCTGGCGGGGCTGCTGGGCGGCTACGCATCGGGATCGACCATTCTGGTGGCGGCGCAAACGCCGAAAGCGCAGACCGGCTGGGCGCTGGGGGTATTATCTTCCGGTATTATGGCCGGTAACGTGGTCGGGCCGCTGCTGGGCGGTGTGCTACCGCCACTGATCGGGATTCGTCAGACTTTCTGGCTGACCGGCGCCGTGATTTTTCTCGCCTTCCTCGCCACTACCTTTTTACTCAAAGAGCAGCCACGTGCTCCCGCTACATCGCGCGCCAGCCAGCAACCGCATCCTGAAGCCGGGCCGGTTAATCACAGCCTGATACGGCTGATGTGGCTCTCTGGCATGTTGCTGATCTTCGCCAGCATGTCGATTGAGCCGATTATTACGCTTTACGTGGGCGAGTTTGTGCAGGGCGACCACCAGATCACCCTGATAGCCGGACTGGTGATGTCCGCGGCGGCGCTGGGCACGGTCCTGGCGGCACCACGACTGGGTCGGCTGGCCGATCGGGTAGGGCACTGGCGGGTGCTGACCGGCGGTTTAGTCGTTAGCGGGCTGCTGCTGATACCCCAGGCATTTATCACGGCGGCCTGGCAACTGGTGCTGCTGCGTTTTCTGATGGGGATGGCGCTGGGCGGGTTGATGCCATGCATCACGTCGATCATTCGTCATAACGTGCCGGGTTCTCAGGTTGGGCGGATGCTGGGATATTCGACCTCGGCACAATATATCGGCCAGGTCAGCGGCCCGCTGTTCGGTGGGCTGGTGGGCGGTGCATTCGGGATGCGGCCGGTGTTTCTGGCAACCTGCGTGGTGATGCTGTTTTGCGCCTGGCTCAACTGGCGTGGCATGAAAAAGTAGTGCGATCAAAAAAGGCGGACCGGAGTCCGCCTTAGTTTATTCACAGCTGCGTGAATTACTTCTGGTCTGGCAGCGCGTAGGCAATCACATAATCGCCCAGCCTGGTACCAAACGAGCCGTGACCCCCTGCCGCGATGACAACGTACTGCTTGCCATCCACTTCATAGGTCATTGGTGTCGCCTGGCCGCCTGCTGGCAGACGTGCCTGCCATAACAGTTCGCCGGTATCAGTGCTGAAAGCACGCAGGTAGTTATCTGCGGTCGCACCAATGAAGAACACCTTACCTGCGGTGGTGATAGGACCACCCAGCATCGGCATACCCATTTTGAACGGCAGCGGAACCGGTGCGCTATCGCGAACGGTACCGATACGCTGTTTCCACACCACGTTGTTGGTCTTCAGATCCACCGCGGAGATGTAACCCCAGGCAGGCTGTTTGCATGGCAGACCAAACGGTGACAGGAACGGGTTCAGCTCGACGCCATACGGCACGCCATACTGAGGCTGAATACCGGTTTCAGTACCTGAACCACCTTCAGCGCCTTTCGGCGGCTCAATCGGGTTGCCTGGGCCACGTGGAATCAGCTTAGAGACAAACGGCAGCGCCATTGGGTTAGCAATCGCGATCTGACGATGAGGATCGACTGCGATGCCGCCCCATTCGAACATACCGAGGTTACCCGGGAACACCAGCGTACCCTGCTCAGATGGCGGAGTGAACGGACCTTCATAGCGCAGGCGCTTGAAGATCACGCGGCACACCAGCTGGTCAAACATCGTCGCGCCCCACATATCCTTGTCCGTGAGATTCTGTTTCGGACGGAAGGTCAGCTCAGAGTAGGGCTGAGTGGCGGCAACGTGATCGCCTTTAGCAGCACCCTGTGGCACTGGCGTTTCCGGCGCAGGCACGACTGGCTTGCCGGTACGGCGATCCAGTACAAAGATGTTGCCGGTTTTCGCTGGCGCGTAGACAACCGGTACGGTGTTGCCATCTTTGTCGGTGATGTCAGCCAGCGTCGGCTGCGACGGCAGGTCCATATCCCACAGATCGTGATGCACAGTCTGATAAGACCAGACCAGCTTACCGGTGGTGGCGTTCAGGGCCAGCACGCTGCTCGCATAACGCTCCTGCTCTGGTGTGCGGTTACCGCCCCAGATATCCGGTGTGCTCACGCCCATCGGCAGGTAAACGGTATCCAGTTTCGGATCGTAAACTGCCGGTGCCCATGAGTTCGGAGAGTTCATGGTGAAGGTGTGTTCATCAGCCGGTATGGCATTAGGATCTTTTGCGCCTGGATCAAACACCCACAGCAGTTTGCCGGTATTCACATCAAAGCCACGAATCACGCCTGACGGCTCGCGGGTTGAGTAGTTATCGGTAACCGCACCCGCCATCACGATGGTGGTGTTAGTAATCACCGGCGGTGAGGTCGGCTCATACTGACCCGCAGTGGTGACAGGCTGTTTGTGTTGCAGATCCAGCTCGCCGTTGACGCCAAATGCCGGGCAGCGTTCGCCGGTCTCTGCGTCCAGTGCAAACAGACGACCATCGTTGACCGGCAGATAGATACGACGTGAACACAGCGCAGGCTGAGTGTTCGCTGCATCGGCGGCTGCCGGCACTTCGTGGTAAGAAACACCGCGACAGGTCACGTGCTGGAAGGTCGGGTTGACCTTCATGCCCGGATCAAACTTCCACTTCTGCTTACCGGTGGCCGCATCCAGTGCAAACAGGATCTGGTGTGGCGAACAGAGATAAAGCGTGTCGCGGATTTTAATCGGCGTGACTTCGTCGGTAATTTCACCCGGATCGTTAGGGGTTTTCATGTCGCCAGTCTGGAACTGCCAGGCAACCTGCAACTCTTTCACGTTCTGATGATTAATCTGCTTCAGCGGAGAGAAACGGGTTCCCTGCTGATCGCGCGCATAAGCGGGCCAGTCAGCATCCGGGATGTTGCTCAGCGGCGCAGCCTGCGGGGCGTTGTCAGCGGTTTCTGGTACTGACCCGTTGATGACCTGCGGATCGTTGAATACCGCATAGGCCAGCACAATGGCACTGGCAATCAGCGCCACAGCCATGGTACCCAGCGCGGCTTTGCTGCCCGCATTGAAGCTGCGATAGACAAACGGCAGGATCAGCCAGACACCGAAGATCACCAGCACATCGGTGCGTGGTGCCAGTGCCCAGAAGTCGGTGCCCACTTCCCATACACCCCAGATCAGGGTGCCGATCAGCAGCAACGCATAGAGAACCAGCGCAGTGCTTTTACGACGGGAAAGCAGATAAGCGGTGATAAGCATCACCACACCGCCAAAAACGTAATACCAGGAACCACCAATGGCGGCTAACCAGCCACCGCCAATCAGCATAAACGCGCCCGTCAGCACTGCGAACAGCACCGTCAGGAAACGAATTACGCCAAAAGATGAGGAGTTTTTCCCCATAATATCGACCTCGTTTCGTTGCCATAAAACACACGAAAACAACCAGATAGGCTGTTTCCAGTTATCAAGTACAAATGATTAGGGTGTTCTGAAGTATCTCTTCCGTTAAGACAGACGATCCCTTTGTGTTAAATGTTATAGCAAAATCAGATCGAGGTTTGATTTTTTTGGCTTAAACCGCTTAACAACTGGAATAAAACGACATTTTATGGGGGATTAAAGGACGTTAAGCGCACCGCCGTGTGCCCTTAACGCCGGAAGGCAGGATTTGTGAATCAGCAGCTAATAAGATCGCCGTCCGAGCGTTGCTGTTGCCAGCCGCTGATATTTATCTCAGCAAACTGCTCAGCGGTTAAGGGCGGCGTATGACTTCGTACGATTACCTCTGCCCCTTTTTCACGAAACGTCGCCATAAAAAAGGGAAAGGTAAACTTCTCATAATTATCATTAAAGAAAGATTCGGTTAAAACAATTCCTGAAAAAGGAAATGATTCCAGCAGTCGCCAGTCTGCACCCAGTGGCGCAAAATCATAAAGCCAGAAATCAAATTTCTTTGTTAATTCAAGCAGTGACGTACTGTGTGCTGCCAGACTGGAATAATTAATTCCAATCCGGACACGCGCATTTTGTAAATGCGTATAGGCATCCGGAACCGCGATCATTCCCCGTAATCGAATATCTTCCACCGGCACAACCATTAATGCTGCTTCAGTAGCAATTTGATTGTGTAATGAAATAATGTTGTTTGTATTAAGTATATTGCCGCTATCCTGGTTTTGCTGAAGATAAGGCACGCTATAGCAAATGCCAGTGACATTACGCTTAACGTGATGGATTGGTTCAGTAACATAAGGGTTATATAAACTGTTTTTCATTATCTCTATGAAATTCAATAGAAAGGATTTGTTGTTAATTAAGCATATAAAAAGTCGCATTTTTCTAAACGCGTGAATAAATATAGATCACATGCTTAATCCAAATCATCCTTTTGTTGCCGGAGAAAGTAAATAAACCTGTTAGCAAAGAAACGATAATTCCTTTGGTGTCTGATGATGTGCTGGAATATATTCAATAGTCGGGACCAATAGGCTGGTAATAATCATGAGGGGTCTGACGCGCCTCGGCCGGACAGGGACGCTGCTTATCGCGCAGGGAGGCTGCGCTGGAGCCGCAGGCCTTCTGCTCGCATCCGGTCTGCTATCGTGAAGCCGACAATCACCACACCAATAACACCGCGCAACGACGCAGGTTTCCTCACCTGATTTGGGATAAGACATGGGATTTATGGCATCGGCAGCGGAAGAGTCGCTGTGGCGACATCGGACATTTGTCGCCTTCTGGGTGGCGCGTACCTGCTCATCATTTGGTTTTCAGATGTTCTCGGTCGCAATCAGCTGGCAGATCTATGCGCTGACCAACAGCGCGATGGCGTTAGGGATGATTGGCTTAATGCAGTTTCTGCCGTCGGTGTTGCTGGCGCTGCCAGCGGGCCATCTGGCGGATCAATATGACCGGCGGCGGATCGTGCTGTTGGGTCAGCTGGTGGAATTTGCCGCACTGCTGGCATTAGTGGTGCTTACCTTATTCCATACCCCCGATAAGACCGCGTTGTGGGGGCTGGTGTTTATGATTGCAGTGGCGAAAGCGCTGGAGTGGCCTGCGATGTCTTCGATGCTGCCGTCGCTGGTGCCACCTTCGATTCTGGCGCGTGCGATGGCGATGAACTCCGTGGGCGGTCAGGCAGCGGTTATCGTCGGGCCGACGATTGGCGGGCTGCTTTATGTCGCCGGGCCGCATGTGGTGTATGGCGTTTCCGGGCTATTTTATCTGGTTTCGCTGACGCTGGTGAGTCTGCTGCGTTATGAGCGTCCGGTGCAGGCTCGTCTGCCGATGAATATGAAGAATCTGTTTGCCGGGATTCACTTTATCCGTGAGCGCAAAGATGTACTTGGGGTAATTTCGCTCGATCTGTTTGCGGTGCTTTTGGGCGGTGCAACGGCGCTGCTGCCGATTTTTGCCAAAGATATTCTGCATACCGGGCCCTGGGGGTTGGGGATGTTGCGCGGCGCACCGTCGGTGGGAGCATTGCTGGTGGGCATCTGGCTGAGCCGTCACAAGCTGGAGAAGCATGTCGGGATGATTATGTTTGGCTCGGTGGCGGGCTTTGGCGTTGCGACGCTGGTGTTCGCGCTTTCCACGCAGTTATGGCTGTCGCTGGTGGCGCTCTGTGCATTGGGTGGCTTTGATATGGTGAGTATGGTGATCCGGGGTGCGCTGGTGCAGCTGGATACGCCGGATACCATGCGCGGTCGGGTGAATGCGGTTAACGCGATTTTCATTAATACGTCGAATCAGCTGGGCGAGTTTGAGTCGGGGTTGCTGGCGGCCTGGATGGGTGCGGCACCGGCGGCGGCGATTGGCGGCATCGGTACGCTGGTGGTGGTGGCGCTGTGGATGAAGTTGTTTCCGCATCTGCGACGTCGTCAGAAGCTGGAGAATGAGGTGGATCCGGTTTGAACAACCGAGGTTGGTGAGGCAGATGCGGTTGTAAAATTGAGTGCAGTCTCAGGGAGCCTATGCCTTGCGCAAAGACGCAAAAGCGCCATCCATTCGCTGTGAGTATGTAAGTTGCCTCTGACTGAAACGCAAACCGGACGAACGCAAAGCTCCGTGACGCCTTTCAAAACGTTCCTGATTTACACGAAAACGCGTTCCTTGCTATAACTTATCTCTCATCGGCAGGCCTGTGGCCTCCTCAGTCAGCTTAAGCGCTTATAGAGGGTACCGTTATGAATCAGACTCACTCCATTCCGGAAATTTATAATCCTGATGTGCCGTATTCAGTAAAGTGCGAGATCGTGGCGCAGCTGTGCCGGGCGCTGGCTTCCCATAAAAACATCCCGGTTAGCGCCCTGAGAAAATATCTTCTGGAAAAAACTCACGTTGATTTCGAAAATCTGGAGGATAACCCGGTAGGAATGCTGCTGCTGTATGAGTACCTTCACTGCCAGCGCCCCTCGGTCTGCGCCCGGAATGAAAAAAACCTTCATTAAGCGCTGCCTTCAGCAGGGGGCCATTTAATCAAATACGCCTTCGGAGAAGAGGGCTGGAGAGGGGGCGGCTGAGTTGTCGCTGGCGACGGTTTCCCGAGCCAGCTCAACCTCAATATTGTCACTGGCCCGAAGGCCAGTACAGGAAGTTACCAGTCATACTGCCATTAAAATCCTGGGGTCAGAGGGGGAGGCCGACCCGCAGGCTGGGGCCATCAGGCCCCGGTTTTTCCCAGGTTGGCGTCAAATGTTAGCCAGCTTTCACGCATGTCCACTACGCTGCGGGTTTTACGGGCCTCATCGATTTTAATTGCCGTGAGGCCCGCTTCCAGCGCGTCCACTACTGAAACTTTCAGCGGTGTTCCCTGTTTAATATGTTTAACGATCTCTTCAGCCATCAACGCATCTGCGCCGTAATGGCCATCATACGCATTGCCGCTGTAGGCGGTATCGACCTCTTTCTCGCCGCTGCGCGCGTTGTGTACGCGGAAGTAGTTGCGCACGAAGTCGCCTTCCGCCATGCCGTCGGTGCCCATGACACAGAAACGGCGGAACTCATCCGGCACATTCAGATTGGCGTGGAAGGCCAGCGTCGCGCCGCCTTCGTACTCAATCAGGGCAGTCTGGTAGTCGACAATATCGGCATCGCTGTCGAACACCGCATCGGTGCTCGACCAGCCGCTGGGCTTCACGTGATAAAGTTCTGAGTCAGCGGTGATAGCTCCCTGCGGCGCATGAGCGGGAGTAAAGGATTTCCGGCCACCAAAGCTGGCGACGCGGATCGGGCGCTCCTGCAACAGCCCCTGATAGAGATCGATGTCGTGACAGCATTTTTCCAGAATGTACGGACCGGCATATTTCTCCAGACGGCGCCAGTCGCGCTGAAAGAATGCGCCGTGATAAGGCTTGATATGTTCTGTCGCCTCAATCGAGGTGATCTCACCCAACTGACCCGCATCGCGTGCCGCCAGCAGATCGTGATAGAGCGGGGAATAGCGCAGTACCAGGCCGACCAGAATGCGCGCTTCGCCATACTGACGCACCAGCTTCGCCATCTCCATGGTCTGCTCTTCATTGATCACCACCGGCTTTTCGGTAAACACCGTGTAACCCGCTGCCAGCGCCTGACCCACATGCTCCAGATGCAGAAAGTTGGGAGAGCCAACCAGCACGACATCCATTCCGCCATGTTCCAGCAGAGCATCGATTGACGCAAAGGCCTGGCCGGGCGCGATACCAAAGCTGTGCAGATTAGGCAGTCCGGCGGGTGCCGGATCGTAATAACCCACTACCGAGAAGGCGTCGTCGGCTTTGCTGAACTCTTTGATCACGTGGGACAGTCGAAAGCCGAGACCGATAATGCCTACTTTCATGTTAAACCCCTGCTCCTGAAATCGCATGATGCATAGCCCGCCTGTGATCGGGCGCGCCTGTTGATAATCTGACCACCAACTTATTACGACGGAAAAACTAATGTCAATAACGCACTGCGCGTTTTGCGAGGGGGTTTTTGTTATGACGATGTAAAATAACAAGAAAATTCAGATATGATTTTGCTATATTTATTTGTTATTGCGATTTAAGTTTTTTTATCCTATCGTTCGCTCATTATGGCTATAACCCTTAATCAGGGAAGGAAGCGCGTGCAACCACACTATCTTCTGGGCATTGATGGCGGCGGTACACAGTGTCGCGCGCGGTTAACCGACCTGCAGGGTCGCATCCTGGCTGAAGCCACCGGCGGGCCTGCCAACGTCTGGTCAGACTATGACGCGGCACTGACCTGCGTCGGGCAGCTGATCGAACGGGTATTGTCACAGGCGGGATTAGCCCCGGAGGCGCTGACGCAAACCGCGCTGGTGGCCGGATTAGCCGGTGCGAACGTCACCTCGGTACAGGCGCGGCTCGCCAGCTGGCAACCTGCCTGCGCGGCGTTACAGGTGGTCAGCGATGTGGAGATCGCCTGTGCGGGCGCCCATGGCGGCGCACCTGGCGCCGTCTTTATTATCGGCACCGGCAGTCAGGGAGCCGCGTGGGATGGCGAACAGTTTACGCTGCTTGGCGGCTGGGGCTTTGCCTTGTCTGACCAGGGATCGGGCGCTGAGCTGGGCCGTCGTGCGCTGCGGCTGGCGCTGCTGGCCCATGAAGCGATTATTACCCCGAGCGCTCTTACCCGGCAGCTGATGGCGCAGTTCGACCACGGCCCGGAAACCATGCTGCTCTGGACGCGCTCAGCGACGCCTGCAGACTGGGCTCGCGTGGTGCCACAGATTTTTGCGGCCGCCGACGCGGGCGATGGTCATGCACAGGATCTGCTGCATCAGACCGCAGCCGATATCGGCCTGATGGTCCGCCGTCTGACTGCCCTGAGCAGCGGACCCGTGGCGCTGATGGGGGGACTGGCCACGCCGATTCAGCGCTGGCTGGATGACGATATTCAGGCCCGGCTGGTGACGCCGCAGGGCGATGCCCTGAGCGGGGCGCTGATACTGGCGCAGCAGCTGACGCCTGCCCGATTACCGATCTGAAGCTGGCTGAGCATCCTCAGCCGGATAACCCGAGGAATTTATGACCGCTCCCAACGTAACCGCGCGCATTCTGCGGTTGATTGTTGAAAATGCGCCGATCAGCCAGTCAGACCTGAAAGTTCGTAGCGGACTGAGCATGTCGACCGTGTCGCAGGCGACTAATCGCCTGCTGGCGCAGGAAATCGTGCAGGAGCTGGGGCTGCGTCGCGTGTCGATGGGGCGGCCAAAAACGCTGCTTGGGCTCAATCCCGATCGCGCCAGCGTGATTGGCATTCAGCTCAATGCAGAACGCAACCTGATCGTCATGACCGATCTCAGCGGCAATCTGCTGGGCGAACAGCAGATGCCGAAAGGCACGCTGACACCGCGCCAGCTCGGCGATGCACTGGCGAAATTCCTGCGCGGCGTTGAGGAGAAGCGGGTGGGCGCCATTGGCCTGGCCTTGTCGGGACTGGTCGATGCCGAAAACGGCTACTGTATCCGCTCCAAAGTGCTCGACTGGGACAACGTCCCGATTGCGCGCCTGCTGGAAGAGCGTTTCTCGCTGCCGGTGTTTATCGAGAATGACGCCAACGCCATGGCAATGGCGGCGCTGGTATTTGGTCAGCTCGGCAACGCGCAGTCGGCGGTGATCGCCACCTATGGCAAAGGGATCGGGGCGGGCATCATTCTGAATCGTCAGCTCTACCGCGGTCGTCACGGCAAGGCGGGAGAGATTGGCAACGGGCTGGTGGGCGACGGATCACTGCGTCTGCTGGAAGATGTCGCCTCATCGCGCGCCATTCTGCAACGGCTTGCTGACCAGGAGCCGGTGGAAGGCCTCACGTTGCAGGCGCTGGATCAGCGGCCAACACCCGAGGTGCTGGCGGTGCTGGAAGAGGCAGGACGCGAGCTGGGAATTTCACTGGCGAACCTGTCGGTGGCTTACGATCCGGATGTGGTTTATCTGGCGATGGAGCCGCACATGGCGTCACGCATTCTGCTCGATCACATCACCCAGAGCTTCCAGGCCTACCGGCTTAAACTGACGCCGCACATGACGCCGCTGCAGTTCCTGACTGAATCGAACCGCATGTGGGCGCTGGGCGCGGCGGGTTTTGCCGTCAACCGGCTGCTTGATCTGCTGGCGGCGCAGGCCGATGAAGAGCCGGTCACCTGAGTTATCCCTCGAATAAAAACGGGCGCCACGGCGCCCGTTTTTGTTTCCGCGCTTCCCTTAGCGCAGGCGCATCCCCTGATCATCAAACAGCAGGCAGTGTGCGGCAGAAAAGCCCAGTTCAACCTGGGTTCCCAGATCGCGCGTGGTTGCTTCACGCTCTTCCACCACCAGCATCTCTTCACGCCCGATATCCAGGTAGAGATAGTTGGTGTGGCCCAGCATTTCGCCATAGGCCAGCTCGCCGTGAAAGCGCAATGCCTCCGGCGTCTGCGCGGCAGGCTGGAAATGCTCGGGACGAATTCCCAGCGTCACGGTTTGCCCCTCGCGGCAGTCGGCGGCGATTTTCAGCACCAGCCCCTCAATCTTCAGTTCCGGCACCCGCAGCTGCACTTCACCCTTGCCCGTGGCGCTGATTTCCGCCCGCAGGAAGTTCATTTTTGGCGAGCCGATAAAGCCGGCGACAAACAGGTTATCCGGGTCGTGATAGAGCGTCAGCGGTGCGCCGACCTGCTCAATGCGGCCCTGACGCAGCACGACGATACGGTCAGCCAGCGTCATCGCCTCCAGCTGATCGTGGGTGACATAAATCATGGTGTTGCCGAGCGAGGCGTGCAGCCGCGCAATCTCAATCCGCATCTGCAAACGCAGCTCGGCATCGAGGTTAGAGAGCGGCTCATCGAACAGGAAAATACGCGGATGACGGATAATTGCCCGGCCAATCGCCACGCGCTGCCGTTGTCCGCCAGAGAGCGCGCGCGGCAGGCGGTCGAGCAGTTCGGTGAGATGCAGGCGGGCGGCCGTCCGGGCAATCGCCTCGTTGATCTCCGCTTTGGACTTTTTCATTACCTCAAGCGGATAGGCCAGGTTGCCGCGCACCGTCATGTTGGGGTAGAGCGCATAAGACTGAAACACCATAGCAATGCCGCGCTCGGTGGCGGGCTGCTGCGTCATGTCCTGCTCCTCAATCAGCAACTGACCGCTGCTGATCTCCTCCAGCCCGGCGATCATCCGCAGCAGTGTCGATTTGCCGCAGCCGGATGGCCCGACAAACACCACAAATTCGCCGCTGTTGATCGTCAGATCGATGCCATGAATGACATTAACGTGTTCATAAGACTTCTTCACATTCTGCAAGCGCAGGCTGGTCATCGGCTACCTCACTCAGAGTAACTGGCCCATGTAGATGGCATTGCTGCGCAGGATTGGGGTGAACCCCATGCGCTGATAAAAGGCACAGACCTGCTCATTCTGCAGGCTGACGCCAAGATGGACACCAGTGACACCGGCAGCGCGCAGCGCCGCCAGCTCATGCTCAATCATCCGGCGACCCCAGCCGCCTTTCTGTGCCGGGGGTAGCAGGTTGATATGCAGATGAGCGGGCCACTGCGTCAGCAGCGTGTCAGCGGCCTGGTCAGGATGGCGTATTGCGTCGAGCACTTTGCTGTCGAGCGGCGCGCTGGCGCTGCGATCACGATATTTCTCCTGCAGCTGCGGCCACCATGCGGCCTGTAGCTGCGCTTCAAACGCGCGGGTATCGGGCGCGGCGACCACATAACCCTGCACCTCACCGTCCCGCTCCAGCACAAAAGCAAAGTCAGGCGCGAAACGCGCATAAGGCACAGCAAAACGCTGGCCGGGATAGTCAGGATCGGAATAGAGCGCGCGGGCATCGCCACCTGCATCGGCTGTTTCCAGGCAGATGCGGTAGAGCGCCGGGTAGTCCGCCGGGGTGGCCGGACGAATGACACCTTGATTCGCCATGGTGAATTCTCGTGAGTGAGTGAATCGGTCAGGGATTGAACAGATCCGCAGATAAAAGTTACGTTAATGAAAGTGGACTTAGTTTTCAAGATAGAATAATTACCTTATCTCACTAACACGGGCGCTTCGGCAATGTTTACCGGCATCGGGATGCACAACTGTGATCGCCAACACGCCCGGATCGTGGCGGCTGGCAGCAGATTCACGGCCAGTGAAAGGGGAAAAGTGTGAGCGTGATAGGATTTTCGTATGTTTTATCAGGACGTTATTTTGCAATGATTGCACTGGCATCTCCTGCTGCAGAAAAAGTAGCTGGCGACGCACCGCCACGGTTAATCGCGTAAATGCCAGCGCAGTGTGCTGAATTTCACGCCATGTCGCTGTTTATTTGCGCGTGCTCACAGCGTTGCAATTCCCCGCGCAGGCTGTTTGACTTTATTTTTTTATTAAAGTAAGTATGAGTGAGTGCGTTTGTGTGTGGCTGCAGCCTGCAGGATGTCAGGCGGTGAGATGAAAGGATGCCGATCCTGGTCTGAAGAAGGTGAGCATAATGTCTGTTTCCTCCGTTCGTTCGTTCCGAATTCGCAATGTGGGTCGGCTGCTGGCAGCGGGCCTGCTGGCGGGCAGCGTCTCGCATGCCGCCCACGCCGCCGTTACCCTGAATGAGTGGGATATCTACAACTACCCGGAGCAGACTGCCGCGGTAGATGAAGGGATTAAAGAGTTTTCCCAGCAGAATCCCGGCATTGTGATTAACCGCTCGGTTCACTCCTTTGAAGATACCCGTATTCCCCTGAAGCTGGCGCTGACTGCCGGTGATGGCCCGCAGATCGCTCAGGTCAACCAGGGCGGCGGCGATATGGGCTCGCTGGTTAAAGATAAGCTGCTGCTGCCACTCGACAGCTACGCCGCCAGCAACGGCTGGACCACACGCTTCCCGGACTCGATTCTGAAACGTAACCGCTGGTCAGACAGCGGCGAGTTTGGCAGCGGCAAACTCTATGGCGTCGCCAGCCTGGGCGAGATGGTCGGGCTCTATTACAACAAAGCGCTGCTGGATAAAGCAGGTATTGCCGTGCCGAAAACGCTGGCTGAGCTGGAAAGCGCGATGGCGAAACTGAAGCAGCAGGGCACCGCACCGATGATGCTCGGTCTGCTGGATGGCAACATGGGCCAGCAGCTGCTCAGCACCCTGTGGCAGGCGCAGATTGAGAGCCACGACCGCAAGACGCTGGATAATCTGATTTACGATGTGGGCGGCACCTTCAAAGACAGCAAGCTGGTCAATGCCGCCTCTATGATGAAGAGCTGGACCGACAAAGGGTACTTCTTCCCTGGCTTCCAGGGCATCGGTCACGACGATGCGGCGACGCTGTTCCAGAACGGCCAGGCTGCGTTCCTGGTCAGCGGCACCTGGTATCTCGGCCAGTTTAAAGACAACAAAGATATTCACTTTGCCGCGATGCCTGCCGGTGAAGGCGTGAAGCAACCGCTGATGGTGGGCGGTACCGATCTGGCGTTCTCCATCACCAGCACTGCCAAAGGCAAAGACCAGCAGGAAGGTGCGGCGAAGTTCATCAACTATATGGTCTCTGATGCCATGGCGAACCGCTGGCTGAAGGTGGGCTTCCTGCCTGCCAGCACCAACAAAGCGGCGAAAATGCCAGCGGACAATCCGCTGCTGGCCGAGGCGTATCAGGTCTGGCTGACGCTCAATGATTACGACGGTTTAGGTCACTACGTGGACTGGGCGACACCCACCATGAACGCCGAGCTGAATCAGAACGTTCAACTGCTGCTGGCAGGCCGTCAGACACCCGATCAGATGGTAGTTAATTTTGATAACAACTATCAGCGTTACCTGAAAACACTGAAGCATTAAGCCGGAGGCCCGGCGAACAGCCGGGCCTGAGCCTCGTTCTGAACCACGAGTAGAGTTATGTTGAATTTAAGTGGCTGGCGTAATTTTCTCTATGTTCTGCCTGCGGTGCTGGTCTATGCGGTGTTTCTGCTGTTCCCGCTACTGGCCTCGCTGGGCATCAGTTTTACCGAATGGGACGGCACCTCGCTGCCGGTGTTTAGCGGCGTCAGCAACTATCTGCGGATGTTCAGCGATCCGGTGTTCTGGATTGCACTGGGCAATAACGCCATCCTGATGCTGTTCTATACCCTGTTGCCGATTGGCGTCGGCCTGCTGCTCTGCAGCTTTCTGTATGACACGCGCAACAACAGCGAACGCAGCGTGCTGCGCATTCTCTTTTTCCTGCCCTACATCATGCCGATGGCGGTGCTGGGCGTGGTGTGGCGCTGGCTCTATAACCCGGCGTTTGGTCCGATCGACCAGATATTACGCGCAATCGGGTTGCCCCAGCTGGCGCTCTCCTGGCTGGGTGATTTTACCTGGGCGCTGCCCGCCGTGGGTCTGGTCGCCACCTGGTACTTCTTCGGTTTCTGTCTGGTGCTGTTTATGGCGGGCCTGCAGCGCATGGATCCCTCACTGCTGGAAGCGGCCGATCTCGATGGCTCGTCGCGTCGCCAGAAGTTTATGCGCATTACGCTGCCAGGCCTGCGACCCGAGCTGCGGATTGCCCTGCTGCTGACGGTGATCGCCAGCCTGAAAGCCTTTGACCTGGTCTATGTGATGACGCAGGGCGGCCCGGGCACCTCCACCATGGTGACCAACATCTTTATGTATAAGCAGGGCTTTGATCTGCACTACTTTGGCTACGCCTCGTCGGTGGCGGTGTTCAGCATGGTCATTGTTTTAGGGATTAACTATCTGATCCATCTGGCCTTAAAGGAGCGTTACTGATGCGAAGCACGCCGGTGATTTCACGCGCGCTGATCTGGATCGTGGCGCTGATGACGATTCTGCCGTTCCTGATGGCGCTGATGACGTCGTTCAAAACCCAGATGGAGCTGTTTCAGGGGGTCTTCACGCTGCCCGCCTCGCTGAATTTCAAAAACTACCTGACCGCGTGGCAACAGGGCCACTTCAACGTCTACTTCCTCAACTCGGTGCTGGTGGTGATTCCGGTGGTGCTGTTCAGCGTGCTGCTGGGCATTCTGGCCGGGTTCGGTTTCGCGTGGCTGAAAATCCCTGGTAAAAAAGTCATCGGAGCGATGCTGGCGCTGGGGATGGTATTGCCGAGTGAAGCCTTTATCATTCCGCTCTATCACGAGCTGCGCTGGATGGGGCTGACCAACACCTATCTGGCGCTGATCCTGCCGCAAATTGCCCTGTCGCTGCCCTTTACCACGCTGATGATCGCCAGTGCTTTCCAGCAGGTGCCGAAAGAACTGGTGGAAGCGGCGGTAATGGATGGGGCATCGCGGGTCAAAATTCTGTGGGGCATTCTGGTGCCCGCTATCTGGCCGACCCTCTCAACGCTGGGGCTGCTGCTGTTTATCTGGACCTGGAATGAGTTCCTGATCCCGCTGATTCTGGTCAACAAGGATGAGTTACGCACACTGCCAATTGGCATGATGTTTTTCCAGAACAAAAACACCATCGACATTCCGGTGCTGATGGCGGGCGCGATGATTGTGATTATGCCGCTGATCGTGGTGTTCCTGATTTTCCAGCGCAAGTTCATCAGCGGCGTCACCGAAGGGGCCGTGAAGTAATCTGTGATAGCCCGCACGAAACGGCGCACTGGCGGCCAGACAAAGGTTTGCCGCGCCGTATCGTGCTGCAATTCCTCCTCCTCAATCCTGCGGGAGACGCATGATGCACCTTTCCCTTGCTGATTTTCACCCTGTCGCCGATGGCGAAACCCCGGACACGGCCGTGCTGCAACGCGCTATGGATCAGATTGCGGCGGCGGGCGGTGGCCGTCTGACCCTGCCTGCCGGGCGTTATCGCAGCGGCTGCCTGAATCTGCCCTCTGATTTTGAACTCCATCTTGAAGCGGGCGCGGTGCTGATCGCCAGTCAGCGGCTGGCTGATTACCAGGCGGTACAGGCGCTGAGCTGTGCTGAGAAGTCCCACAATGTGCTGCTCTATGCGCTGGGCCAGCGCAATATCACCATCAGCGGCACCGGCCGTATAGACGGTGACGGTGAAGCCTGGTTTGCCGCTGAGCGTGACGAGCAGGGCTATCGCCTGCCGCGTGCGGACCGCCCGCGGATCATTGTGTTTGAAGATTGCGAGCAGGTAACGCTGACCGCCTTTACCATCGTGCAGGCGCCGATGTGGACGGTGCATCTGGTGAGCTGTCGCCATGTGCATATCGACCACCTCACCATCGACAATGCCATGACCATGCCGAATACCGATGCGCTCGATATCGACAGTTGCGAAGCGGTGTTTGTCAGCAATAGCTATCTCAGTGCCGCCGATGATGCCATCTGCATCAAAACCACCCATAAACCGGCCGCGCTGCGGCGTCCGGCGCGGCAGATTATGATCACCAACTGCCTGCTGCGTAGCTACAGCTGCGCCTTTAAAATCGGCACTGAAACCTGGGATGATGTGGAAGATGTCACGGTGACCGGCTGCACCATTTTTGATTCCAACCGTGGCATCGGCATTCTGTCGCGTGACGGTGGCGCGATGCGGCGTCTGCTGTTCAGTAATCTGACTTTTGCCTGTCACCATGCGCCGCCCTGTCACTGGGGAAAAGCCGATCCGCTGCATATTTCGGTGCGCAGGCGCGATCCCGCCATTACGCCCGGCATCGTAGAGCAGGTGCAGTTCAGTAACGTTACGGGCGTGGCGGAAGGGGCGATTAACCTGCATGCGGCAGAACCGGGCTGGATACGCGATGTGGTCATCAGCCAGCTGCAGATGCGGCAGACCGTGGCACCGGTTGCACAGGGACACTATGACGTACGGCCGCCCTGTAACCCGGACTCCCCGACCGGCATGGGGCTGGATAACGCCTACAAACTTGACCCGAAAACCGGCGAAGCTTTTGGCGTAGAGCGCTATCCCGGCGGGCTGCCGGGCCTGTTTGCACGCGGGGTGGAGAACCTGCTACTGCACAGCCTGGCGATAGTACGGCCGGAACCGTTACCGCCAGGCTGGCACCCCGAGTGTGTGGTGCAGTTGCCGGACTAAATCACAGCGCGGCGGCGATGGCCATACCGAGCTGTTCGGTGCTGGCGCTGCCGCCGAGATCGCGCGTCAGGTGCTCACCCGCTGCCAGCGTGCGTTCAATCGCGTCTAACACCGCATCACCTGCCGCTTTGTAGCCGAGGTGCTCCAGCATCATCGCGCCACACCAGATCTGTCCGATGGGATTGGCGACGCCTTTACCGGCGATATCGGGCGCAGAACCGTGAACCGGCTCAAACAGGCTGGGGAACAGGCCTTCCGGGTTGATATTGGCCGAAGGGGCGATGCCGATGGTGCCGGTACAGGCCGGGCCGAGATCGGAGAGGATATCGCCAAACAGATTGCTGGCGACCACCACATCAAACCAGTCCGGATGCAGCACGAAGTTAGCGGTGAGAATATCGATGTGATACTTATCGACGCGAACCTCGGGGAACTGACCGACCATGGCTTCAACACGGCTATCCCAGTAGGGCATGGTGATGGCAATACCGTTCGATTTGGTGGCGGAGGTCAGGTGTTTCTTCGGCCGACTCTGCGCCAGCTGATAGGCAAACTTCAGGATGCGATCGACGCCGGTGCGCGTCATCACCGTCTCCTGAATCACCACTTCACGTTCGGTGCCGGGGAACATGGTGCCGCCGACGCTGGAGTATTCACCCTCAGTGTTTTCGCGTACCACATAGAAGTCGATATCGCCGGGCTGACGATTCGCCAGCGGCGCTTTGACGCCTGGCATCAGTCGCACCGGACGCAGATTCACATATTGATCGAACTCCCGGCGGAACTGCAGCAGCGAGCCCCACAGTGAAACGTGGTCGGGCACCACATCGGGCCAGCCGACCGCGCCAAAATAGATTGCATCAAAGGTTTTCAGCTGTGGAAACCAGTCGTCAGGCAACATTTTGCCATGCTGCTGCCAGTAGTCGGCACTGGCGTAATCGAACCACTCCCAGCGCAGCGGAATGTTAAATTTCTCTGCGGCCGCATTCATTACACGGACGCCTTCCGGCATCACTTCTTTGCCGATGCCGTCGCCAGGGATCACGGCAACAGAGTGAATTTTGTCAGTCACAGGGTACCTTTCCGGTTGATGTTCGAATTGTGTACGCAGTATAACTGTCGCTTACGGGGAAATAATGAGCCTGAAAGGCAATCCAGTGTTGAATAAAAGTAGAGAATCCCGCACCTCCACCGATGATTTAGCCTTCTTTGTTCGCCTGGCTGCGCTGGATAGCCTGACTGCGGCGGCGCGCGAACTGGGACTGTCGCTGGCGGCGGTCAGCAAACGTCTGAGCCAGCTGGAACAGCGGCTTGGTGTGCAACTCCTGCGCCGCACCACGCGACGACTGGAGCTGACGCCGGAAGGGCGCCGATATCTGGCGGGTGCGCGTCCGTTGCTGGATCAGCTGGCGGCGCTGGAAGAGGCGGTCAGCGGCGAAACCGCCCAGTTGCGCGGCACACTTAACATCAACGCCTCATTTGGCTTTGGCCGTCGGCATGTTGCGCCCTGCGTCTCGGCTTTTGCCGCGCTGCACCCGGAACTCTCGCTGTCGCTGCAGCTCAGCAGCCAGCCACTTAATTTTCTTGATGCCCACATGGATATTGATATCCGCGTCGGGGAACCGCCCGACTCACGGCTGGTGGCGCGCAAACTGCGTACCAATCCGCGCATTCTCTGCTGCTCACCCGCCTATGCCGCCCGGCACGGTCTGCCGGAGACAGTGCGCGATCTGGCACAACACAACTGCATTTTACTGCGCCAGCACGACAGCGATTTTACCCTGTGGCGACTGACCAGCGGCGAACAGAGCATCAATCAGAAAGTGCGCGGCAGTCTGATCACCAACGATGGCGAAGTGGCGATGCGGCTGGCGATGGATGGGCATGGCATCTTGCTGCGTTCCTGGTGGGATGCGCAGCACAGTCTGGCGACGGGCGAACTGCTGCCGGTGTTACCCGACTGGCAGGCACCGGATGGCGATATTTTTGCGGTCTGGCAGGCGCAGCGTCAGCTTCCGGCGCGTATTACCGCATTTGTGGCGTTTCTGCAGAGCAATCTGCAATCGGTTGATTAGCCAGTCTTTTAAAGGCAGTTTCTGGCGCGGCAAGACGCCTGCGGACAATAAACATACCGCATTAAGCTGATTCGGTTGCGTCATCATGCCGCTGCGTTTACAGCGTTTTAGCGGCTGCGTATGATTCTTATTCTTTTTATTTCCTGCCTGTCCTCTGCGTTGTGGCCAGCCGGGAGCAGCAGGCAGATAGGGGAGTTAAGTATGAAAGCGTTGTTCAGTCCGCGTACAGCGGCACTTACACTGGCGATGGTGACCACCTTCAGCCTGACGGCGTGCCAGATGCCGGCGAAAAAAGTGGATGCCAGTGCGCCGGTGGTGATGCAGCCCTCCAGCCCGGATAACCTGATTCAGCGCGAGCTGGGTGAAGGTTTGTACGAGATGGCCTATCTGCCAGCAAAAAATGCCCTCTATGTCGCCAGCGCGCAGGGATTTAAAGATATCAGCGGCGGCATGATCTACCGTCTTGATGCTTCCACGCTGCAGAGCACCGGCGCGGGACACTTCGACCTGAAAAACTTTGGTCTGATCAGTGCGCCTGACGGCAGCGCACTCTACGCCACCAACACGCTGGATGGCGGTATCTCTAAAATCGATCCTGATAACGGTAAGGTGCTGAAGCGCCTGATGTTTGACGAGAAAAACGAGAAAGGCATGCCCTATGGCACGCGTGAAATCTTTCTGCATGACGGGCTGCTCTATGTCGGCGGCGTGGGCGATCCGGGCGTGATCTGGGTGGTTGATGCCAAAACCCTGACGCTGAAAACCCGGATAAAAAATGCCGGGAAGTGGGTCACAGGCATCATCTTCTCGCCGGTCAGCGACCGGATTTATGCGGCGAACGGCAGCGGGGAAATCCTGGTGATCAATCCGCGCAATAACAAAATCGAGCAGCGCCTGACGGCGGGTGACGGGCAGGAGTATCTGTTCCTGAATATGGCCGAGGATCCGGCAACCGGTCGTCTGTTTGTTACGGATAATTCAAAAGCGAAAAATACGCTGGTGTTTGATGAGCGCAGCGGCAAGGTCATTAAGCGTCTGAATCCGGGCGACTCACTGGGGATTAAGTTTAATGGCAAGCGCAATGAGATTTATATCAGCCAGCGCGAATCGAAGAAGGTGCTGCAGCTGGATGGCACCACCTATGAGGTGAAAAACAGCTGGTCATTTGATAGCCACCCCAACAGTCTGCTGGTCTCACCGGACGGGCAGACCCTGTTCGTCACCCTGAAACAGGGCTTCAATGACGATCACAGCAGTCAGGGGCTGGATGGCGTGGCGCGTATCACACTGCAATAAGAAAAGGCGGCATCGCTGCCGCCTGTATCTTTACTTAGCCACACCTTCTACCAGCACCACGCGATAGTTCGCGCCTTTCAGACGGTGCGCTTTGGCAGCCTGATATTCCGGGCTGTCATACCAGGCATGTGCGGCTTCGCGGCTCGCGAATTCCAGAATCACCACGCCTTCCGCTTCCTGTCCTTCCAGCGTTTCCAGTTCGCCATAAAAGGCGAGAGGATTGATCTGATGATCGCCGCGAGCCTCGCCCGCTTTCTCGGCATAGATCGCCATTTCGTCCTGGTTCAGGGTGTTATCACGAATAAATACAACATATGCACTCACAGGTCTCTCCTTAAGCTTTTTTATCCTGGGTTTTGGTATCGAAGTCAGCGGCATCATGACGCTCGTGCAGCTGATCGGCCGGGTCGCCCATGACACGGTTGACCTTGCGGCCACGAATCACAGCAGGACGCAGCGCGATCTCTTTCGCCCAGCGCACTACATTTTTATAGGACTGCACATCCAGGAATTCGGCACCGCCATACTGATCATTCAGCACCATGTTGCCGTACCACGGCCAGGTGGCGATATCAGCGATGGTGTAGTCATCACCGGCCAGATAGCGGTTATCTGCCAGCTGACGATCCAGCACGTCGAGCTGACGCTTCGCTTCCAGCGTGAAGCGGTTAATGGCGTACTCAATTTTTTCTGGCGCGTAGTGATAGAAATGACCGAAACCACCGCCCAGGTAAGGCGCTGAGCCCTGCAACCAGAAGAGCCAGTTCAGGGTTTCGGTGCGGCCAGCGATATCTTTCGGCAGGAAGTAGCCATACTTTTCTGCCAGGTAGAGCAGGATATTGCCCGATTCAAATACCCGAATCGGCGGCGTTGCCGAGTGGTCGCTCAGCGCCGGGATTTTCGAGTTCGGGTTTACGTCGACAAAACCGCTGGAGAACTGATCGCCTTCGCCGATACGGATCAGCCAGGCATCATATTCCGCATCGTTGACGTTAAGCGCCAGCAGCTCTTCCAGCAGGATGGTCACTTTCTGGCCGTTAGGCGTGCCAAGCGAATAGAGCTGTAAAGGATGCTTGCCGACCGGCAACGCTTTTTCATGGGTGGGACCAGCGAACGGACGATTAGTTTTAGCGCCGTTACCTTTGGCTTCAGGGTCCCAGGTCCAGACTTTTGCGGGCTGATATGCATTTTCCGACATAATGAAAGTTCGCCTTATGGTGTGGTATTGGTCTGGAGTGTAGCAGGTGCTGCGAAGGGGGTTTAACTCTGCTGGCTGCACAAGGCCGTGCTGCAGGGGGCTGATGTCAGGCGGGCAGCGGCACTGGAGAAAAGTGAATAAAAGTGTGTCAGGCAGGTGGTTCGTTATCCTGAGCGGAGGTGGCCGTGCAGTCAGCAGCGACTGCACGGCAGGCAGGGTTACAGCAGTTCACGCTCAATCAGTTCGCGGGTTTCTACCGCCTGAACCTTCATCTTTTCCGGGTAGCCAAACAGAGACGCCGCGATGATCGGTTCACCGCCGACTTTATAACTGCGGGTGGCAAAGCCGGTGTCGCGCAGCGTTTTAAACAGGGTGTCGAAGTCCACTTCGCCTTCGCCCACGCCGACATGCTGGTGAATGGTGGCATCCACCCCTGGCGGGTTAACGATGTAGCGACAGTGTTTTGTATGGTTCATGGTGTCGGCGATCAGCATGTGTGACAGATCGTCACCGGCATACTCCAGCATCGGTTTCACATCACCTTTGCCTTTGTCATAAAAGAAAGTGTGTGGCGCGCTGTAGATATACTTCACATTATCGCTGCGGAACGACTTCACGATATCCACAGTTTCGTTGTTCTCTTCGCAGAAATCCCACGGATGGGCCTGGATTTCGACGCGGATGCCTTCACGTTCGATGATCGGCAGCAGCTCTTCCATGGAGCGATAGAACATCTCTTCACAGATTTCCGGCTCGTTAGGCGTGCCGGAGAGTTCGGTGTTGATCACCTGCACACCCATCTCAACCGCGATCTCGATCATCCGCTTCCAGTTCTTCACCGCCGCCTGACGACGCAGCTCATCCGGGCCGGACCAGCGATAGACCACGATAAACGAGGAGATCTCCAGCCCGGTGGCGTTTAACGCATTCTTATACTCGGTGATGATTTCACGGCTGGCTTTAGGATGCTTATAAAACGGGTTGATCTGCGGATGCGGCGACTGTTCGATATATTTGTATCCCCAGTCGGCCACCTGATGAACCATACGGGTGATGCCTAAATCTTTAATCACATCCACATCAAAAGCGATTTTCATCTTTCTGCTCCGGGCACATTAAGGTTGCTGTTCTTCATTGAAGGTCACGCCAATCTGCTGCCTGACGTTGTCCATCGCGGCCAGGGTGGTAATCGCCTGGTCAAGCGAATGGATGGGTGAATCGATCCGGTTCTGACCGATACACCAGGCGAAATGGTTAATTTCATGACAGAGCTGTTCATAGCGGCTGGCAGGCTCCTGCCACTGCAGGCGATGACGCCGATCGCTGGAGGTCAGGGTGAAGTTACCGGGCGCATAGAACTGTCCCGCCAGTTCCAGCGTGGCCTCGCGTCCGGCGATCACCGCGCCGCCTGGCGTGTTGCTGAACAGGGTGGTATTCAGCACCGAATGCATGCCGTGCTGATGGGTAAACAGCATCGACGTCTGACCGTTTACACGCCCATCCGGGACGGACTGGCTCCGGGCGACGATCGTGTCAGGCGCACCGCCGCCAACAAACACGCTAAGCGCCACCAGATAGCTGCCCAGATCCAGCATCGGGCCGCCCGCCAGATCGGCGTTGAAGATGCGATGGTCTGGTGTGAAAAACTCGCCATGATCGGCAATCAGGGTATGAACGTCGCCGAGCACGCCATCCTCAAGCAGCTGACGGATAACGTCATATTTCGGTGTGAAGTTGCACCACATCGCCTCCATACAGAGCAGGTTCGCGGCAGCGGCGGCCAGTTTAAGCTGTGTCGCCTGCTGAGCATTCAGCGCCAGCGGCTTTTCAATCAGCAGATGCTTTCCGGCGGCAATCGCGCGCAGACCATCGGGAAAATGGTGGTTGTGGGGCGTGGCGATATAGACTGCATCAACATCCTCCCGCGCCAGCAGCACGTCGATACTGCCCGTGGCATGGCTGATTGACCATTTGTCAGCAAAGGCCTGCGCTTTTGCCGGGTCACGCGCCGCCACCGCCGTGATCTGCTGGTGGGTATGCTTGCGCAGTGCATGGGCAAAATGGTCGGCGATCCAGCCCGGCCCGATAATGCCCCAGCGCAACTGTGGTACCTGGCTGGCAGCGGTCAGGCGTGGAACCGGAAGCGTTGAAGGGAACATAACTTTTCCTTTTATACGTGCAGGCAGGTGCTGCTCAGGGCTCCACTATAGAAAGCCCGCCGTCGTCGCTCTAACCTTTTAATGATGTGATCCCATCAACCCGATCGGCGCAGGATTTTTATCCGTTTTAGCAAATGGGCGTTTTAAAGAGAACGCAGAAAGAAATGAATGTTTCATTTTGCGAGGACGATCAAGATTAACGCTGACTTTCTATCAAATAAATGAGAGGAAATGGCTGTGCCGCGATAGAGTGTTGATGTTTCAGACAACAGAATATATAGGCGTAGCCGTCAGCCAGCGCTACAGAAAGCAGAAGCAGGGAGAAGGATGATGTCAAAAGTGACGATGACCGCTATTGCGCAGGCGGCGGGCGTGGGCGTGGCCACCGTGGATCGGGTGCTGAATGGACGCGCGCCGGTGCGCAGCGTGACCGAGCAGAAAGTGCTGGCTGCGGCCCGCGAGCTGGGCTATCACCTGACGCAGGCACACATCCGGACAACATCGCCGCTCGCTGCGGCAACAGTTCGCGTGAGCTTTATCCTGCTGCCTGCCCGTTATTCGTTTTATCAGCAGCTAGGCGAGGTGCTGAAACAGCAGCTGAAGGCGCAGCAGCCACAGGGCAGCGAACCTGAATTCTGCTGGCATGATATTCATGAAGTGGAGGCGGTGGCGCACTCGCTGCGTCTGCTGGCACAGCGCAGTGATGTGATTGCGCTGGTGGCGCTGGATCATCCGCTGATTCGTCACGCGATTCAGGATGTGTCACGACTGGGCGTGCGGGTTTACGCGCTGTTTTCTGATTTCTCGCCCTGTGAGCATGCGGGGTTTGTCGGCATTGATAATCAGAAAGCGGGACGTACGGCGGCCTGGATGGCACAGCATCTGCTGCGTCAGCCGGGATGCGTTGGGGTGCTGCTGGGCGATCACCGCTTTACCTGCCAGGAGAGCAGCGAGATCAGTTTCCGCTCTTACCTGCGCGAGTCAGGCATCAGCCAGCGGGTACTGGAACCGTTAAAAACGCATGAGTCGGGTGAAGGGGGCTATCAGGCGACCCGGCAGTTGCTGGACACCTATGATGATCTGGTGATGATTTATGCGCCCTGCGGCGGCATAGAGGGCGTGGTGCAGGCGCTGCGTGACAGCGGGCGCAGACAGATCGATCTGCTGTGCCACGGTCCGCTGCCCGGCGATGAGCTGGCGCTGATTGATGGCACCATTACGCTGATGTTGCGCCATCGTATTGATGCCATGGCTGCGGCGGTGATCGCCACCTGCCTCAACAGCCGGATGGAACAGCGCGACCATTTTGCGCAGGTGACCGTACCCTTTGAAATCGTGACGCGTGAAAACCTGTAGAAAGAGCAGGTTAGTGGATATTTGATAGAAACCTATCATATAAAGAAATATTTAAACGCGATCTCTATCAAAAAATGAAACTTTCATTGTTGTCTGAGATGAAATTTTCATTTGATACTGCCAGTAGTTCTCACTGCACAGGCAGATATCATGACCTTTCACATTGCTAATGCGCCCTGTAGCTGGGGCGTGGACGATCCCGCTAATCCCTGGCTGCCGCCATGGCAGAAAGTCCTGACTGAAGCCGCTCTGGCTGGTTATCCCAGTATTGAACTTGGCCCCTGGGGCTATCTGCCAGCGGATGCAGCCGAACTGACCCGGCAGCTTAATGCGCATCAGCTTTCGCTGGTGGCGGGTACGATTTTTGATGATTTGGTCAGTGAAGCGCATTTCCCTCTGCTGGTGACGCTGACCCACAATCTGTGTCGTACGCTGGCCAGCGTACCAGCCGCCGTCAAAACGCCCGGCGCCAGCGCGCCTTATCTGGTGATCATCGACTTCGGGAATCCGGAGCGGGCGAAATATGCCGGTCAGTCAGAAAAAGCGCCACGGCTCTCCGCTGACGACTGGCAGCGCATGATGCGACACATCACCATTCTCAGTGAGATTGCCTGGCAGGAGTATGGCGTGCGACCGGTGATCCATCCGCATGCGGGCGGCTGCATTGAGTTTGCCGATGAGCTTGCGCGGCTGGTCAGTGATATTCCGCATCAGGTGGCTGGTTTATGTCTGGATACCGGCCATCTCTATTACGCCGGGATGGATCCGGTCGCTTCACTGCAACAGTACTGGACCCGCATCGATTACCTCCACTTCAAAGACGTTAACCAGCGGGTCTGGCGAGACGCCCTCTCTCGCGGACTCGACTTTTTCACTGCCTGCGCGCAGGGGGTGATGTGTCCGCTGGGGCAGGGCGCAATTGACTATCCGGCGGTGCGCGCACTGCTGACTGAGCGTAACTATCAGGGCTGGATCACCATCGAACAGGAGCGTGATCCGCGCCATGCCGACACCAGTCTGCGGGATGTTAAAGCCAGCCTGGACTATCTCCGATCAACAGGATTTTGAGGACAACAGCATGATTAACGGTAAAAAAGCGGCTAATCGCTCGCTGCGCTGGGGCATGATCGGCGGCGGCGGCACCAGCCAGATTGGCTATATCCATCGCTCTGCGGCACAGCGTGACGGAAACTTTGTGCTGCTGGCGGGGGCATTTGATATTGATGCCGCACGCGGGCGTGAGTTTGGTCAGGCGCTGGGTGTGGCACCGGACCGCTGTTATCCCGATTATGCCAGCCTGTTCGCCGGGGAAGCCGCGCGTGAAGATGGCATTGAGGCGGTGTCTGTCGCCACGCCTAATAATACTCATTTCGCCATTTGCCGCGCGGCGCTTAACGCCGGGCTGCATGTGGTGTGCGAGAAGCCCCTCTGTTTTACGGTCGAAGAGGCGGATGAGCTGGAGCAGCTGAGCCGGGAGAAGCAGAAGGTTGTTGGCGTCACCTACGGTTACGCCGGGCATCAGCTGGTTCATCAGGCCAGGGAAATGATCGCCGAAGGGGCTCTGGGTGAGATCCGCATCGTTAACATGCAGTTTGCTCACGGCTTCCATAATGAGGCGGTGGAGTTGCAGAGTGAAAGCACCCGCTGGCGGGTCGATCCGCGCTTTGTCGGCCCGAGTTACGTGTTAGGCGACCTGGCGACGCATCCGTTATTTATCGCAGAAACGATGTTGCCACAGCTGAAAGTGACACGTCTGCTCTGTTCGCGTCAGAGCTTTGTCGCGTCGCGTGCGCCGCTGGAGGATAACGCCTTTGTGATGATGGAGTATGACAACGGCGCGGTCGGCACGTTATGGGCGTCGGCGGTGAATGCCGGATCGATGCACGGGCAGAAGATTCGGGTCGTCGGATCGAAAGCCAGTCTGGAGTGGTGGGATGAGCAGCCGAACCAGTTGCGCTATGAAGTGCAGGGCGAGCCAGTGCGCATTCTGGAGCGCGGCATGGGCTATCTTAATCCGCGCGCGCTGGAAGAGGACCGCATTGGCGGAGGGCATACCGAGGGGTTATTTGAAGCCTGGTCCAATCTTTATCGTCGCTTCGCACTGGCGATGGATGCCACCGATCGCCGTGACACCGATTTCCTGCAGGATTTCTGGTATCCCGACGTGCATGCCGGATTAATGGGCGTGCGCTGGGTCGCGCAGTGCGTGAAATCGGCGGATGCCGGTGCGGTGTGGGTGGCGTGCTGAAGCAGAGGGCGAGCCACAGGATGTGGCGAGTGTATCGAACCTTCGATAACGGGTTCGCTCCACAAAAGCAAAAACCCGCCAGAGGCGGGTTCTTTAAATATGGTGCCCGAACCCGGACAAAAATGCCGGGAGCATTTTTGCATCGCGCGGCTTCGCGCGACCCGGAGGGTGAGCCACAGGATGTGGCGAGTGTATCGAACCTTCGATAACGGGTTCGCTCCACAAAAGCAAAAACCCGCCAGAGGCGGGTTCTTTAAATATGGTGCCCGAACCCGGAATCGAACCAGGGACACGGGGATTTTCAATCCCCTGCTCTACCGACTGAGCTATTCGGGCAACGGGGCGCATTAAACCGTAAAGGCCGCGGGTCGTCAACGGCTTTCACCAAAAAACCCCTGGAAACGTGACTGATTGCCTGATTTTCAGTCAAAGCGGGTAAAACTTCAGGCCAGCGCGCCATTTTTACGGCACAGCGCGATGCTGTAAACATCCTCCGCCAGCCGCTGTGCGGTGGCGACATCCTGCACATTGCGCTTCACCAGCAGCTTGCTGAGGCAGCCTTCAAGAATCAGCTCCATTTGATCGGCCACCATGCTGGGGTTGTCCAGCGCCTGCTCCACCAGAATGTCGTGGGTGAACTGCCATGAGCCGCGTTTCTGCTGTTCGGCCAGTTGATGGATGGGCTGATCGGGCTGCGGGTAGAAGCTGCAGGCGGCAATAAACAGGCAGCCTGGAAAGCGTCCTTTGCTGACCTGCTCACTCAGGACCTCATAGCGTGCCATGAGCTTCTGGTCGGGCGACAGCGATTCATCCAGCAGGATCTGGCGTCGCCAGGTATCAATCTGCTGCCCGTGATAGCGCAGTGCATCGTAGAGCAGGGCGTCACGATCGGGCCAGAACTGCTGAAGCTGGTCACGGGTTAATTCGGATCCCGCCAGGGTTTCCAATGAGAGGGTGGCGGCGAGGCCGTTCTGTTCAAGCACATTCAATGCATGCTCGAGTATCTGTTCACGCTGCAAGTGACTCTCCTCTGGTATGCAGGCCCGGTAATGCACCGGGCAATGACCTGACTCCAGTGTTGTTTACGGGGTAAGTTTCTGCAAATGCGCCCGGAACTCGGCGGCATTGAGAAACCCGGTGATGCGCGATCCGGCGATTTCGCGGCCCTGCGCATCAAAGAACAAAATCGTCGGTAAGCCCAGCACCTGAAGGTGCTGCAACAGCGCGTTATCACTGGCGTTGTTGGCGGTGACGTTGGCCTGTAGCAGCTGTACCTGACTCAGGCTATCGCGCACGGCGCTGTCACTAAAGGTATATTTTTCAAACTCTTTGCAGGCGACGCACCAGTCAGCGTAGAGATCGACCATGGTGATGCGGCCACGGGCCTGCTGCAGCGCGCTATCGAGCTGCTGCGGCGTCTGGATAGTATGGAACGGCAGCGGTGCCACAGCCTGCTGCTGCGCCGGTCCGCCAAAGGCCCAGTCCTGCAACGGGCGTGCGCTGATCAGCGCAGCGGCCAGCATGATAATCTGCACTACGCGCCACTTACCGCTGTTGGCGCGCAGGCTGACGCTGAACGCCCAGCCAAAGAACGCCAGGCCGAGCAGGCTCCAGAGCCGCAATCCCCACGCATCGCCCAGCACCCGCTCCAGCAGGAAGACCGGCAGCGCCAGGATGACAAAACCAAAGCCCTCTTTAACGGTTTGCATCCACGGGCCGCTTTTCGGCAGCAACCGGTTACCAAACAGGGTCACGGCGATCAGCGGTAATCCCATTCCGACCGCATAGAGCCACAGCGTCCCGGCACCGGCCCACAGATTTCCGCTCTGCGCGATGTAAAGCAGAATAGCGCTGAGCGGGGCGGTGGTGCAGGGCGAGCAGATCAAACCCGCCAGCGCGCCCATCAGGAAGACGCCGGGCAGCGAGCCACCCTGCTGACGATTACTCCACAGAGTCAGGCGGGTTTGCAGGCTGGCGGGCAGTTGCAGCGTAAACAGGCCGAACATCGACAGCGCCAGCACGATAAACAGCAGTGAGAGCGTGAACAGCACATAAGGATGCTGCAACGCGGCCTGGAAGCGCAGGCCCGCTGCCGCGACGACGACTCCCAGCAGCGTGTAGGTCAGCGCCATCCCCTGCACATAGACCATCGCCAGCGCGAACAGCCGGCCCAGCGAATAGTGGCGCTGACCGCCAAGGATAATGCCGGAGATCAGCGGATACATCGGCAGTACGCAGGGCGTAAACGCGACACCGATACCAATCAGTAGCGCCCAGAGCGGCGAGAAAGGCAGCGGGCTGGCGGGCGCGGGCTGAGCGCTGACCGGCGGCGGTGCGCTGCTGGCGGTTACCGCACTTACCGGAACGCTGCGCGTCTCTGGCGGATAACAGAATCCGGCGGCGGCACAGCCCTGATAAGTCACACTGAGCGTGGCGCCGCTGGCCGCCTGTTGCAGCGTCACCGGCAGCGTCAGATCCTGCGGATAGATTTCACTTTTGCCGAAGAATTCATCTTCATGCGGCTGACCAGCCGGCAGCGTTAACGGCGCGATGGTCGCGTTCTGCGGTGTGATGTGGATCTGCTGGCGATAGAGGTAATAACCCGATTTCACTTTCCAGTGCAGGTTGAGCTGCGCGCCCTGCTGGTCGAAGTCAAAAGTAAAGGCCTGATCAACCGGCACAAAGCGACTGGTCGTCGGATTTGAAAAGAGTGAAGCGTGCGCCTGCAGGCCGATAAACAGCGTCAGCAGAAGCGTAATTAAGCGAGAGATGCGTGCAGCCATGACAAGTATTCACTGTCTCCATATTGAACCGGCAGCGCCAGCAGTTCGGGCACATCGTAAGGGTGAGCGTCTTTGAGCAGATCACACAGCGCCTGCTGATGATCGCTGTCGCATTTCAGCAGCATCTGGACTTCGCTGCTCTGCTCCATTTTTCCCTGCCAGAGATACCAGGAGGTGGCGCCCGGCAGCAGTGTGACACAGGCCGCCAGCCTGGCTTCCAGCGCTAAGCCAGCAAGGTGCTCCGCCGTGACCTGATCGGGTGTGGTGCAGAGGATAACGACAGCATTCATCCTGTGACTCCTGTTTTAAAGAGCGCCGATGATAGCACGCTCCATCCGTAACACGAGGAGTGCGCTTATAGCAGCAATCCGCCAAAAACGAAGCCAGAGAGCACCGACAGCGCAATGGCGATCACGCCGGGAATGATAAAGGCATGGTTAAACACATATTTGCCAATACGGGTCGAACCCGTGTCATCCATCTCGACGGCGGCCAGCAGGGTCGGGTAGGTCGGCAGCACAAACAGCGCTGAAACCGCCGCGAAGGAAGCGATGGCAGTAAGCGGCGTAACGCCCAGCAGCAGCGCGGCGGGCATCAGCGCTTTGGTGGTCGCAGCCTGCGAGTAGAGCAGCATCGAGGCGAAGAACAGCACCAGCGCCAGCATCCACGGATAGGTTTTCAGCGTGTCGCCCGCCAGCATCTGAATCTCCGCCAGATGTGCCTTCACAAAGGTATCGCCCAGCCAGGCGACGCCCATTACGCAGATACAGGCGCTCATGCCGGACTTAAAGGTGCTGGCGCTGAGGATTTCGCTGGTGTCGAGTTTGCAGGTCAGGCTGATCAACGTGGCGATGGTCAGCATAAACACCACAATCGCTTCATTGCGTGGCAGCGGTGGATTGACGATCAGCCCGACGCTGGCGCTGGTCGCGGTGGCATAAAGCACCACGGCCACAATGCCCGTCAGAAACAGCAGCACCGATTTTTTCGCGCCCGGTTTTGCCTGGTAGAGGCTGGCGCCGCGCAGCGTGACTTCGCCTTTGGCGAGACGCGCCTGATAAACCTCATCATCCTTTAGCTCACGGCCTAAGAAGTTAGTCACCAGAGCCGCCAGGAAGAGGCCCACCATGGTTGAGGGGATGGCAATCGCCAGCAGCGTGATATAGCTGACGCCGCGCGGCTCAAGCAAAGTGGCGAAGAAAACCACTGCGGCTGAAATGGGTGATGCGGTAATCGCGATCTGCGAAGCCACTACCGCAATCGACAGCGGCCGGGAAGGGCGAACGCCTTGCTCTTTCGCCACTTCGGCAATCACCGGTAATGTTGAGAACGCGGTATGTCCGGTACCGGCCAGCAGCGTCATCAGGTAGGTCACCAGTGGGGCCAGCAGCGTAACGTGGCGAGGATGGCGGCGCAGCAGGCGTTCCGCCAGACTCACCAGATAATCCATGCCGCCTGCCACCTGCATGGCGGCTATCGCGGCGATCACCGCCATGATGATTTCAATCACATCGAACGGAATAGCGCCGGGTGCCATGCCAAATCCCAGCGTCAGGATCAGCACGCCCATTCCGCCTGCGAACCCGATACCAATGCCGCCAAGACGTGCGCCCAACCAGATCGCCATCAAGACGATAAGCAGCTCAACCACAAACATGAATGACTCCTGAAAGATAAACCGGTAATAGCCGGGTGTGCTGTTTAACAAAAAAAAAGGCACACCGTGTTGATCGCGGTGTGCCTTTGGTTAACCAGCGTCGGTTAAACCTTACTGTTCGTTTTCATCAGTATAACGTTTGGCTTTATAAACCGGGTACATCAGGTTCTGCACCGAGAAGATATCGTCCAGTTCACTTTCCGTCAGCAGGCCGCGCTCCAGCACGACTTCACGTACGCTTTTACCGGTTTCCGCACAGATTTTACCGACGATGTCGCCGTTGTGGTGGCCGATGTAAGGGTTGAGGTAAGTCACGATACCAATCGAGTTGAAGACATAGGCTTCGCACACTGCGCGGTTGGCGGTAATGCCGTTGATGCACTTCTCCAGCAGGTTATAGCAGGCGTTAGTCAGAATGCTGATCGACTCAAACAGCGCCTGGCCAATCACCGGCTCCATCACGTTGAGCTGCAGCTGGCCCGCTTCAGAGGCCATCGTCACGGTGATGTCGTTGCCAATCACTTTGAAGCAGACCTGGTTTACCACCTCCGGTACAACCGGATTGACCTTGGCGGGCATGATAGAGGAACCCGCCTGCAGCTCTGGCAGGTTGATTTCATTCAGACCAGCACGCGGGCCTGAGGAGAGCAGGCGCAGATCGTTACAGATTTTAGAGAGCTTCACCGCCAGACGTTTCAGCGATGAATGGACCATCACATAGGCGCCGCAGTCGGAGGTTGCTTCAATCAGATCTTCCGCTGGCACCACCGGCAGGTTGCTGACTTCCGCCAGACGCTGTACCGCCAAATGCTGATACCCTTCCGGCGTATTGAGGCGGGTGCCGATGGCGGTCGCGCCCAGGTTCACTTCCAGCAGCAGTTCAGCGGTGCGCAGAATGCTTTTGGTCTCTTCGTTCAGCAGTACGCTGAAGGCGTGAAATTCCTGCCCGAGGGTCATCGGCACGGCATCCTGCAACTGGGTACGGCCCATTTTCAGGATGGTCTGGAATTCATCGGCTTTGTGCTGGAAGCCTTCGGCCAGCTGACTGATGCCATCAAGCAGTTTCAGTAGCGAGCTGTAGACCGCGATGCGGAAACCGGTTGGGTAGGCGTCGTTGGTGGACTGGCATTTGTTCACATGATCGTTGGGGTTGAGGTACTGATATTCCCCTTTCTGGTGGCCCATCAGCTCAAGGCCGATGTTCGCCAGTACTTCATTGGTGTTCATGTTGACCGAGGTCCCGGCACCGCCCTGATAAACATCCACGGGGAACTGGTCCATACAGCGGCCGTTGTTAAGCACTTCGTCGCAGGCCTTAATGATGGTATCGGCAATGTTGCGCGGGATGGTCTGCAGCTCTTTGTTGGCCATCGCCGCCGCTTTTTTTACCATCACCATGCCGCGGACAAATTCAGGTATGTCGCTGATTTTGCTGTTGCTGATATAAAAATTCTCAATCGCACGCAGAGTATGAACGCCATAATAGGCATCCGCCGGAACTTCGCGCATACCTAACAGGTCTTCTTCGATACGAATGTTGTTCGCCATGATAACCTTCTTGTTGTTGCCGCTAACCATCACAAAGGATGTGTTTATTTTGTCGTGGTGTACCCGTGCCGACATATTATCCGTCTTCATAGGGGCGTGTGCGATCATATTCTGATGCATATGAAAAGCACGCATGCAGATCACTTAATGCTGCAGCCTGGTTAACGATATGTGAAGTTGGTTACAAAATTAACCCCGCAGGATAAATTTGACAGGATCGGTTGAAAATGGCGACGCGGGTGCCCATCTCTTTTCTTATCATCCTCAGGATGAACGCTTTCTGCTGACCGGCACGCTGCCGTTCAGCCCCTACTTACAGGAGAGTACGGTGCGCTGGATACCGTTATTAGTCTTTTTCGTTCTGGCCTGGATTGAGATTTCCCTCTTCATTCAGGTTGCACACGTCATGGGCGTGCTGCTTACCATGCTGCTGGTGGTCTTCACCTCGTGCATCGGCGTCTCGCTGGTCAAAAATCAGGGCATGAAAAACTTTATGCTGATGCAGGAGAAGCTGGCACGTAATGAAAGCCCGGCCAATGAGATGATCAAAAGCGTGTCGCTGATCATCGCCGGTTTCCTGCTGCTGCTGCCTGGTTTCTTTACCGACCTGCTGGGCCTGCTGCTGCTGCTGCCACCGGTGCAGAAACATCTGACGCTGAAGCTGATGCCTCATCTGCGCGTCTGGCGGGGACCGGGAGCGGGGCCAGACAGCGGCTACACCATGGATGGCGAGTTCGAGCGTAAAGAGAGCGATCGCCTTGAGCATCATGACGATCACAAGGATCGTTAACCGCAGCTGTCACCTCTGAAAGCGCAACCCTCGGGTTGCGTGAGATTGTTGAAAAGCCTGACCCGGCCAGCTGTGAGACCGGAGCCGCACAGGGAACAGGGTCAGATCGGAAAGTCGCAAAATCGTCATCCATGACTGCTCGGCCCGCGCCATCCGTGGCGCGTGACGCTTTCCTCTTCTGACCCTCTTTCCTGCGCCCTGAGCTTAGCCGTTGCTGCCAGGGTCACCCTGTTATGAGTTTGTCAGCACACTGGCGCAACCTTCGGGTTGCGTTTTTTATTTGCCCCATCATCTGTTCAAAAAGCCATCACTTATCACTCACAGGTAAAAAATTTGTTGTCCGCCCCCTTGAAAGTGGGTGGCAGCGGCCCTATCTCTCTGGTCACGAGGCCGGAAGCCATGCAGCCCGGTGTTCAACCCCAAAACTGAATGATTGGACTTCTCAAAGGAGAGCTATCAAATGAAAATTCGTCCATTGCACGATCGCGTTATCGTCAAGCGTAAAGAAGTTGAAGCTAAATCAGCTGGCGGCATCGTGCTGACCGGTTCCGCAGCCGGTAAATCCACCCGTGGTGAAGTACTGGCTGTCGGCAATGGCCGCATCCTTGAGAGTGGCGACGTTAAGCCGCTGGACGTGAAGGTTGGCGACATCGTGATCTTCAGCGAAGGTTACGGCGCGAAAACCGAGAAAATCGACAACGAAGAGGTGCTTATCATCTCTGAGAGCGACATTCTGGCCGTTGTTGAAGCGTAATTTTTACGCGTAATTCACTGAACGAAACGAATTTAAGGGATATTTAAAGATGGCAGCTAAAGACGTAAAATTCGGTAATGACGCACGCGTAAAAATGCTGCGTGGCGTGAACGTACTGGCAGATGCAGTAAAAGTTACCCTGGGTCCTAAAGGCCGTAACGTAGTCCTGGATAAATCTTTTGGTGCACCGACCATCACTAAAGATGGTGTTTCTGTGGCACGTGAAATCGAGCTGGAAGACAAGTTCGAGAACATGGGCGCGCAGATGGTGAAAGAAGTTGCCTCTAAAGCGAACGACGCTGCGGGCGACGGTACCACCACTGCAACCGTACTGGCACAGTCTATCATCACCGAAGGCCTGAAAGCGGTCGCAGCGGGTATGAACCCGATGGACCTGAAGCGCGGTATTGACCAGGCTGTTATCGCTGCGGTTGAGAAACTGAAAGCGCTGTCTGTTCCTTGCTCTGACTCTAAAGCGATTGCGCAGGTAGGTACTATCTCTGCTAACTCCGATGAAACCGTGGGCCAGTTGATTGCTCAGGCGATGGAGAAAGTGGGTAAAGAAGGCGTGATCACCGTTGAAGAAGGCACCGGCCTGCAGGATGAGCTGGATGTGGTTGAAGGTATGCAGTTTGATCGCGGCTACCTGTCACCTTACTTCATCAACAAGCCAGAAACCGGTGCGATTGAACTGGAATCTCCGTTCATCCTGCTGGCTGACAAGAAAATCTCTAACATCCGTGAAATGCTGCCAGTGCTGGAAGCCGTTGCGAAAGCCGGCAAACCACTGCTGATCATCGCGGAAGATGTTGAAGGCGAAGCGCTGGCAACACTGGTGGTTAACACCATGCGCGGCATCGTGAAAGTGGCTGCGGTTAAAGCACCAGGCTTCGGCGACCGTCGTAAAGCTATGCTGCAGGATATCGCTATCCTGACCGGTGGTACCGTAATCTCTGAAGAGATCGGTATGGAACTGGAGAAAGCGGCTCTGGAAGATCTGGGCCAGGCAAAACGCGTTGTGATCAACAAAGACACCACCACCATCATCGACGGTGTGGGTGAAGAAGCGACAATTCAGGGCCGTGTAACCCAGATTCGTCAGCAGATCGAAGAAGCAACGTCTGACTACGACAAAGAAAAACTGCAGGAACGCGTAGCGAAACTGGCAGGCGGCGTAGCCGTTCTGAAAGTAGGCGCAGCAACTGAAGTTGAAATGAAAGAGAAGAAAGCCCGCGTTGAAGATGCGCTGCACGCAACCCGTGCTGCCGTTGAAGAAGGTGTGGTTGCTGGTGGTGGTGTGGCGCTGGTTCGCGTGGCAGCACAGCTGGTTGATCTGCGTGGTCAGAACGAAGATCAGAACGTCGGTATCAAAGTTGCGCTGCGCGCGATGGAATCTCCACTGCGTCAGATCGTTTCTAACGCCGGTGAAGAGCCATCTGTTGTCGCTAACAACGTGAAAGCGGGCGACGGTAACTACGGTTACAACGCGCAGACTGAAGAGTACGGCAACATGATCGACTTCGGTATCCTGGACCCAACCAAAGTGACCCGTTCTGCTCTGCAGTACGCGGCCTCTGTTGCGGGTCTGATGATCACAACCGAATGTATGGTCACTGACCTGCCAAAAGGTGACGCACCTGATTTAGGCGGCGGCGCTGGCGGTATGGGTGGCATGGGCGGTATGGGCGGCATGATGTAATTGCCGTTGACTGCTTAAGTCATCAAAGAACCCCCGATCGGAAACGGTCGGGGGTTTTTCTTTTTCAGCGTCTGAATGCTGGCAGCAGCAGGAAAAACCCATTAATTTTTTTTATGTTCTGCATCATGGTTTAGTCAGGGCGGGATGCTCTAACGTGGATCCCGGCGCAAAATAGCGCGCTCTGAAAGGGATAAACAACAGATTAAGGAAAATTAAAATGCACGATAAATGGGAATTTTATAAGGACGAAGCACACAAGTGGCGCTGGAGAAGAACGGCGCCCAACGGCAATATTACCGGCGCCGCCAGTCAGGGCTACGTTAACAAAGCCGATTGCATCGAAAATGCACGACGTAATGGCTACACCGGTTAAGGGCATCACGCTCTGACATCACCCCCGATCGGAAACGGTCGGGGGTTTTTCTTTTGGGTGGGAAAATAGTATAAGTAAGGCGCAATCGTTCGTCTTTCCTCTTGATATGTCACGCTGTCTGCGGCTGCGCCGACTGATCGACTGGCTTCATTTTATTCACCAGCATCGGCACGCTTGCCAGCCTGCAAGCGGCGTGAAATATTGAGACGATATAACGGGATAAGGGCAATGAATGTGCAGAAAGAAAAATCCTTTTTCTGCTACGCTGCCACCCGACTCTGATGATAATAAATGGGGATTACAATGCGGATTAACCTCTTGCTCGGACTGACGGCTGGCGCGTTATTGCTGGCGGGCTGCAGCAGCTCTACGCAACTCTCTTCAGCAGGACAGCGCGTAACGTTTACCGATCAGCAGCCTGGCAATACCTGTCAGCTTCTGGGCAATATTACCGGCTCACAGAGCAACTGGCTGAGCGGTGCAGGCGGCGAAACCAGCGCACTGCGTGGCGCAGCTAACGACCTGCGCAATCGCGCAGCGGAGATGGGCGGTAACGTGATTTATGGAGCAACCAGTCCGACGCAGAACCTGTTGTCCGCGTTTGCGCCACTCGACAGCAAAATGACCGGCCAGGTCTACAAGTGCCCATAATGTGAATCAGGCAGTCTGCCAAATTGAACCGGCCAGCCTTTTGCTGGCCGTTTTTATTCCTGACGTAACTGTAAATCTAACGGTGTTTTACTTGGCTCTCCGCCAATTTCACGCGCCAGCTTTGGCACCAGATAGCCGGAGACCTGTGACAGTAATGCACGCACCAGCTGGCGGGCCTCGTCATCTGACACGAAGAAATGCGCCGCACCCTGTACCTTATCCAGCACGTGCAGATAGTAGGGCAGAATGCCGGCATCAAATAGTGCATTGCTCAGGGTGGCCAGCGTCTGCGCATTATCGTTGATGCCACGCAACAGGACGCTCTGATTCAGCAGGGTCACTCCAGCACGCTTCAGGCTGCTCATCGCCTCACGCAGCTCATCATCAATCTCCTGCGCATGGTTGATGTGCGTCACCATCACCACCTGCAGATGCGTCTCGCTGAGCATCTGACAGAGCTGATCGGTAATGCGCGCCGGTATCACCACCGGTAAACGGCTGTGGATGCGCAGACGTTTCAGATGCGGGATCTGTTCCAGCGCGGCGATAAGCCAGGCGAGCTCATGATCTTTCGCCATCAGCGGATCGCCGCCGGAGAAAATGATCTCATCCAGCTCGGGATGATCGGCGATATAGTCCAGTGCAGCCTGCCAGCTACGCTTATTGCCGGGATTATCCTGATAGGGGAAATGACGACGGAAGCAGTAGCGACAGTTGACGGCGCAGCCGCCTTTTACCAACAATAAAGCCCGGTTTCGGTATTTATGCAGCAATCCAGGTACAACGTTGCTTTGTTCATCGAGCGGATCGGTGCTATAACCTGGCGCATCAGTGAATTCCTGGCGGCGGGTCAGTACCTGAAGCAGCAGCGGGTCGTGCGCATCGCCTTTTTTCATCCGGCGGATGAACGCATGCGGTACACGTAAGGCGAAAAGACGCCGCGCATCCGCACCTTCAGCCAGCTCAGTGTGCTGATCAAGGGCTAAAATCCGCAGTAATTCATCAGGTTCGGTGACAACATCCGCAAGTTGCTGCAACCAATCTTCTCTGGAAGGTGTTTTTAGGGTTACAATGTGTGCCATTTTTTTGGCTTAGTACCAGTGTCAATTTTCGTAGAGGGCCTTCATGGCGACTTATTCTAGCAACGATTTCCGTCCCGGTCTTAAAATCATGTTCGAAGGCGAGCCGTATGCCATCGAATCCAGTGAGTTCGTTAAACCGGGTAAAGGTCAGGCATTCGCGCGCGTTAAAATGCGTCGCCTGCTGACGGGTTCTCGCGTTGAGAAAACTTTTAAATCTACCGACTCCGCCGAAGGCGCTGACGTAGTAGATACCAACCTGAACTACCTGTACAACGACGGTGAGTTCTACCACTTCATGCATCCGGAAAGCTTTGAGCAGTTCCAGGTTGAAGAGAAGACGGTAAGCGATGCAGCGAAATGGCTGCAGGATAACGCTGAATGTATCGTTACGCTGTGGAACGGTCGTCCGATCGCCGTTCAGCCGCCGAACTTTATCGAAGCTGAAGTTATCGAAACCGATCCAGGCCTGAAAGGTGATACCGCAGGGACTGGCGGCAAGCCAGCTAAACTCTCTACCGGTGCCGTGGTGAAAGTGCCACTGTTCGTGCAAGAGGGCGAAGTGGTGAAAGTTGACACCCGCTCTGGCGAATACGTGTCACGCGTGAAATAAGATTCGCAGGCGCATCTTCTGGTGCGCCTTTTTCTTGTCTGAGAGAAAAAAATGATCAAGCTGGCAAAATTAATCGCGTTCGCGTTGCTGGTCTCCTCTGCGTTAAGCGCCTGCAACACATTCCACGGTTTTGGCGAAGATGTCTCTCACTTAGGTGGTGCCATTTCGCGGGCAGCAAAATGACCTTAACTGATTGTCCTTTTTAAAGTCTCGCCAGCAGCAACTGCCGGAAATCCGGCTATGCTTAAAGCGCTGTACTTTACATCCATCAAAAAGGACATTGTTATGTTAAAGAAAAGTATTGCTGCAATCTTCTCTGTACTGGTGCTCTCTTCCCTGCTCACAGCTTGTAATACAACGCGTGGCGTAGGTGAAGATGTCGAAGCGGGCGGCCAGGCGATTCAGAACAGCACGAAGTAACCTGTTATTCCAACCGGTACGAAATGCTTTTCGTACCGGCTTGTCAGATTCTGCACTATTTCTGTTTTACCCAGATTAACTCTTCAACCGGGAAACCATCCCGACGCGCCTGCTCAACCAGTTTCTCTTTTACGCCCGGCTCCAGTTGTGGTGTGCGTGACAGTATCCAGAGATAGTGGCGATTCGGTCCACATACCAGCGCATAGCGGTAGTCAGGATCGAGAGCAATCACGTTATAGCCGCCATAGAAGGGGCCGAAGAAAGAGACTTTCAGAGAAGCCCGCGTGGGTTCACCGGTGAAGTAGGCTTTGCCGACGCTCTCCTGCCAGCGCTGCTTTTTGACGTTATAGCCACGGTTGATTACCTTCAGGCCGCCATCTTCACGCGGGCTGTAGTTTGCCGTTACCTGTTCAAGGCCGCGCTCAAAAGGGTGGTTAAGGCGGGCAATCTCATACCACTGACCGAGATAGCGCTGGCTGTCAAAGTTATCTACGACCGTGACGTTCTTTGGCGGCGTAGTGCTGCAGGCGACAGAGAGAAAAGCACTCAGGCTGGCAACAACTGTTTTCCATGGAGACATAGTGGGATTCCTTTGTGATTTAACCGCTTAAGTATAGAAGCCGAAACGCTGTTTTTGGCAGTACGGGCACGAGATTGTTTGCCGCAGGCATTGCAGGTAGACTTCCCCCCCTAATTTGTATCAGGAGTCATCACCATGAGCGAAACGGCAAGCTGGCAACCAAGCGCATCCATCGCCAATTTGTTAAAACGCGCCGCTATTTTAGCAGAAGTGCGTCGTTTCTTTGCCGATCGCGGCGTGCTGGAAGTGGATACGCCGGCGATGAGCCAGGCCACCATTACCGATATCCATCTGGTGCCATTCCAGACGCGTTTTGTCGGGCCTGGCGCTGCGCAGGGGCGCGATCTCTGGCTGATGACCAGCCCGGAATATCATATGAAACGCCTGCTGGCGGCGGGCAGTGGCCCGATCTATCAGATGGCGCGCAGCTTCCGCAATGAAGAGGCGGGACGTCACCACAACCCGGAATTCACCATGCTGGAGTGGTACCGGCCGCATTACGATATGTACCGTCTGATGAACGAAGTCGACGATCTGATGCAGCAGGTGCTGGAGTGTGACAGCGCTGAGTCGCTCTCCTATCAGCAGGCGTTTATCCGTCATCTTGAGCTGGATCCGCTGTCAGCGGATAAAGCGCAGTTGCGTGAAGCGGCAGAGAAGCTGGGTGAAGGCGAGCTGGCGCGTGCAGAAGAGGATCGCGATACCTTACTGATGCTGCTGTTTATGCTGGGTGTGGAACCGAAGATTGGTCAGGATAAACCCTGCTTCGTTTATCATTTCCCGGCCAGCCAGGCAGCCCTGGCGGAGATCAGCACCGAAGATCACCGCGTGGCCGAACGCTTTGAGGTCTATTACAAAGGCATTGAGCTGGCGAACGGTTTCCGCGAGCTGACCGACAGCCGTGAGCAGCGTCAGCGTTTTGAGCAGGATAACCGTCGCCGTGCGGCACGCGGCCTGCCTGTGCATCCTATTGATACATATCTGCTGGATGCGCTGGCGCATGGCATGCCAGCCTGTTCCGGGGTCGCACTGGGTATCGATCGCCTGATCATGCTGGCGTTGAAAGCGGAGTCATTGAGCGATGTCATCGCGTTTCCGGTGGATCGCTGCTAATCGGTTAATCACAAACGATGGCGGATTAGAGGGGAAGGGTTGGCCCGGATGAAGAGCAAAGCGTCCGAGCCAGGATGGCGAGGCCGACCGCCATGGATGGCGGCCTTCTTTGCGATCAGCCGGGCCATCCCTGACCTGGCACAGGTTTCAGCTAACTGCTGCTGTCAGGAAACTCCTGAATGGTGACCGGCAGCGTCAGTTTCTGATCGTTTCGCAGTACCTGCACATCAATCACTGAACCCGGGCGAATTTCTGCCACCTGATCCATGGTCTCCTGCGCGGAGATGGCCGGCTTGCCGTTAACGCTGAGCAGCACATCGTTGGCCTGAATCCCGGCTTTATCCGCTGGCCCATCTGGCGTGACCACGCTGACAATAATGCCCTGAACCCGATCCAGATTGCTCCCCTGTCCATGCAGCGGCGGCAGCTCACGCCCGGTAATGCCGATATAGCCGCGGATCACCCGACCATCACGAATCAGCTTATCCATGATCTTCGAGGCTAAAACGGTTGGAATGGCGAAACCAATCCCTTCCGGGGTTTCACCATCACTACTTTTATCGAAGGTCAGGGTGTTAATGCCCATCAGCTCGCCTAGCGAGTTAATCAGCGCGCCGCCGGAGTTACCCTGATTGATTGACGCATCGGTCTGCAGGAAGTTCTGTCGGCCTGATGAGCTTAAGCCAACCCGGCCCGTGGCGCTGATAATGCCCTGCGTGACCGTCTGACCGAGGTTATAGGGGTTGCCGATCGCCATCACCACATCCCCGATATGCGCCTGGCGATTTGGATTGATGGGGATAACGGGCAGGCCGGAGGCCGTAATTTTCAGTACCGCCAGATCGGTCATGCCATCGGAACCCACCAGCGTCGCTTCAAAGAAGCGGCCATCCTGCAGCGCCACGATAATTTGATCGGCATTATTGATCACATGCTTATTGGTAAGGATGTAGCCTTTTGCATTCATGATCACCCCTGAACCCAGGGTCGTGATGCCACGGTTGTTGTTGCCGTGGGCGCTACGATTGTAAACGTTCACAACGGCAGGCACGGCGCGGCGCACCCCTTGATTGAAGCTAAAGGGTGTTTCGTCTGTAATATTTTCGTGGTTATAGAGGGCGTCGCTGCCCATACGCAGTGCAGGCAGTGCTGCGAGCAAAATACCCGCCACAATCAGGCCCAGCACCACGGCACGCAAAAGTTTAAGAAACATGGTGTTAAATTACGCCAGGGGAGATCGCAGGGGAGAATAGCATGAGAGCGGCGGACACACACGTGCTTGTGTCCGCCGTAATGCGAGGTTTATCTCAACAACAGATAGATACTTTCATCGCCGCGCACCACATTCAGTGCCAGTACCGGCGGTTTCCCTTCCAGTATTTTACGCATTTCAGCAATGGTCTGAACCCGGTTACGGTTAACGCCGATAATCACATCATCTTTCTGCAGACCAACCTGTTCAGCCGGTGTGCCTTTTTCGATGGTATCGACCTTCACGCCTTTATCACCGGTCTTAGTCTGTCCATCACTCAGGGTTGCGCCCTGAAGCGCGGGTGACATCAGCTGTGCGCTGGCGGTGCTCTGTGCGCTCTGCTCCAGCGTAACGGTAACCGTTAATGGCTTACCTTCACGCAGCAGGCCAAGCTTAACCTGTTCACCTGGCGGCGTGGTTCCCACTTTGACGCGCAACTCAGCGAAGCTGGTAATCGGCTTGTCGTTGATCGACGTAATGATATCGCCTGACTTCACGCCCGCTTTCTGCGCGGCAGATTGCGGTAAGACTTCAGAGACAAAGGCGCCGCGCTGTGCATCGACATTGAATGCTTTAGCCATATCGGCTGTCATTTCAGTGCCTTTGATGCCGAGCTGACCGCGCTTCACTTCACCAAATTTAATCAGCTGCTGCGCGAGGTTCATCGCCATATCACTCGGGATAGCAAAGCCGATACCGATGTTACCGCCGCTGGAGGCGAGAATCGCAGTGTTGATACCGATCAGTTCACCATTAAGGTTGACCAGCGCACCGCCTGAGTTGCCACGGTTGATCGCGGCATCGGTCTGAATAAAGTTTTCCAGCCCTTCCAGGTTCAGGCCGCTACGGCCCAGTGCGGAGATAATACCGGAGGTGGCCGTCTGTCCCAGCCCGAACGGGTTACCGATCGCCACCGCGAAATCACCCACTTTCAGCTGGTCAGAGTCCGCGACTTTCACCTGCGTGAGGTTTTTTGCGCCCTGAATCTGAATCAGCGCGATATCGGTCTGCTCATCATGACCAATGAGTTTGGCTTCATATTCACTGCCGTCGCCAAGCTGTACGTTGATTTTATCCGCACCGTTGACTACGTGATTGTTGGTGAGCACGTAGCCTTTCGCGGCATCGATGATCACGCCAGAACCTAAACCTTCAAACGGCTGTGGCTGACTATTTCCGCCAGGCATCTGACCAAAAAAACGCTTCAGCGGTTCAGGAATATCCTGAGCCTGTGCACCCGAATCAGTGCCTTCCACATGCACACTGACCACGGCAGGTAGCACTTTCTCCAGCATCGGTGCCAGACTCGGCAGCGGCTGGCCCGCAATTTGTGCTGGCAGCGTTGCCATCGCGTCTGGCGCGGCGGCAAGGCTCATCCCAATACTCAGGGCTAATGCGCTAAACAGGCGTGCTTGTTTTTTCATTGCTACAACGCTCTCGCTGCAAAAGGTGGGAGGAATTAATAAGTGTGACAGTCGTTTGCGGTCAGGGTTCGCAAAAACAGCGGGCGCAGACAGGCTGCGCCCCAAAAAGATTAGTCGCGGGCAGGGCGCTCGCCACGCAGTAAACCGGATGCGCCTTCAGAATAGTCGCGCGGCATCTGCACCGGCACCTGATCGTTGTCCGCTTCGGCTTCAGTCAGCTGATAGGCAAACGGATTTTTCTGGCCAGGCAGATTCGGCAGCAGGTCATTTGAGCCTTTTGCCATGTGCTGATAGAGCTGACGATAATCACGCGCCATGTTGTCCAGCAGCTCCGCGCTCTGCGCGAAGTGATTGGTCAGCTCTTCGCGATAATCCGCCAGCTCCGCTTTCGATTTTTCCAGCTCGTACTGCATGCTGCGCTGCTCACGCAGCTTTTTGTTGCCAAAACGCATGGCGACTGCGCCGACAATAATACCAACCACTAAACCAATTAGCCCGTATTCCCAGGTCATAATGACTCCCGTGTTATTTCCATTGTTCCGTAGGGCATTGCACCATTTCAATAATAGTCACTATACCCGTTAATCTTATGGATGTGGAACTCTGGAGCAGCATGGCTTAGTGTAGAACGGCCTTTTTTTCAGCAACCGTGGTATGAACCAGACACCATTCAGGGACTTTGAAACAACAATGCAAACCTCAACTCCGCTTTCACGCTATGAACAGGCGCTGTCGCAGGGCGAATTCAGGCCCGATGACGTACAACGTGAAGCGATTACCCGTTTAGACGCGCTGCAGCAGGCGCTGGTTGCCCGGCAACAATCCGCCGCGCCTGCCACATCCGGCCTGCTGGGTCGCCTGTCAAAATTGATCGGTAAAGAGAAAAACGAGACGCCACAACCGGTACGTGGACTCTATATGTGGGGCGGTGTCGGTCGCGGTAAGACCTGGGTCATGGATCTCTTTTTTCAGTCTATTCCTGGCGATCGCAAACTGCGTCTGCACTTCCACCGCTTTATGCTGCGGGTGCATGAAGAGCTGACGCAGCTTCAGGGGCAGAGCGATCCGTTACTGATTATTGCGGACAGATTCAAAGCAGAAACGGACATCCTCTGTTTTGATGAATTTTTTGTCTCCGATATCACCGATGCGATGCTGCTGGGCACGCTGATGGAAGCGCTGTTTGAACGCGGCATTGCGCTGGTGGCCACCTCGAACATTCCGCCTGATGATCTCTATCGTAATGGTCTGCAGCGCGCGCGCTTCCTGCCTGCCATCGAGCAGATCAAACGTCATTGTGATGTGATGAATGTGGATGCCGGTATCGACTACCGGTTACGCACGCTGACCTCCGCGCACCTGTGGAACTCTCCGCTGAACAAAGAGACGCACGCTGAAATGGCGCGGATGTTTAAAGCACTGTCGGGCAGCCAGCCTGAAGATGCGCCGGTTCTGGAAATTAATCACCGCCAGATGCCGACGCTGGGCGTCAGCGAGGGCGTGCTGGCGATTAATTTCACCACCCTGTGTGGCGAAGGGCGCAGCCAGCATGACTATATTGCGCTGTCGCGCCGTTTTCACAGTGTGCTGCTGTATGACGTGCCGGTGATGATCTACAAAACCGAAGATCAGGCACGGCGTTTCCTCGCACTGGTCGATGAGTTCTATGAACGGCATGTGAAGCTGGTGGTCGCGGCAGAAACGTCACTGACCGAGATTTATCAGGGCACGCGGCTGAAGTTTGAATACCAGCGCTGTTTATCCCGACTTCAGGAGATGCAGAGCGAAGAGTATCTGCGTTTACCGCACCTGCCGTGAGAATAATCGGGATAAATACCGAAATAGGGTTCGATTTTTGTAACCGACTTCTCTATAATCTTGCGACCCCACGTTACAGCAAAGGATTTTTTTCCCAAATCCTCTGTGTTCCAGTAACTCTATCCGAAGGGGTGGCTTGCTGGTCAAAATGGTCGTGTGAGCCTCATTCGTTTACTTAAGCGTTTGGGATTTCACCAACGTGTAACTTAATTTGGGTAAGCTTTTCGATGAAAACTTTTACAGCTAAACCAGAAACCGTCCAACGTGACTGGTTTGTAGTTGACGCAACGGGCAAAACTTTGGGTCGCCTGGCGACTGAACTGGCGCGCCGTCTGCGTGGTAAGCATAAAGCGGAATACACTCCGCACGTTGATACGGGTGATTACATCATCGTTCTGAACGCAGAAAAAGTTGCTGTAACCGGCAACAAGCGTACTGACAAGATCTACTATCACCACACTGGCCACATCGGTGGTATCAAACAGGCGACCTTTGAAGAGATGATTGCTCGCCGTCCTGAGCGTGTGATTGAGATCGCGGTTAAAGGCATGCTGCCGAAGGGCCCGCTGGGTCGTGCTATGTACCGTAAACTGAAAGTTTACGCAGGCAACGAGCACACCCATGCGGCACAGCAACCGCAAGTTCTTGACATTTAATCGGGATTAAAGGCAATGGCTGAAACTCAAAACTACGGCACTGGTCGCCGCAAAAGCTCTACCGCTCGCGTATTCATTAAGCCGGGTAGCGGTAACATCGTAATTAACCAACGTTCTCTGGAACAGTACTTCGGTCGCGAAACTGCCCGCATGGTAGTTCGTCAGCCGCTTGAGCTGCTGGACCTGGTTGGTAAATTCGATCTCTATGTCACTGTTAAAGGTGGCGGTATTTCTGGTCAGGCTGGTGCGATCCGTCACGGTATCACCCGCGCTCTGATGGAATACGACGAATCACTGCGTGGCGAGCTGCGTAAAGCTGGCTTCGTAACGCGTGATGCGCGTCAGGTTGAACGTAAGAAAGTCGGCCTGCGTAAAGCACGTCGTCGTCCTCAGTTCTCCAAGCGTTAATTGTTTGCAGCTCCGGCTGCGGCAATTGGCTCAAAAAACCCGCTTCGGCGGGTTTTTTATTTTCTGCCTTCCCATAAACTGTCCGCGAAAACCGTAACGCCGCGCTCAATTTACCTGCAAAGATTCATTCCACGCCCACAAGCAGCCTAAAATCTGGTAAACTCTGTGTCACTTTGCGCCCGCAGGCCGGTGCGTTATGCGCCTCCCCACTGTCGGGGCGTCAGTATCTGTGACGCAGCTAACCAGGTTGCGTGCGAGTTCGATAAGCAAGTGAGTCGCCGTGTGGTTGGCTATTCGCAGTATCTTTTTGTGAACAAACTTGGAGGTTTTCATGGCTGTCGCTGCCAACAAACGTTCGGTAATGACGCTGTTTTCTGGTCCTACTGACATTTTCAGCCATCAGGTACGTATCGTCCTGGCGGAGAAGGGTGTCAGCGTAGAGATCGAGCAGGTCGAAATGGATAACCTGCCGCAGGATCTGATTGACCTCAATCCGTATCGCACGGTACCGACGCTGGTAGATCGTGAGCTGACGCTGTATGAATCACGCATCATCATGGAATATTTAGATGAGCGCTTCCCGCATCCGCCACTGATGCCGGTTTATCCGGTTGCCCGTGGTGATAGCCGCCTGATGATGCACCGCATCGAGCAGGACTGGTATAGCCTGATGAGGAAAGTAGAGAACAGCAGCGGTCAGGAAGCGGAAGCGGCACGCAAGCAACTGCGTGAAGAGCTGCTGGCTATCGCGCCACTGTTTGGCCGTACGCCTTATTTCATGAGCGAAGAGTTCAGCCTGGTTGATTGCTATCTGGCTCCGCTGTTATGGCGTCTGCCGTCAATGGGTATCGATTTGATCGGCTCAGGTTCAAAAGAGCTGAAAGGTTACATGAATCGCGTATTTGAGCGTGACTCCTTCCTCGCTTCATTAACTGAAGCTGAACGTGAAATGCGGCTGCAAGCCCGGGCTTAACGTATGGAAATGTCGCAACTTACTGCACGTCGTCCCTATCTGCTGCGCGCCTTTTATGACTGGTTGCTCGATAACCAGCTGACGCCGCATCTGGTGGTCGACATAAATCTGCCGGGTGTGCAGGTGCCGCTGGAGTATGCGCGCGATGGTCAGATTGTCCTGAACATTGCGCCACGTGCTGTCGGTAACCTCGATCTGGCGAATGATCAGGTGTCGTTCAACGCCCGCTTTGGTGGCGTTCCTCGCCAGGTTAACGTGCCGATGGCGGCGATTCTGGCAATCTATGCGCGTGAAAATGGCGCCGGGACGATGTTTGAACCGGAACCGGCTTACGAGCTGGGCACGCATGAGGCGTCAGAGGGTCAGGAAGAGACTATGATGTCGGTGATTGATGGTGATCGTCCTGACGATGCCAGCGATGACGAGACACCGCCTGATGACGATCCACCGCCACGTGGTGGACGACCTTCACTGCGCGTAGTGAAATAGCAGTGACATAACAGCGAATACCCGTCCATCCGACGGGTATTTTTTTGCCTGTCGGCCATAAAAAAATCCGGCTGCCTGCGCAAGCCGGATTTTTTCAGCAGACCATCGCGATCAATAGACGTCGCGCAGGTAGCGCTTCTCTTTCTTCAGCTGATCGACATAGTCAGCAGCGCGCTCGGTGGAGAGGCCACCAAACTGGCGAACCACTTCATACAGCGCGTTATCCACATCCTTCGCCATACGCGATGCATCGCCACAGACATAGAAGTAAGCCCCTTCCTGCAGCCAGGCATACAACTCAGCGCCCTGTTCAAGCATCCGGCTCTGCACGTAGATCTTCTTCTCCTGATCGCGTGAGAACGCCAGATCCAGACGCGTCAGTAAGCCATTATCGCGCCAGGCAAGTAATTCATCCTGATAGATAAAGTCATGTTCCTGATGCTGATCGCCGAAGAACAGCCAGTTTTTCCCCTGCGCGCCGGTTGCCTGGCGCTCCTGCAGGAAGGCACGGAATGGCGCGATGCCGGTACCCGGTCCCACCATGATCAGCGGTGCGCTGTTGTTGGCAGGCACGCGGAACGATTTATTGGGTGAGATAAAGATGGCGGGCTTTTCACCACGACGCACACGCTCGGCCAGATAGGTTGAGCAGACACCACCGCGATTACGGCCACCACTGTGATAACGCACCGAGGCAACGGTCAGATGCACCTGATCAGGATGGGCTTTAGAACTGGATGAAATAGAGTAAGCGCGATGCTGCAGCGGACGCAGCAGCGCGACAAACTCGGGTACCGCCAGCGTGCGCGTCAGCTCAAGCTGCAGCAGGTCAAGGGTATCTTTGCCCCACAGCCATACGCCCAGCGCATCTTTATCATCATGCTGTAACACATGACGCAGCTCCTGGTTGGTGGTGTTCTGCCCGACCCATTCGATTAACTTGCGTGACGGCTCTGAGATCTCAAACTGATAGGTCAGCAGGTCGCCAAGGCTGCGATCAAAGCCGGGCACCGGCGTCTCGTAGTCCGCGTTAAGCTGGGTCAGCAGCAGGCTGACCAGCGACGGCTCGTTGACCGGAATTACGCCCAGCGCATCGCCCGCTTCATACTTCAGGCCGCTGTCAGACAGGTCGAACTCGAAATGACGAATATCTTTGGCTGACTGCTCGCCTGACAAACGCTTGTTGGTGATCAGCGCGGCGGCGTAAGGATTGGATTTGTTGCTGCCTGGAATGACTGGCGCTTCAGGCGCACTCTCCAGCACGGTGCCGCTGCTGCCCGCGCTGGCGGCAAACTGTGGCATTGAGCTGTTCAGCCACTCGCTGGAAGGCTCCTCAAAATCGATATCACAATCGATACGATCAACCACGCGTTTCGCGCCCAGCTGCTCAAGGCGCATATCAATAAACTTGCCCGCCTGACAGAAGCCATCGTAGCCAGTATCACCAATCGCCAGCACGGCGAAATGCATCTGCTCCAGACGCGGTGCGGTACTGGCAGAGATCGCGTCCCAGAACAGCTGCGCGTTGTCCGGCATTTCACCTTCGCCATAGGTCGAGGTGACGATCAGTACATGGCGCATGGTGGCAAATACGTCGAGATCGACATCGCCCAGCGCCTGAACCACCGGCACCAGTCCTTTAGCGCGGGCAGATTTCGCTGCGGTCTGCGCCAGTGCTTCGGCATTGCCGGTCTGTGAGCCATAAAGAATGTGCAGTTGCGTCGTCGCGGCTGCGCTTGTGCCCGCGGCGGGTTGCTGCTTGTCTTCTAATACCAGCAAACGGGAGTGCAGACCCGCAAGAAAGCCAGCCAGCCAGTACTTCTGATCGCCATTAAAAGGTGCATCTTCTGGAATATAAGGAATTTTCATGGGTACTTTTACTCAATCCCGTTCTCGCCCGTCATCAGTGGCATTGTCCGGTGTGAAAGCGGTTCCGCTTTCCCGCGCCGCAGCGTGTGCGACAGGGGAGAGCGGTGCTGCATCTGTCCGGTACAACGATTAATCCGGGCAATGATCAATTAATAATATTCAGTTCAGCCTGATCAGTATCACTGTCAGGAGAGTTTACCCACCGCAGCGGCGATTTCCGGCAATGCCGCACGTGCAAACAGCTCTTCAAAGTCAGGCAGGTGGCCCAGCACTTCCCGGTTACAGGCATCCTGATACATGATCCAGCCATAGGTTGCCAGACTGTCCATGGAGCGGATGTTACGTTGCGTCAGCGCCGCTTTGTAATCTGACATGCGTTTGGTACCAATCAGACTCGCCAGTTCATCATCGCTGTAGCTCTCGATAGCGGAACGGGCATGACGCTGCAGCTTGCTTATCAGCGAAAAGTCTTCCGTCATCAACAGATTACGGACCGCTTTTTCAACTGCCGCATCTTCAACCGGGGTGCCTTTCGGTAATTTCCCCAGCGCCAGCTGCTGGGCAAAACTCAGCACGGTGTAGTTGTTCAGCAGGACAAACATCTCCAGCGTATCGGTAGCGCCATAAGCCGGTACGGCACCGTTGGCGATGGTTTTACCCTGACGCCATGCGGCTTTAAACTTCGCCACCTGATGGCCTGCCAGCGCCGTCGACAGCTCTTCGAGCAGATCTTTGCGGCTCTTGGCTTTCAGAATCTCGCCGCCATCCTGATAGAGCAGCAGCGAGCGCGGCATCACGTAAACAAAGTGGTGACACTCCGTTTCCCAGTTCTCCAGCAGCCAGGCGGCACGCGGTGATTTGGTCGCTTCCAGATGCCAGTTCAGCATGGTCAGTACCGCCTGCTTGTGCACCTGGGCCATTTCATCCTGATCGGCAATCGAGCCGAACTGCACTGAATCACCGGCAGCATGGCTGGCCAGCGATCCATAGGGGTCGTACTGGTAGGCGAAGCCGCCGCTCATGCCGTTGCCAAATCCTTTACCGAAGGTGCCCAGGTTGAGGATGGCGCCGTTGGTCATATATTCGCAGCAGAAGTCACCGACGCCTTCCACCACGGCGGTGGCACCGGAGTTACGCACCGCGAAACGGTCACCGGCCTGGCCCTGCACGAACAGACGTCCGCCGGTCGCGCCAAACAGCGCAAAGTTACCAATCAGCACGTTGCCATCGGCATCCTGCGCGCCGCCACCAGGCGACATCACGATCAGTTCGCCGCCACACTGTCCTTTGCCGACACCGTCGTTACAGGTGCCGTAATGGGTCAGCTGCATGCCATCGTTGCAGAAGGCGCCAAACGACTGACCGGCAGAACCGGTGGTGGAAATTTTTACGCTCTCAGGGGCCAGATAGCGACGACCGCGATCGTCAGTCATTACGGCAGGCATCGCCTGCAGCTGCTCAGAACTCAGCTGATGGTTCAGCATCCGCTCAATATCGATGGCCAGCTGGCCGCCGACACTTTTGTTTCGGTTATTCAGCACGATGTTGTTGCCCAGAGTGACGTCAGGATTTCCCTGATCCACCAGCGACAGCTTCAGTTGCTCAATCCAGACATCATCCAGCTCAAAATCTTTTTCCAGATAAACCGGCTTGTCGATTTTCAGCTCAGGCACCACGGTAAGCATGGCGCGTAAGTCGAGCTTGCCCACTTCCAGCGGGTGATCCATCAGGTGCAACAGGTCAGAGCGACCGCGTGCCTCACGCAGGGAACGCAGGCCCATACGCGCAAGGATTTCACGCACTTCATGCGCCACGTTGAGGAAATACTGCGCCAGCTGACGCGGATCGCCATCAAACGCTTCGGCATTCGTGGTTAAGCCAGCCGGGCACTTAACGTTACAGTTCTTCGCCATCACGCATTTCAGCATCATCAGCGCCGTCGTACCGAACTCAAAGCTGTCGCCGCCCAGCAGCGCAGATTTCACCACGTCGCTGCCGGTCTGCTGTGCGCCAGAGCAGCGCAGCAGCACTTTCTCACGCAGGCCGTTGGCGCACAGCGCCTGGTGGACTTCAGCGATGCCGATTTCAGCCACGCGTCCGGTATATTTCAGGCTGGTCACCGACGCAGCGCCGGTACCGCCGGTGTTACCCGCAACGTTAATCACGTCTGCACCGGCTTTGGCCACGCCGACCGCGATGGTGCCGATCCCTTCAGACGAGACCAGCTTGACGATAACCCGCACCCGCGCGGCTTTGCAGTCGTGGATCAACTGCGCCAGATCTTCGATGGAATAGGTGTCGTGATGCGGCGGCGGTGAGACCAGCTCGACGCCAGGCGTACCGCCACGCGCGGCAGCAATCTCGACGGTAACTTTGGCCGCCGGTAACTGACCGCCTTCGCCAGGTTTCGCACCCTGACCAATTTTGATCTCCAGCTCTTCCAGCATCGGATCCGCCAGATAGGCAGCCCAGACGCCAAAACGGCCCGAAGCCAGCTGTTTGATGCGTGAGGCACGAATGGTGCCGTGACGGGAGTAATGCTCGCCGCCTTCACCGCAGTTACTCATGCCACCGACCATATTGGTGCCGTGCGCGACCGCTTCATGAGCCGGAGCCACCAGCGCACCGTGGCTCATCGCCCCGGAGGCAAAGGTACGGGTAATTTCACAGGCTGGCTGCACTTCGCTCAGTGGCAGTGAGGGCAGGGTGGTGAAGATACGTGACAGATAATCGGCCGCTTTACCGTAAGCGGTCACTTTCAGACCGCCAGTCACCACTTCGCTGCTTTCGATATCGTCGCCGAAGCGGGATTTCAGGGCGCGAGACAGGTTCTGCAGGCGTTCGCTCTCAGGCTTCAGTCCTTCAATCGCATCGGTCAGACGCAGCATAAAGTGATTCAGGCTGCCATCTATCGCTTCACACTCCATGCCACGAATGGCAAAGCCGTTGTTGGTCAGCGAGTAGCGTCCCAGCTTGCGGCGGAACTCCGCTTCGCTGTCGATGTGGGTCAGGTCAGCCGGGAATGTCAGGATGTCGCGCAGGGCCGCCGGGCGACGTTTACGCTCTTCATACATCAGGCTTGAGAACTGACGGTAATCAGCAGTAATCGCGAAATTATTGATCACCTCATCCGGGATGCGCTCAAAGCTGCTGTCTTTAAAGGTCTCAGGCTTGATGCCAAACGCATTATCCAGTTTAGCCAGCGTCATCAGGCGGATGAAGTTGTCCTCTTCGCGCGCTTTGTCGGCAAAGCGAATCGGTTCTTCGGTCATATCGATAAAGGTCCGCACGGCGATGGTGCCGTAGGAGTGACCTGCGCCTTCTGCACGCTCTTTGAACAGGCCCAGCAACGGAACTTCAGATTCGCCCTGAATCTTCAGTGCGCTCTGGTGCCAGTCAACGGCCATCTGCGCGATCGTCGCGAAGCCTGCGCCGCCCACCGGCGTTTTGATATTCGGGAAATACTTTTTCAGCACCGGATCATCGGTGTTGAGGAAGTTAGGCTCAAAGAACTCACCGCTGCTGTAGCTCTCAACGGTACAGAGGCCCACTTTGCCCATGGTTTTCATCAGTGCTTTTTCAGCCGCTTTGGCATAGCGCTTAAAGGCTTTGTTACCTTCTTCACCTTCACCAAATTTCTCCTCTGCGCGCATCTGTACGCCCAGCGGATAGATAGCTGACGCTCCAAAGCCAAGTGTGGCGGCAATGTGGTGCGACGAGATGCTCTGGCCGCTTTCAACCACCAGAGAAACATCCAGACGCAACCCTTCCTTTATCAGGCGCTGGTTGATGGCGGAAACCACCAGCAGCATCGGGATCGCGGCGTGCTTTGAAGAGATATGGCGATCGGTAAGTACGGCGATGCCACCCTGGGTACGGGCAAAATCAACCACCTGTTGCGCCAGGTCATCAATCGCTTTTTCCAAAGCATTCGCGTTCGCGGTGGTGCTCAGCAGATCTTTGCCGATCACCGGCTCATAGAGCATCTCAAAGCGGGCATAAGGTGCGATGGTCTGCTCGCGTAAACGCAGCATATCAAGGTGGCTGAGAATCGGGGTCGGCACCACAATCTGACGGCCTTTGCTGCGGCCCAGATGGGGTTTTGCCCCCAGCGCGACACGCAACGTCATGCCATCCACTTCGCGGATAGAGTCCAGCGGCGGGTTGGTAACCTGCGCAAAGCGCTGAGAGAAGTAGTGCGCCATGCCGCCTTCATGATCGGATAAGCCGTTGATGGCGTTGCCGTAACCCATCGCAGAGATCTTCTCTGCGCCGGTATTCAGCATCGGGTCCATCATGAACTTGAAGCTTTCCTGATTGTAGTAGTAGGCAACAAAGCGCTGATACGTTTTCAGATCGCCACGATAACGCAGCGGTGAACCCTGCTGTTCTGCCGGGATCTCGGGCAGATCGTCAAGACCGACGCGCGCTTCACGCAGCAACGCCGAATAATCTTTCTCTGCGGCCAGTTTTTCCAGCGCCTGCAGCGTGGTATAGCTGCGTTTTTCACGGTGATCGAAATAGAGCATACCGCCCGCTTCGATACGCCCACGACGCAACACGCTTTCAGGTGGGAAGGCGATCTGGCCGGCTTCCGACATCGCACCGATATAGTCAGCGGTTTCTACTGAACGCAGGGGACGCAGACCCAGACGATCAAGACGGGCGCCAATCACTTCGCCATTACCAAAGATTAAGGCAGCAGGGCCGTCGTTCTTCTCTTCATACAGCGAGAAGTACTCCAGCATGTCACGCACTTCTGGCGACAGCGCGCTGTCGTTTTCCCAGGCGGGCGGCATCATCGACACCACGGCGGTGATCAGATCGAGGTCATCTTCCATCAGACGGCTGTGGATGCTCTGATCCAGGCGCGAACTGTCGGACTGGCCTTTAGGCCGCACGATGGTCTTGCCACGGGCCAGTGCCAGCGCGGACTCAGCGATGCGGTTTTTACGGTCAGTGTTCAGCTCGCCGTTGTGCGCCATCAGGCGGAACGGCTGCGCCATCGTGGTATGGGGATCGGTGTTAGTGGAGAAGCGGGTATGGAAAAACAGCCCGCGCACCTGATGATCGGGATCGGTCAGATCTTTGAAGTAAGGGATCACTTCATTGGAATTCAGGCGGGCTTTGAACACCTGCGTGCGTGACGACAGCGACAGCGGATAGAGACCGCCAAATTCGCTTTCGGTGAAAGCTCGGGCTTCAATGGTTAACAGGGCGCGGTAGATGCGTTTTTCGAAGTCGTTCTGATCAACTACATCCTGTGGCGCAGTGAAAATCCACTGCAGAATCGGTAACTGGAACTGCGCGGCTGCCGGGCGCGTCACGCTGCTGTCGAGCGGCATGTCACGCTTCATAAGTACCGGCAGACCAAAGCTGCTGAGGGTTTCATCCACCAGACGTTCGGCATTCGCGCGCAGCTCAGCATCTTTCGGCACAAAGAAGTTACCGACACCAAAGCGTCCCGCTTCCAGCGGCTGGCCGGTAATCTTGCGGAAGAACTGCAGCGAAAGATCAACGTTGACCCCCGCGCCGTCGCCAACGCCTTCCGCTGACATGCCGCCGCGGTGAGGCACCGTACACAGGGCGCTGTGCGCCATCTGCAGAATCTCGTGGGTCTGCTCGCCGTCCTTACGCGTAATGAAACCTACACCACAGCTGTCACTGCCTGCTGTCGGATCATACAAGCCATAGGATTGAGGTTTTTTAGTGGACATTGAGGGTCTCCTTAAACTGCTTTGACATTACCTGCACTGTTTCAGGGTCTGAGCGCAACGGGGGCGCTATCATTTTCATCGCCATGCTCTGTCGAGCGCGCGTCATAGCCCTGAGCATTTCTCTCCAGACATCGGTAAAACGTCCTTAATTGAGCTGCTCTCTGATTTCCGGTCTCTTAAAGGAGATGACTTAAACCACGCGGGAGTCTTCTTGTTGCATAGATATGCCGAGACAATGGCCCGTCTGGAAAGCTTTCAGCGGATTTCCAACTTATCGGGAAAGCGTAATCAGGTCAAATAGGGTGGTCAGACAGGATTATCATGCGTTTTATCTGCTTAAGTGTATGAATTTAGTGATTTTTCAGGTTTAAAATGTATCACTCTGGTGCCTGGCGACAGGCCGATAAATGTGAACTGACTCACTGTAGTGCAGGCGTCAGATCTCTGCACCATGCTGGTGACAGGGTGTTAGGCAGCATTAAATGCTGTTCAGCACCCATGATGCATAGCATGTATCTGTTTTTCTTATGTCCGGTTATTTGAATGAAACCGCGGTTGGTTATAAGAAAAATTAATCAGCATGGGCATGCTTAAAACAGCATTAAAGATGAATGGCTATGCATATAAAAGGGTGTGCCTGTGCAACAGGACGCTGCCAGGATATTGAAAAAAGGCCGTACAGAGAAATCGGTGATTCGCTGGCGGCCTTACAGATTATTCATTTGGCACAGTCAGTCAAGGGTTTTAACCGCTTTGTCCTTAACGTCGCCGATCGGCGAGGCTGCTGCACCATAAAAGCGCATTTGATCCCTTATCTCCACGCGACGTGCTGCGACGGCAGCGGGTTAACTGCGCTATTATGAGGCTGTTTCTCTTCCAGGGAGTTGTTATGAAACAAATTCGTCTGTTGGCGCAGTACTACGTTGATTTAATGGTGAAGCTTGGACTGGTGAGGTTCTCGCTGCTGCTGGCGTCTGCGCTGGTGGTGCTGGCGATGATTGTCCAGATGGCGGTCACGATGGTACTGCGGGGCCATGTCGAGAGCATTGACGTGGTGCGTTCGGTCTTCTTCGGGCTGCTGATCACGCCCTGGGCGGTCTATTTTCTCTCGGTGGTGGTCGATCAGCTGGAGGAGTCACGGCAACGCCTGGCACGGCTGGTGGATAAGCTGGAAGAGATGCGTACCCGCGATCTGGAACTCAATCAGCAGATGAAAGAGACCATTACGCAGCTGAATCAGGAGATCAGCGATCGTAAAAAGGCGGAACTGGCACGCGAACAGGTGATGGATAAGCTGCGTGAAGAGGTAACGCGTCGTGAGCAGGCACAGATTGAGCTGGAACAGCAATCCTCCTTCCTGCGCTCCTTCCTGGATGCCTCGCCTGACCTGGTGTTCTATCGCAACATCGATAAACAGTTCTCCGGCTGCAACCGCGCGATGGAGCTACTGACCGGCAAAAGCGAAAAGCAGCTGATTGGCCTGACGCCGCGCGATATCTATGATGATGAAGCGGCCACTAAGGTGCTGGAAACGGACGAAAAGGTATTCCGCCACAACGTCTCGCTGACCTATGAACAGTGGCTGCAATATCCCGACGGACGCAAAGCCTGTTTCGAGATCCGTAAGGTGCCTTACTACGACCGCGTGGGTAAGCGCAGCGGATTGATGGGCTTTGGCCGCGATATAACCGAACGTAAGCGCTATCAGGACGCGTTAGAGAACGCCAGCCGGGAGAAGACCACCTTTATCTCTACGATCAGCCACGAGCTTCGTACGCCGCTTAATGGCATTGTCGGCCTGAGCCGCATCCTGCTGGACACCGACCTCAATCAGGAACAGCTGAAATATCTCAAAACCATCCACGTCTCCGCCATCACGCTGGGCAATATCTTCAATGATGTGATTGAGGTGGACAAAATCGAGCGCCGTAAAGTACAGCTGGATAATCAGCCGCTCGACTTCACCGGTTTCCTGGCCGATTTAGAAAACCTCTCTGGTCTGCTGGCACAGCCGAAAGGGCTGAAGTTTGTGCTCGCGCCGCAACTGCCGCTGCCGCATATGATCTCGACCGATGGAACGCGTCTGCGCCAGATTCTGTGGAACCTGATTGGTAACGCCGTGAAGTTCACCCAGCAGGGCGAGATCGTGGTGCGGGTAACCTATGAGCAGGACGAGACGCTGCGCTTTGAGGTGCAGGACTCCGGCATGGGTATCCGTCAGGAGGAGCAGGACAAGATCTTCGCTATGTATTATCAGGTCAAAGATCAGCATGGTGGTAAACCGGCTACCGGTACCGGCATCGGACTGGCAGTATCACGCCGCCTGGCGCAGGCGATGGGCGGTGATATCCGCGTGCACAGTGCGCCGGGACAGGGTTCCTGCTTCACCGTAGAGATTAAAGCGCCACGCATTGCTGAAGAGGTGGAGGATGAAGGCGTGGACGACAGCCTGCCACTGCCTGCGCTGCACGTGCTGCTGGTTGAAGATATTGAGCTCAATGTGATTGTGGCGCGCTCGGTACTGGAGAAGCTGGGCTGCAGTGTAGAGGTCGCCATGACCGGCAGCGAGGCGCTGGCGATGTTTGACCCGCTGGAGTTTGACCTGGTGCTGCTGGACATTCAGCTGCCCGATATGACCGGGCTGGATGTCTCACGTGCGATTCGCCAGCAGTACCAGGGAACGCATCTGCCCCCGCTGGTTGCTCTTACCGCCAATGTCCTCAAAGACAAAAAAGAGTACTTCGATGCGGGAATGGATGACGTGCTCAGCAAACCGCTGGCAGTGCCGGCACTCACTGCGATGATTAAAAAGTACTGGGATTATCAGGCAGAACCGGAAGAGGAGATCGCTGATGTCAGCGATGACAAAACCTGGATGCTGCTGGATGTCGCGATGCTCGAACAGTATATCGAGCTGGTTGGTCCCAGCCTGATTACCCAAAGTCTGACGATGTTTGAAAAGATGATGCCGGACTACCTTGCGGTGCTGGAGTCGAATCTGATGGCGCGCGATCAGAAAGGCATTGCTGAAGAGGGACACAAAATCAAAGGGGCGGCGGGTTCGGTCGGGCTGCAGCGTTTGCAGATGCTGGCGAAACAGATTCAGAGTCCGGAGTTACCGGCGTGGTGGGACAATGTAGGTGAATGGATTGATGAGCTGAAGCATGAATGGCGACACGATGTGCAGGTATTACGCGACTGGGTGGCAGAGCAGGATAAGTGATACCCCGGAAAAAAATGACCCCAGCCGAGGCCGGGGTGCGCGAAATACTGCGCCAACACCAGGGAAATCATTGCGGCCGCTATGATTTGAATAATTAATGCAGCCGCAGGGTATTGGTTAACACTGTCATCACCTTAGCAAATTCATCTTCTCATGCGACAAGATTCATTAAAATTTGTGATATTGAGCAGCGTTTAAATACAGAAAACATTAATTTGGCAACACAGTCAAGTAAGGAATTAATTTCTGTGCTGTGTTGCTGCTATTTTAATCAGTTTTACGCTTTTTCGTGTAGTTTTAACGCTGCCGGGCAGGGAAGCTGAGGCTGAGCAGCACCAAAGTGAGCCGCCGTTAACATTTGCCTTTTGAGTGAGGCTAACGCGCTGATATTGCAAGCGCGCTGCCTGAAATGACACGAATTATCCAAAACGATTTGGAATGATAAAAAAGAATCTAAAAGTTTGTCCTTCTGTCGTTCTGCTATCAGGGTTATTCCTGGAAGGAAATAGTGCCATTCTGGCAACCCGTGACGCCATTAAGCGCTGCTTATTTATCCGTTATAACGATAATTCTGATTAACCTTTGGGCGCGGCAGGATTAAGAAAATAATAACAGTTAAGCATGGTAAATGATTAATGCGGGCGCTTATTACTCATTATTAAGTGTTTATCTGGAAAGATGCTAAGCAATGGCAATGAATGGAACCGATTCCTTTTTTGCGGAAGTACTTGAACTATTTCGAACTGTTGCAGCATGTTGATGCAAAATGATTGAATAAAGTCTGGAAACAGCCTGTCAGTTTTCAGCGATAATCGTAAAAAGGCTGCTTTTTTAGCAGTGATTACATGAGTGATTGATTAACGTCTGAAACAAGTGTGGGAAGATTGCATGAACAAGCATAAAGGAAGCGTCGGACAGCGTATCAGACGTATTGTTGGTCGTATCGTACTGGTGTGGCTGGGAATATGGCTGGCGGGCATTTTACTCTTTTCGTTCTTACCCGTGCCGTTCTCAGCGGTGATGGCTGAACGACAGATTGGAGCCTGGTTACGCGGTGATTTTAGTTATGTCGCCCATTCAGACTGGGTCGGCCATGACGAGATTTCGCCCTGGATGGGGCTGGCCGTTATCGCCTCAGAAGATCAAAAGTTTCCCACCCATTGGGGCTTTGATGTGGCGGCGATTGAGTCTGTACTGGATAACAGCGATAGCCGGATGCGTGGGGCGTCCACGCTGTCTCAACAGACGGCGAAGAATCTGTTCCTCTGGGATGGTCGCAGCTGGGTGCGTAAAGGTCTGGAAGCGGGTCTGACGGTAGGAATTGAAACGGTCTGGACGAAGCGGCGTATTTTAACCGTCTATCTCAATATTGCGGAGTTCGGGCCCGGCATCTTTGGCGTTGAGGCGGCTTCTCAGCGCTACTTCCATAAGCCTGCCAGCCGGCTGACCGCAGCAGATGCCGCCTTACTGGCAGCGGTGCTGCCTAATCCGATACGTTATCGTGCTGCTGCACCCTCAGGCTATGTCAGAGAGCGGCAGCAGTGGATACTGCGTCAGATGCGCCAGCTTGGTGGGGAAGGCTTCCTGCAGCGTAATCAGCTCGACTAAGCATTAATCTTCATCGAAACCCGCTTCAAATAACTCAATGACCGCTGCCAGCGCCGGGATCTCCTCCGGGCCGCTGGCTTCAATCTCAATGTGGCCGCCTTTTGCCGAGTCGAGCATCAGCAGCGCAATCACGCTGCTGGCTTCGGCTTCAGTGCCCGCTTCATTACGCAGTAATACTTCGGCATCAAAGCTCTGCACCAGCTCAAATAACTTCATCGCCGGACGTGCATGCATGCCCAGCTTATTTTTGATTTCTACAGTTTGTCTGACGGTCATGATTTGCGCTTTTCCAGCGTACGATGGCGTGACTGCACATTCTTACCCCGTGAACGGAAGTAATCTGCCAGCTGTTCTGCAATATAGACTGAGCGGTGTTTACCGCCGGTGCAGCCAATCGCCACGGTAAGATAGCTACGGTTATTGGTCTCCAGCATCGGCAGCCAGAGTTCAAGGTAGCTGCGCGTCTGGTAGATAAAATTATGCACTTCAGTGTGGCGATCAAGGAAGGCCGCCACAGGACGATCGAGGCCGGTCATCGGGCGCAGTTTGGGATCCCAGTGGGGGTTGGGCAGAAAGCGCACGTCAAATACATAGTCAGCGTCAATCGGAATGCCATGCTTGAAGCCAAACGACTCAAACACCATGGTCAGCTCACGTTCACGCTTGCCCAGCAGGCGGGTACGCAGCATCTCTGCCAGCTCATGCACCGACATCTCTGAGGTGTCGATGATCAGATCGGCACGTGAACGAAGTGGCTCCAGCAGATCGCTCTCTTCATCAATCGCGCTCTCCAGCGAGAGGTTTTTGCTGGAGAGGGGATGCAGACGGCGCGTATCGCTGTAACGACGAATCAGGGTGTTGCGATCGGCGTCGAGAAACAGCAGCTGAGGGGAAAATGTATCAGGCAGATTATTCAGTGCGGTTTCAAAAATTTCAGGGGATTCGGGCATATTACGCACGTCGATGCTGACCGCCGCCGAAATATTGCGCTCAGCCAGCGAGTTAGCTAACTCAGGCAGCAGCACGACCGGCAGGTTATCAACGCAGTAGAACCCCATATCTTCCAGCGCACGGAGCGCCACTGACTTCCCCGAGCCTGAACGACCGCTAACGATCATCAGCACCATGACCTTCTCTCCCGTTTTAAAACCGGCACCGGGCCGGTAAAGACGCGTTACTGCTCCGACTGGACTTCCGTAATAATGGCATAGAGCTCTTCATCACTCTGCGCTGCGCGCAGACGACGGCAAACCGTTTTATCTGCCAGACGCTTTGCCACCAGTGACAGGGTGTGCAGATGTGTTTTGCACTGGTCAGCCGGGACCAGTAAGGCAAACAACAGATCGACCGGCTGGTTGTCGACGGCATCAAACGCAATCGGCTGTTCGAGGCTGATAAACACCCCAACCGCGCGCAGCGTATCCTCTTCCAGCTTGCCGTGCGGGATGGCTATCCCGTTACCAATACCGGTACTACCCATGCGTTCGCGGGTCAGGATCGCTTCGAAAAGCGTCTGGTGCGGCAGGTTGAGCTGCTTAGCGGCCAGTTCGCTGATGATTTCCAGCGCACGTTTTTTGCTCTGGCAGTGGACGCCGCTGCGGGTGCAGTCTGGCGAAAGCACTGTGCTCAATTCCAGTGTGAGATCGTTGTTCATTATCGTTTCACTTGCGTGTTCACCAGGCCATTCACCGCCAGCGCGTATTGACGCGTGTGACAAACGGCGCCTGCTCAGATGACAAAACGGGGCGGATTATCCGCCCCATCCTGTCGGCTCTGCGCGCCAGGCGCGCGTCGCTAGCGTGAAGGTTAGTGTTTTTTCAGTTTATCTTTGTGTTTGGTCAGCTGACGGGTGAGCTTATCGATCAGTCCGTCAATGGCCGCATACATATCTTCCGCTTCGGATGTGGCGTGCAGCTCGCCACCATTCACGTGTAGTGTTGCGTCAGCCACCTGCGTGACTTTCTCAACCTTCAGGACAATATAGACCTGATTGATATGTTCAAAATAGTGTTCCAGTTTGGCAAATTTACCGTTGACGAATTCACGCAGAGGTGGAGTGATTTCAACGTGTTGCCCGGTCAGGTTCAGCTGCATAGGTCTTCCTTCTCATTTCTTTCAAACCAGTTGTTTACGCTGGTTCGATGGCGGGATGGATAAAGACTCACGATATTTGGCGACGGTACGCCGTGCCACCATGATCCCCTGATCAGATAACATGGAGGTCAGTTTACTGTCGCTCAAGGGTTTGGCTGGATTTTCCGCCGAAATTAATTTTTTCACCAGGGCACGAATCGCGGTAGAGGAGGCTTCACCGCCACCTTCCGTATTAACGTGACTGGAGAAAAAGTACTTCAGTTCAAAAATACCACGCGGGCTGTGCAGATACTTCTGCGTGGTAACGCGGGAGATGGTCGATTCGTGCATCTCAACGGCCTGGGCGATATCCGCCAGCACCATCGGGCGCATAAATTCTTCACCCTGCTCGAAAAAGGCCTGCTGCTGCTCAACAATACAGCGCGTCACTTTCAGCAGGGTATCATTGCGGCTTTCCAGGCTCTTAATCAGCCAGCGGGCTTCCTGCAGATTACTGCGAATGAACTGGCTGTCGCTGTCGTTCCGCGTCGCGCCGCTCATTGCCGCATAGTGCTGATTGATCTTCAGACGTGGCACGCTATCGGCATTGAGTTCAACCGTCCAGCGGCTGCCGATCTTACGCACCAGCACATCGGGAATGACATATTCTGGTTCGCCGGTGTTGATCGACTGACCCGGACGCGGGTCCAGCGACTGAATCAGCAGCATCGCCTCTTTCAGCACCTCTTCTTTGAGGCGTGTGACCCGCATCAGGCTGCGGAAGTCATGGTTTGCCAGCAGATCGAGATGTTCGCTGACGATCAGACGCGCCTCTGCCAGCATCGGCGTTTCGGGCGCATATTGTGAAAGCTGCACAAGCAGGCAGTCACGCAGGTCGCGCGCGCCAACACCAATCGGGTCAAAGCGCTGGATGCGTTTCAGCACCGCTTCAACTTCATCCGCTTCGAGCTCATCATCGCCGATGCTGTCAAGGATCTCCTCAAGCGAAACGGTGAGATACCCGGTGTCATCAATAGCATCGACAATAGAGGTGGCAATGGCGCGATCGGTATCGCTGAACGGCGTCAGGCCGACCTGCCACATCAGATAATCCTGCAGCGACTGGGTTGTTTCGCCCTGATAAACCGGTAACTCATCATCCTGGTAATCGGTGCCGGTGCCGGAAGGCGTACCCGCGGTGTAGATCTCATCCCAGGTCGCATCCAGCGGCAGTTCATCAGGCATCTCTTTCTGCTCAAGCGCTTCGCGTGTATCCAGCGCCTCGGCCTCTGAAGACTCCCGTGAATCGATCTCTTCATGCAGGTCAGTCTGCTCAAGCAGCGGATTACTTTCCAGCGCAAGCTGAAGCTCCTGCTGGAGTTCAAGCGTAGAGAGTTGCAGCAGGCGAATCGCCTGTTGCAATTGCGGAGTCATTGCCAGCTGTTGGCTGAACCTGAGTTGTAAACCTTGCTTCATAGACAGGATGATCGTTCCCAGGTAAACATCGGTATTAACGACACCTTATCAGAGTCTGAACTCTTCACCCAAATAAACCCGCTTAACCTGCTCATCCGCAAGAATTTCATTCGGTGTGCCGTGTGCGATCAGGTGCCCCTGGCTGACGATATAAGCCCGCTCACAGACTGCTAACGTTTCGCGTACGTTATGGTCGGTAATCAGCACACCGAGGCCGCTGTCACGCAGATGCTCAATGATCTTCTTAATGTCGATAACGGAGATGGGGTCAACACCGGCAAAAGGTTCATCCAGCAGGATAAATTTAGGATTAGCCGCCAGCGCCCGCGCAATCTCAACACGACGTCGCTCACCACCCGAAAGTGCCTGGCCCATGCTGTCGCGCAGGTGCTCAATGTGAAACTCTTCCATCAGCTCACGGGCACGATCCTGGCGTTGCTCTTCGGTCAGATCGTCACGGATCTGCAAGACCGCCATCAGGTTATCGTAGACGCTGAGGCGACGGAAGATCGATGCCTCCTGCGGCAGATAGCCGATGCCACGACGCGCACGGGCATGCAGCGGCAGGATGCTGATATCTTCATCATCAATAATAATGCGGCCAGCGTCACGCGGCACAATGCCCACTACCATGTAAAAGGTGGTGGTTTTACCGGCACCGTTCGGGCCCAGCAGGCCGACAATCTCGCCGGATTTTACCTGCAGGCTGACATCTTCTACCACGCGACGGCCTTTATATGCCTTCGCCAGGTTTTCTGCGATTAATGTGGCCATAGCTATCAGTTACTCTTCTTTCCGCTGTTGGACGAACCTTTGTCCTGAAGTTGCGACGGCACCAGTACAGTCGTGACGCGCTTGTTCTGGCCCTGACTGAAAGCCTGCATTTTCTGCTCTTTCACCAGGTAGGTAATACGATCGCCTTTGATGTTGCTGTCCTGCTGCTCAATGAACGCATTGCCGGTCAGTTCAACGAAATCATTAGCCAGTTCATAGTGCAGTTTTGCGGCATGGCCCTGCACCGGCTTACCGCTGTCCTGCATCTGATAGAAGGTGGCGGGATTACCGTAGGCGTCAACGATGGTTTTCTTGCTGTCGCCGCCCGGACGGGTCACCACGACTTTATCTGCCGTGATTTTAATTGAGCCCTGCGTCACGATGACATTGCCGGTAAAGGTCGCGACATTGCCTTGCAAATCCAGCGCCTGATTCTGCGAGTCAATATTGACGGGCTTGTCCGAGTCACCGGTCAGAGCCAGCGCCGGAACGCTGGTTGCCAGCAGCATGCTGGCCAGTAAAAGCTTCAGGCTATTTTTGTTCATTTTGAATTTCATAAGAGGTTTTGACCTTCTCGATTAACTCGGCGTTTTTTGTCCGTAAATTGCCGCGCATTTTCATGCCGGTGGAGTTAAAACTGCGGCCATACAATGTCACCTGGTCATCAGAGGTAACGTCCTGAGTGACAAGATTAATCTGGGCGTTATCGGTTTTGATCCGCTCAAGCTGAGAATCCTGCGTCAGCGTATTCAGCTCAACATGGCCATACAGGTAAAGCATACGATCTTTGGTGAGCTTTGCTTTATCCGCGCGTAACGTCCAGGTAGGGATTTTGTTCTCATCAAAGGTGGTCATGACCGGATTGTCGAACCAGCTCAGTTCATCATCCGAGAAATAGGTCACTTTGTCAGAGACCAGTTTATATGACAGCGCGCCCTGCGGGTTATAAACCACAGTGTGTGAATCAGCACTGGTGTAGGTCGGTGACTGACTGTCCGTCCCGACTGGCGTGCCATCGTCATCCTGGTTAGTAAGATTCCAGCCGATCAAAACCAGTGCAATCAAGGTCAGAATCAGCGTTATCCAACGCCTGCTTTTACTCATACTGATTGCCCTTTGGCATCCTCAAATTTGTTCTGCGCCATTAAGATCAGGTCACATACTTCGCGAACTGCACCGCGTCCACCGGCAATCCGCGTGACATAATGCGCGCGCGGCAACAGGATCGGATGTGCATCCGCCACCGCCACGCTTAAACCCACTTTCGCCATAACCGGCCAGTCGATCAGATCGTCACCAATGTAGGCGACCTGGTCGTCGGAAAGAGACAGTTTATCCAGAAGTTCACGATAGGCCAAAAGCTTATCCGATTGTCCCTGATAAAGATGACGGATGCCGAGCGTTTTGCAGCGATCTTCCATCAGGCGGGCATTGCGGCCGGTAATAATAGCCACTTCCACATCGGAGGTCAGCAAACAGCGAACGCCGTAACCGTCCCGCACGTTGAATGCCTTCAGCTCTTCGCCATTATTCCCCATGTAGATCACTCCGTCGGACATCACGCCATCGACATCGCAGATCAGCAGACGAATCCTGCTGGCGCGCGCCATAACGTCAGCGCTGACCGGGCCGTAGCAGGTTTCAATCGGGTGGGTTGCCTGTTGCATTTTCTCTTCCTGTTCAGACTACGCCAGCGCGCAGCATGTCATGCATATGTACCACACCGAGCAGATGGTCGTCATCGGCCACCAGAATCGAGGTAATGTTTTTGGTCTGCATCAGGTTCAGGGCTTCCACTGCCAGCATATTAGGCCGGACGCGGATGCCACCTGGCGTCATCACTTCCCCGATGGTGGCGCGCTGGAAATCGATGCCCATATCAAAGATGCGGCGCAGGTCACCATCGGTAAAGATACCTTCAATTTTCATCAGGTCGTCGACGATCACCGTCAGCCCCAGATTTTTGCGGGTAATCTCCAGCAGCGCATCGCGCAGCGAGGCGTCCCGTGTGACGTGCGGCAGTTCATCGCCACTGTGCATGATATCAGCCACATGCAGCAGCAGTTTACGGCCCAGCGCACCGCCAGGATGGGACAAAGCAAAGTCTTCGGCGGTGAAGCCGCGCGCTTCCAGCAGCGAAACCGCCAGCGCGTCACCCATCACCAGCGTGGCTGTGGTACTGGTGGTCGGTGCCAGACCCAGCGGGCAGGCTTCCTGCGGAACATGGACACACAGATGCACATCGGCAACCCGGCCCATCGCACTGTCAGGCCTTCCGGTCATGCAGATCAGCGTAATGTGCTGACGCTTTAAAACCGGAATCAGCGCGAGGATTTCGTTCGACTCACCGCTGTTGGAGATGGCGATGACCACATCATTTTTGCTCACCATGCCCAGATCGCCATGGCTGGCTTCGGCCGGATGAACAAAAAAAGCGGGCGTGCCGGTACTGGCAAAGGTCGCCGCCATTTTTTTGCCGATATGGCCAGACTTGCCCATGCCCATCACCACCACTTTACCCTGACAGGCGTAGATCAGGGCGCAGGCGCGGGCGAAATCGTCGTTAATATATTGATCGAGTTGTTCCAGACCTTCGCGCTCAATGCGCAGTACGGTTTTCCCCGCCTGCTGGAAATCAAATGCTGTTGGTTGCTGATATGACATAGTGAGTCTGTCCTTGTTAGCCGTCCATGAATGCCGGCTGCATCCACAGCAGCGTCACCCAGACGAAGAAACCACAGAGTAAAAATAAGCCTGCCGTTCGGCCAACGCGGCGGCGACGTAGCAGGCAGAGCAGGGCAAACAGCACGCTGACTCCCAGCATCACCCAGTAATCACGGGCAAAGGCGTGATAATCGACACTGCCAGGGTGAATCAGCGCCGGCAGACCCAGCACAATGGCAATATTATAAATGTTGGCGCCGATCAGATTGCCGATCGCGATATCATCTTCGCCTTTCAGCGCACCGGCAATAACCGTTGCCAGCTCGGGCAGGCTGGTGCCCACGGCGATCAGCGTCAGGCCCATCACCAGCTCGCTGACGCCAAAATGGTCGGCAAACGCAGTGGCATTGTCGATCACCATTCGTGTCGACATCGGCAGGATAATCAGCGCGACGGCCAGCCAGAGAAAGGCCACCGTATTTCCGCTCTCTTCGCGTGGCAGCTCGGCCAGCTGCTCGCGGGTCAGGGTGTCGTTGTTATCCCGTTCTGCTTTACGCGCAATGCGAATCACCACCATCAGATAAATCGCGGCAATGGCGATCAGGCCTATTCCATCCAGTCGACTAAGCTGATTGTCAAACAGCATGAAACCGCTGAGCAGAGTAACCAGCAACATTAACGGCAGTTCACGGCGTATCAGATTAGAATGGACGCTGAGCGGGTGCATAAGCGCAGCGGCACCCAGGATGAGTAAAATATTGGTAATATTCGAGCCGAGCGCGGTGCCAACAGCAAGATCCATCTGGCCATGCTGCGCCGCGGAAAAGGAGAGGATCATCTCTGGCAGCGAGGTGCCGATGCTGACAACGGTCATGCCAATAATCAGTGGCGGGATGCCAAATGATCGACACAGTATAGAGGCGCTAAACACCAGACGATCGGCACCATATGCCAGTAAAAGCAAACCGATAATCAGCAGTGCAGAAGCTACGAACATGAAAAATCCTTGCGTAAAAACCCAGGCCGGCAATGCCTTTCCCGACCGGTTTAAGGTTCTGTTTGGCGAGACAGGCGCTGATTTTGACCGTCCGGACGGCAAAAGTAAATTTAATGACCATTTTCGCCAAATCTTAGCGGTAAGTTTCTGTAAAGCTATCGTGAATCAGGACCGAACAGGCTACCATCGTACCCCATGTTTACGCCCGATCCTTACAAGAGGTTATAATGATCCAGCAGCAATCGAATCTGGTTGAGGTTCGTGGCGTGAGTTTTTCGCGCGGAGATCGCACCATCTTCGATGACATTTCGCTGACCGTGCCAAAAGGCAAAGTGACGGCGATAATGGGGCCGTCGGGGATAGGAAAAACCACGCTGCTACGCTTGATTGGGGGGCAACTTCAGCCGACCCGCGGTGAAATCTTTTTCCGTGGTGAAAACATTCCGTCATTGTCTCGCACTAAATTGTACGAAGCGCGCAAAAAAATGAGCATGCTGTTCCAGTCTGGCGCGCTGTTTACTGACCTGACGGTCTATGAAAATGTTGCCTGGCCGCTGCGTGAACATACCCGTCTGCCTCCTCCGCTGCTGCACAGCACAGTGCTGATGAAGCTGGAAGCGGTGGGTCTGCGTGGCGCGGCCCAGCTGAAGCCCGCGGAGCTGTCGGGCGGAATGGCGCGTCGTGTGGCACTGGCGCGCGCTATCGCGCTGGAGCCGGAACTGATCATGTTTGATGAGCCTTTCGTCGGTCAGGATCCGATCACGATGGGTGTGCTGGTAAAACTCATTGATGAACTGAACCATGCTCTGGGCCTGACCTGTATTGTGGTCTCGCACGACGTACCGGAAGTACTGAGTATTGCGGACTATGCCTATATCGTGGCCGGACAAAAAATTATCGCACACGGCACCACGCCGGAGTTGCGAGCGAACAATGACCCGCGCGTTCGCCAGTTTATTGATGGCGATGCGGATGGTCCGGTTCCCTTCCGTTTTCCTGCCGGCGACTATCTCGCTGATTTAACCGGCTCAGGGAGTAACTAAACTGATGGTGTTGAAGGCGCTGGCGACATTTGGACGTCAGGGAATTGAAACGTGCGCCAGTTTTGGACGCGCAGGACTCATGCTCTTTCATGCGCTGGTGGGCAAGCCAGCGTTCCGCAGACACACGCCGCTACTGATTAAACAACTTTATAGCGTCGGCGTGCTGTCGCTGCTGATCATCGTGGTTTCCGGTCTGTTTATCGGCATGGTGCTTGGCCTTCAGGGTTATCTGGTCTTAAACACCTATGGCGCGGAAACCAGCCTCGGTATGCTGGTGGCGCTGTCATTGCTGCGCGAACTGGGGCCGGTTGTGACCGCGCTGCTGTTCGCCGGACGGGCAGGGTCTGCACTGACCGCCGAAATCGGCCTGATGAAGGCCACCGAACAGCTCTCCAGTATGGAGATGATGGCGGTTGACCCGTTGCGCCGGGTGGTCTCGCCGCGCTTCTGGGCCGGTTTTATCAGTATGCCGTTACTGACGCTGATTTTTACCGCGGTAGGGATTGCCGGTGGGGCGCTGGTCGGGGTGAGCTGGAAAGGGATTGATCCTGGTTTCTTCTGGTCGGCGATGCAGAATGCCGTCGATTTTCGTGCCGATGTGGTTAACTGCCTGATTAAAAGTGCGGTATTTGCCATTACCGTGACGTGGATTGCGCTGTTTAACGGCTATGATGCGATTCCAACCTCTGAAGGGATTAGTCGCGCGACGACGCGCACTGTGGTGCACGCGTCACTGGCGGTGCTCGGATTGGATTTTGTGCTGACAGCACTGATGTTTGGGAATTGATGCAATGCAAAGCAAAAAAAGCGAAATCTGGGTTGGCATATTTATGATTATGGCGTTGCTGGCGGCGCTGTTTCTCGCGCTGCGCGTCGCCGATTTAAAGTCAATGGGCACCGAGCCGACGTGGAAGCTCTACGCCACCTTTGACAATATTGGTGGTCTCAAAGCCAGTTCGCCGGTCAAGATTGGTGGGGTGGTGATTGGCCGGGTGACCGACATTGAGTTAGAGCCGAAAACGCTGCTGCCGCGTGTCACCATGGACATCAGCGATCAGTATGCGAATAAAATTTCAGACACCAGCTCGCTGGCGGTTCGCACTCAGGGACTACTGGGTGAGCAATTCCTGGCACTCAATTTAGGATTTGACGATCCTGAACTGGGTTCGGCGATGCTGAAAGATGGCGATACGCTGCGCGATACGAAATCCGCCATGGTGCTCGAAGACCTGATCGGTCAGTTCCTTTATAAGAGCGGCGATAATAAACAAAACAGTGAAAACAAGGATGCGCAGGAAGGCGACAGTGCTGCGCCTGCGGCACCGGCTCAACCTTAAAGAAGAGGGTATACCATGTTTAAACGTTTACTGATGATTGCCATGCTGGTGGTTGCGGTACCGCTGACGGCAACCGCAGCCGATCAGAGCAACCCCTACAAACTGATGAATGAAGCGGCGCAAAAGACGTTCACCCGTCTGAAAAACGAGCAGCCGAAAATCAAGCAGGACCCTAACTACCTGCGTCAGATTGTGCGTCAGGAGCTGCTGCCCTATGTGCAGATCAAATATGCGGGCGCGTTAGTGCTGGGCCGCTACTATCGTGATTCGACGCCCGCTCAGCGTGAAGCCTACTTCAGCGCCTTTGGTGACTATCTGGCGCAGGCTTATGGTCAGGCACTGGCACTGTACAACGGACAGAGCTACCAGATTCAACCTGAGCAGCCGTTAGGCGATGCCCAGATTGTCGCTATTCGCGTTTCCATTATCGATCCAAATGGCCGTCCACCGGTTCGCCTCGACTTCCAGTGGCGTAAAAACAGCCAGAGCGGTAACTGGCAGGCGTATGACATGATCGCTGAAGGCGTCAGCATGATTACCACCAAACAAAATGAGTGGAGCGATCTGTTACGTACCAAAGGTATCGATGGTCTGACGGCGCAGCTGAAATCTTCTGCGGCACAGCCAATCACGCTGGATAAACAACAATAATGCACGAATCGTTACGCTGGGAGCGGGAAGCCAGCACGCTATTACTGAAAGGCGAACTGGATCGCGACACGCTGATGAGCCTGTGGCAGCAACGTGAAACGCTGATTAAAGATGTCGATACCATCGACGTCGCGGCGCTGGAGCGTGTGGACTCTTCCGGGCTTGCCCTGCTGGTGCACCTGCGGGAAATCGCGCGGGCACAGGGTATTACCCCTCGCTTTACGGGCATCAGCGACAAACTGCATTCGCTGATAACGCTTTACAATCTGCAACAGATTATTGTTTCTGCGGATAAAAGCGCCTGATTTCCGGTTGTTATGCTAAGCCCCTGTTTTCAACAGGGGCTTTTGCGTATTTAAGAGTCAGCCGCTTTCCTCTACTATGTCAGCCTTATTATTATTAAGTGAAGTTAAGCCCAATGGAAAACAGTGAAATTCAGGCCGTGCTGATGGCAGCATTGCCTTTAGATGAAGTGCATGTGATGAGCAATGATGGCAGCCATTTTCAGGTGATCGCCGTAGGCGAACTGTTTGGCGAACTGAGCCGCGTAAAAAAGCAGCAGGCTGTCTACGCGCCGCTGATGGAATTTATCGCGGATAACCGCATTCATGCTGTCTCTATCAAAACCTATACTCCCGCTGAATGGGCGCGTGACCGTAAACTCAACGGTTTCTGATCCCCAGCGGGGTGAACTCGTCGCTGGCGAGTCCAATCTTTAGCTAGTTAATTGAGAGCCGTGTTAATGGACAAATTTCGTGTGCAAGGCCCCACCCGCTTAAGTGGTGAAGTAACCATTTCCGGGGCAAAGAACGCCGCGCTTCCTATTCTGTTTGCTGCGCTGCTGGCTGAAGAGCCGGTCGAGATCCAGAATGTGCCAAAGCTGCGCGACATTGATACCACCATGAAGCTGCTGAGCCAGCTGGGTGCGAAGGTGGAACGCAACGGTTCTGTGCATGTCGATGCCAGCGCGGTAGATGTATTTTGTGCGCCTTACGATCTGGTCAAAACTATGCGTGCCTCAATCTGGGCGCTGGGCCCGCTGGTGGCGCGTTTTGGTCAGGGTCAGGTTTCCCTGCCGGGTGGCTGCGCTATCGGCGCGCGTCCGGTTGATCTGCACATCACCGGTCTTGAACAGCTGGGTGCCGAGATCAAGCTGGAAGAGGGCTACGTGAAAGCGTCAGTCAATGGCCGCCTGAAGGGCGCACTGATTGTCATGGACAAAATCAGCGTCGGCGCGACCGTGACCATCATGAGTGCTGCGACGCTGGCGACCGGTACCACCGTGATTGAGAATGCGGCGCGTGAGCCGGAAATTGTCGATACCGCCAACTTCCTTAACACCCTGGGCGCCAGAATCAGTGGTGCAGGCAGCGATAAAATCACCATCGAAGGCGTAGAGCGTCTGGGTGGCGGTGTTTATCGTGTCCTGCCGGATCGTATCGAAACCGGTACCTTCCTGGTGGCTGCGGCCATTTCGGGTGGCAAAGTGATGTGTCACAAAACCCAGCCGGATACGCTGGATGCTGTGCTGGCCAAGCTGCGTGATGCGGGTGCCGATATCGAAACCGGTGAAGACTGGATCAGTCTGGATATGCACGGCAAGCGGCCAAAAGCGGTCAACGTGCGCACTGCACCGCATCCAGGTTTCCCGACCGATATGCAGGCGCAGTTCACACTGCTAAACATGGTTGCGGAAGGCACGGGCGTGATTACCGAAACCATCTTCGAAAACCGTTTCATGCATATCCCGGAACTGATTCGTATGGGCGGACATGCTGAGATTGAGAGCAACACGGCGATCTGTCATGGGGTTGAAACCCTGTCAGGTGCGCAGGTGATGGCGACCGATTTGCGTGCGTCTGCCAGCCTGGTTCTGGCCGGTTGTATTGCGGAAGGAACGACGTTTGTTGATCGCATTTATCACATCGATCGTGGCTATGAGCACATCGAAGATAAGCTGAAAGCCATGGGCGCAAACATCGAGCGCGTCAGCGAAGAGTAATCCCGCAGATGCTCTGAAAGAGCCAGCCCCCTTTGGGGGCTGGTTTTTTTTCGCCTGAGGATCGCCTGAGTTTTCAGGCGGTATCGGAATGATCGACAGGCGCCCGGATACGTTTTCTGCGATCCAGCAGGCAGTGGGTCTCGGGATCGTAATAGCGGCTGGGCCAGATCTCACAAGGATGAACCTTGATCGCGTCAGCGATCAACCATTCGCCCTTGGGCCATGGACGCGTGAGCGCATTAGCCAGCGTTGATGAACTGAGACCTGCTGCGCGTGACAGCGCCGCGAGTGTCATTCCACGCTTATGCAGCGCCGCGATAATGTCAGCCGGGTGCCAGTCTTCCATCCTTTTTTGCATATCCTGTTCTCCTTTTCCCTGTCATTGCGTCGTCCAGCAGGACGTGAGCTTTCCTTTTTACCGTTATCTGGAAAGATTGAGGTTTTTATAGCAAATAGTTCCCATTAGTTTCCAGTAATATTTGGATCCAGCATCTGATCTGTGGGGTGGCATGCAAAAGGAGTGCAACAGCTAAGAGATAACAAAAAGAAGTGAGAGCAGGGACGTAAAAACGGAGCCTGTCAGGCTCCGTGAGGGATCAGAAATCGCGCTGAACTGACATGTGCGCCAGCGACTCCAGCGCACTGCGCCACGGCGATTCGGGCAGAATACGCAAGGCGTCAATGGCTTTATCCGCTTCCTGTTCGGCGCGGCTGCGCGTCCATTCGAGTGAACCACACTGATTCATCGCTTCCAGTACCGGTTCCAGCAGATGGCGGCCATTTCCCTGCTCAATGGCTTCACGGATCATCTTCGCCTGCTCAGGTGAGCCGTGCTGCATAGCATGCAGCAGTGGCAGCGTGGGTTTGCCTTCACTCAGATCATCGCCGGTATTTTTGCCCAGCGTCTCGCCGTCAGCACTGTAATCCAGTAAGTCGTCAATTAACTGGAAAGCGGTGCCCAGATAGCGCCCATAATCCTGTAGCGCTTTTTCCTCTTCAGGTGTGGCTTCAGCCAGTATCGCCGAGGCCTGCGAGGCCGCTTCAAACAGACGCGCGGTCTTGCTGTAAATCACGCGCATGTAACTCTCTTCGGTGATGTCGGGATCGTTGACGTTCATCAGCTGCAGGACTTCGCCCTCAGCAATCACGTTTACCGCTTCTGACATCAGCGCCAGGATACGCAGCGAACCCATGCTGGTCATCATCTGGAAGGCGCGGGTGTAAATAAAATCACCGACCAGCACGCTTGCCGCATTGCCAAACGCCGCGTTCGCGGTCGCTTTGCCACGACGCATATCGGATTCATCCACGACATCGTCATGCAGCAGCGTGGCGGTGTGGATAAATTCGATCAGCGCCGCATTGGTCACGTGAAGATCGCCCTTGTAGCCCATGGCACGTGCGGATAGCACGGCAATCATGGGACGGATACGCTTGCCCCCACCACTGATGATGTAGTAGCCCAACTGGTTGATGAGCGAGACATCTGAATTCAGCTGGTCGAGGATGGTCTGGTTAACGGCAGCCATATCCTGTGCGGTTAATTCATTAATCTGTTCTAAGTTCATTCGTCTTTTCAGCTATGACTCGTTATCTCTGCCATGGTAAGTGCTTTTACCCAGCCAGCGTTCAGGTAATCTGTTACTGATTGTACTTGAATTTTCTGCCTGAGAAACGGTTGCATTCAGCCTGTGTTTTTTTTCTGCAAGAGTGTGCAAAGTGCTCTTGTCTTCTTCTGGAGTTTTGCGTAGAATTCGCGCCCTATTGTGAATATTTAGCGCGCCGCCTGATGAACTAAAAGGCAAGCGCAGAAGCGGAGTTTTATATGTACGCGGTTTTCCAAAGTGGTGGTAAACAACACCGAGTAAGCGAAGGTCAGACCGTTCGCCTGGAAAAGCTGGACATCGCAACCGGTGAAACGATTGAGTTTGACCAGGTTCTGATGATTGCTAATGGCGAAGACGTGAAAATCGGCGCGCCACTGGTTTCAGGCGGAATGATCAAGGCAGAAGTTGTTGCTCACGGTCGTGGCGAGAAAATTAAGATCGTTAAGTTTCGTCGTCGTAAGCACTACCGTAAGCAAGCAGGCCATCGCCAGTGGTTCACTGATGTGAAAATCACTGGTATCACGGCATAAGAGGAGATCTGACAAATGGCACATAAAAAGGCTGGTGGTTCGACTCGAAATGGTCGTGACTCCAATGCAAAACGTCTGGGTGTAAAACGTTTCGGTGGCGAATCTGTTCTGGCAGGTAGCATCATCGTTCGTCAGCGTGGCACCAAATTCCACGCCGGTACCAATGTAGGTTGTGGTCGTGACCACACCCTGTTTGCTACCGCAGACGGTAAAGTACAGTTCGAAGTTAAAGGTCCGAACAACCGTAAATACATCAGCATCGTTGCTGAGTAAGGTTGTCGTGACGCAGACGTTTGACGTCTGAACGCACGAATTGAAGGCCCCGCAGCTCCTGCGGGGCTTTTTACATTCTGCGGTCTGTTGCGGTAAAAGCGACGCATCACAAAAGTTTGCTGTACACTTTATGTACGCACTGGCGAAAGCCAATCCTGATTTATCCGCCGCTGGTCAGCGCAGAAGACCCTGGCGGACCCGTCTGCAGAGTGCTGCAGGCGATTGTGTGACGGAGATAGAAAATGAAGTTTGTAGATGAAGCGACAATTTTGGTCGTCGCCGGTGATGGCGGTAATGGTTGCGTAAGCTTCCGCCGCGAAAAATATATCCCGAGAGGCGGCCCTGATGGGGGTGATGGCGGTGACGGCGGTGACGTTTATCTGATCGCTGATGAAAACCTCAACACCCTTATCGATTATCGTTTCGAAAAATCTTTCCGCGCCGAGCGTGGGCAGAACGGCCAGAGCCGCGACTGTACTGGCAAACGCGGTAAAGATATCGAAGTTAAAGTGCCGGTCGGCACCCGGGTTATCGATCAGGGTACCGGCGAGACACTGGGCGACATGACGCGTCACGGTCAGAAACTGATGGTCGGCAAAGGCGGCTGGCATGGCCTGGGTAACACCCGCTTTAAATCATCTGTAAACCGCAGTCCGCGCCAGAAAACCATGGGTACCCCAGGTGAAAAGCGCGATCTGCAGCTGGAGCTGATGCTGCTGGCAGATGTCGGGATGCTGGGCTTACCGAATGCCGGTAAATCGACCTTTATCCGTGCCGTATCGGCAGCGAAGCCAAAAGTGGCGGACTATCCGTTTACCACGCTGGTGCCGAGCCTGGGCGTGGTTCGTATGGACAGCGAGCAGAGCTTCGTCGTGGCCGATATCCCTGGCCTGATTGAAGGCGCAGCCGATGGCGCAGGCCTCGGCATTCGCTTCCTGAAGCACCTTGAGCGCTGCCGCGTGTTGCTGCACCTGATCGACATCGACCCTATCGATGAAAGCGATCCGGTTGAAAATGCCCGCATCATTCTCGGCGAGCTGGAAAAGTACAGCGAGAAGCTGTTCAACAAGCCACGCTGGCTGGTCTTCAACAAAATTGATCTGATCAGTGAAGAAGAAGCGCAGTTACGGGCTAAAGCGGTGGCTGAAGCACTGGGCTGGGAAGATAAGTATTACCTGATTTCTGCCGCAAGCCGTACCGGTGTCAACGAACTCTGCTGGGACGTGATGAGCTTCATCAACGCTAATCCGAAAGAAGCGGAGCTTGAAGAGAAGCAGCCGGAGAAAGTGGAGTTCATGTGGGACGATTACCACAAAGAAACCATTGAAAACACGGTTGAAGTGGAAGATGAAGAGTGGGATGACGACTGGGATGATGAAGACGACGAAGGCGTTGAAATTATCTATCAGCGTTAACCGATCGCCTGCTACAGCATGATATGCAATGCCCCCTTTCAGGCCTGAAAGGGGGCATTGTTCTTTCTGCAGCTAGCTCATCACCGCTACACTCAGTCGCGCACTGCAGCACAGCTGATCCCGACCGTTCCGAATCTCAATCTGCCAGCTCTGACTGCGTTTACCCAGATGCAGTGGACGGCAAACTCCCCGCACCAGACCGGCAGAAACCGCACGATGATGGCTGGCATTCACTTCTACGCCAACCACGCTGCTGCCTTCCTCAACCGCCAGATATCCGGCAATTGAGCCCATCGACTCCGCCAGCACCACGGACGCACCGCCATGCAGCAGCCCGAACGGCTGTTGCGTACGGGCATCGACCGGCATCGTCGCTTCCAGATAATCATCACCTATCAGGGTAAAAACGATACCCAGATGGGCCACCAGAGAGTTCTCACCCAGCGCATTCAGGGCGGGAAGATCAATGGATCGCTTCCAGATCGCTGTCATCATCAGGCTCCCAGGGTTGCGCCACCATCAACCACAATATCCTGCAGCGTCACATGGCTGGCAAGATCCGACGCGAGAAACAATACGGTGGCTGCAATTTCCTGCGGCTGCGCGATCTTACCCAGCGGGATACCCAGCTTGAACTGATCCGGGAAGCCGGCAATCATCTCCTGCTCACCCGTCGGTGTGTGCCACAGGCTGCGCTGCATATCGGTGTCGGTGGAACCCGGTGAAACGATGTTGCAGCGGACGCCATAGGGCGCCATCTCCAGACCCACGGTCTGACAGAGACTGCGCAGCGCCGCTTTTGAAGCACCATAAGCGGACATGCCGATACGCGGGGCGTGAGCCGAATTAGACGCGACGGTGACGATGGCACCGGCGCGCTGTTCGCGAAAGCGTGGCAATGTCTGCTGGAACAGATTAAACGCGCCGCCCGCATTGACGTTAAGACACGCCTGCCAGTCGGCAAACGACAGCTCATCGGTGGCACCAATCCGTAAGATACCGGCTGCGTTGACCAGCACATCAATGCGCGGTTGCACGGCCAATACGCGCTGGCAGATCGTTTTGACCTGCGCCGGATCGGCTACATCCATCGTGTGGCAGGGAAACGGGTAATCATGGCCCTTGAAACGTTGATCAAAGGCCTCAACCTGTGCGCCAGCCTGATGAAAGGCTAACGCAGTATGATAGCCTATGCCCTGGCCGGCACCGGTTACCCAGACGATTTTACCGCTGAAGTCGAATGTGTGGCTCATTTCGCCGGCTCCCGCGCCAGCAGCGCCCACCAGCCATCAATGCTCGGGTTTTTCGCCAGGCTGACGAAATCGATATCACGATGTACCTGACGCCAGCGTGCCGCCAGCGCCATCACGCGTACTGAGTCCAGACCGTAATCAATCAGGTTTTCATCATCTTCCGGCACCTCATCATCTTCCAGCAGCGGCAGGATCAACGCGCGCAAATCATCTTTGCTGAGTGGCACAGGCATCAGATCGGCGGTCATCACCACTTTTCCGCTACGGCCCGCAGTGTAGGTCAGCGCCATCATATGTTCCTCACGGCTGAAATCAGCCAGCGCATCGGCCACCATAAACGGCTGAATATTGCGCATAAACGCATCGGTGGCCGTAGTCAGGCAGCCAATATGAGCATAGACGCCGGTGATAATCAGCTGATCGCGGCCCATCTCCTGCAGGATCGACTCCAGCGGCGAGCGGTGAAATGCACTGTAGCGCCATTTGGTCAGGACATGATCGTCCTCATCCGGTGCCAGCGCATCCACGATCTTCTGCTGATCGGGATGTTTATTCAGGCCCGGTCCCCACATGTCGTTGAGCAGCGCACGATCTTCATCGCTCTGCGCGTTTGGCTGAGCGGTGTAAAACACCGGAATACCCTGCGCTTTGCAGTAGCGACGCAGGCGGGCAATATTGTCGACTACCTGCTCAACCAGCGGGCTATTTTCGCCCCAGAAGTTGAGAAAATAGCGCTGCATATCGTGGATCAGCAGGGCGGCACGGTCCGGCTCCAGCATCCATTTCACTTTGTTGTTGGGCAACTCGGTAGCGGCTGGCAGCGGATAAGAGGTCAGTTGTGGAATAGCCATTGAAAATCTCCGGACAGATCAGGCTTGCGCTTGTTGATCGGCAAGTTGTTGGCGCAGACGTTTTTTGTCCACCTTTCCGACGGCGGTCAGCGGCAGGGTATCTACGCAGGTAATACGGTCGGGCAGCTTAAATTCTGCCACGCCAAGTTCACGCAGGTGACGACGCAGCGCCACCGGTTTAACCGGCTGACGGGTGACGATAAAGGCACAGCTCTTTTCGCCCATTAGCTCGTCGCTCATGGAGACCAGTGCAGCGTGGATCACATCCGCATGGCGCTGCAGCAGGTTTTCGATCTCTTCGGCTGCGATCTTTTCGCCGCCCCGGTTGATCTGATCTTTCTCCCGGCCCTGCACGATGATGTTGCCCGAGGGCGTGATCTCAATCAGATCGCCAGAGCAGTAAAAGCCCTGGTCATCGAAGCTGGCGGCGTTATGTTCCGGGCTGTTGTAGTAGCCGCGGAAGGTATAAGGACCACGCGTCATCAGGCGACCGATGGAGCCTGCTGGCAATGGGTTACCCTGATCGTCGGCGACCCACACCTCGTCATCCGGGGAGATCGGGCGTCCCTGCGTGGTGAGAATTGTCTGCTCATCGTCATCCAGTCGGGTGTAGTTCACCAGACCTTCCGCCATACCAAATACCTGCTGCAGGGTGCAGCCGATCTCGTTCTGGATGCGCGCGGCCAGCGTTTCGCCCAGCTTTGCGCCACCGACCTGAATGCGTTGCAGCGAGGCCAGCGCAGCATTGCTGCCCCATTCCTGAATCGCCTGCAGCCAGAGACTGGCGGCGGGCGGAACCAGGCCGGTATCGGTGACCTGATGCTTTTCAATCAGTGGGAAGCAGAGCGTTGCGCTGGGATCGGCGGCTAAGATCACCTGTCCGCCCGCGTAAAAAACGCCCAGCGCGCCCGGCGAACTCATCGGGAAGTTATGCGCGGCGGGCAGGGCGATCAGGTAGCGGGTGTCGGCGGTAACATCGCAGATAACGTCACTCTCACGGATGCTGTAGTAGTAATCATTATGGGTACGTGGGATCAGTTTCGGTGTACCGGTACTGCCACCCGACAGCTGGAAAAAGGCGACTTCATCGCCTGCGGTCGGGGTTGCGATGAAGTTGCCCGCGGGTTCAGCCAGCAGGGCGTCGAGGCTGTTTTCCGTCTGAGCATCATTACGCAGGATCACCTGTTGGAGTGAACGCTGATCGCGGCAAAGTTGCGTAATAAACGCATCATCGGCGAACAGTGCGTGGCTGCGATCGGCAATTAACAGGCTCGGCGAGATCTGACTGGCATAGGCGGCCAGTTCGGTGCGCTGATGGCTGAACAGGGCGTTAACCGGGGCAACGCCGGTTTTGAAAAGGGCAAACAGCGTCAGGTAAAATTCCGCCACGTTGCCGAGCTGCACCAGCGCCGTATCGCCTGACTTCAGGCCGCGACGCTGCAATGCCGCGGCCAGGTTGTCACTCAGCGCCGCCAGCTGGCGATAGGTAAATTGTCGTTCGCCATCAATCACCGCCACGCTCTCGCTGTCGCGATGACGTTCCAGGATATCGGTCATCGGCAGATCGAGCCAGTAGCCTTTTTCACGGTAACGTGCGGCCAGATCGTCCGGCCAGCGGCTGTAGGAAATCGTCATACAGGTTCCTTTATTGCAGTCCAAAAGCGCGAAGCATGGTGTCGAGTTTGACGCCGGTTTCACGCCATTCTGATTCAGGTTGTGAGTCCGCTACGATGCCTGCGCCCGCAAACAGCCGCACCCGCGGGCCATTCACCGTACCGCAGCGAATGGTGACGACCCATTCGCCATTGCCCTGATCGTCACACCAGCCGACGATGCCGCCAAACAGCTGACGTTCAAATGGCTCCAGTCGCTGAATCAGCGCCTGAGCACGCTGATGCGGGAAGCCGCTGAGGGCCGGTGTCGGATGCAGCAGACAGGCCAGTGACAGCGCATTTTCGCGATCGTCCAGCACGTCACCCTGAATCTGCGTAGCGAGATGCCACAATGTTGCAGTGGTCAGCAGTGAGGGTGTCTCGGGGACCGACAGCAGGCGGCTGCGCGGTTGCAGCGTCGCGCGCATCGCATCCGTGACCAGCTTATGCTCATGACGATCTTTTGCTGAGTGCATCAGGCTGTCGCCAGAGGCCTGGTCACGCTGCGGATCGCGATGACGCGGCGCTGAACCGGCCAGCGGACAGGAGCTGAACTGGCGGCCCTGCTTACGAATCATCAGTTCCGGGCTGGCGCCAACCAGCGCGCCACCATCGGGCAGCGGCAGATGAAAGTGATAGCTGTTAGGGTTCTGCGCCACGATGCGCTGCATCAGGGCGGCCGTATCAACCGGCTGTTCCGCCACGATATCCATCAGCCGCGACAACACCACTTTATCCAGATCGCCGCGCTGCGTAGCCGCCACCGCCTGCGCAACCATGTCGATGAAAATGTCATGGTCCGGCACCGCCGTGCGGCGACGTACCTGCGGCAGTTCAGCCTCAGTTAGAGAGGCACTGGCGTTGAGATCGTCACGGTTAAAGGTCTGATACGACTCAGGGATAAACAGCGCAGCGGGCTGATCCACGTCGAAGGGGATTGCACCCACCAGAATGGGATGGGCAATGCCCTGTTTTCTGGCTGAAGCAAAATGGTGCTGTAGTTGCTGCTGAAACTCCCCTGTCAGCTGCTCACCCTGCTTCACCGGCGCGGTAAGGGTAGTAAAACAGCCCTGTGTGGTCAGGCTTTGCCAGGGAGAGGTAAACAGAAAGCCACGGCAGAGTGCCGGGAAATCCTGCAACAAGGGATGTTCAAACGCCAGCGATTCCACCATAATTTCCACCTATAAATGATAAGATAACTAATAATGATTATCATTTGTATTGTGGGCCAGTAACCTACGTTGATTAGCCGAAAGTGTCAATAATTACGCGGCGATTCAGCTGGCATGGCCGGTTAAATCAGCACAAATGGTCTCTCTCTTTTTCCGGGTAAAAGTGGACGAAAATCTATGAGTAAACATGGTGTCACATCGGCGATAGCGCTGTTTTTCCTGAGCATCAGCCTGTTCAGTGTTACCGCTGCTGCCCAGACCGGCTGGCCGCGAACTGTCGCCGGGACAACAGGCAATATCACACTGACCCAGGCACCAATGCGTATTGTTTCGACCAGCGTTACCCTGACAGGCTCGCTGCTGGCGATTGATGCGCCGGTCGTCGCCAGTGGCGCAACTGCACCCGGCAGTCGGCTGGCTGATAAGCAGGGATTCTTCCGTCAGTGGGGCGAAGTGGCCAAACAGCGCGGCGTAAAACGTCTCTACATTGGTGAGCCCAGTGCAGAAGCGATTGCTGCTGAAGCGCCAGACCTGATTGTGGTCAGCGCCACCGGGAATGATTCGGCGATCAAACTGGTCGATCAGCTTGCGGCGATTGCGCCGGTGCTGGTGGTGAATTACGACGATAAAAGCTGGCAGCAACTGGTGACGTTGCTGGGTGAGGCGACCGGGCATGAAGCGGAAGCTGCCGCCCGGAAAGCTGAGTTTGATGCGCGAGAAAAGGCTCTGAAAGCGAAGCTGACCCTGCCGCCGCAGCCGGTTTCAGCGATGGTGTGGAACGGGGATGGCCGGGCAGTCAATCTGTGGACGGATGCGTCGGCGCAGGGGAAATTACTGCAGCAACTGGGCTTCACCCTGGCGACGCCGCCGGCCACTCTTCAGGCTGGTCACAGCATGGGACAGCGTAAAGATATCCTGCAACTGTCAGGAGAAAATCTGGCGGCAGGCCTTAATGGTCAATCATATCTGCTGTTTGCCGCCGAAGAGCCCACCGCCGCACAGGTGATGAGCAACCCTTTCCTGGCGCAGACCCCAGCGGTGCGCGCAAAAGCGGTCTATGCGCTGGGGCTAGATAGCTTCCGGCTCGACTACTACAGCGCCAGCAATTTGCTGACGCGGCTGGAGACGTTGTTCGTTAAATCATGATCCCGTTTCCGCCGGTGCAGGCGGTTGATAGCGACGCAGACGCGCCATCAGCAGCCACATGACGATGCCCAGCACGGTGGCTGCCAGACCAGCCAGGCTGGCCGCCTGCTGCGGCAACAACAGTGAACCCATCGCGCCAATCATCGCTGCACCTATCGCATCGCCGGTGACATTCTGCGCTGTCCAGAGGCTGTTGATCCTGCCGAGCAGCGCATCAGGCGTCAGCGTCTGGATCAGCGCGTACTGCACCAGGCTGTTGATGGCACTGAAATAGCCAAAGGCCGCGAGGCAGACCAGACTCGCGCTGAACCACGGCATCAGGCTGAACAGAGCCAGCGCGACGAAAGCAGCAATAGCACTCGCCAGAATCAGGCGGCCCGGCTGCGGTGACTGTGCCAGCCGTCCGCTGGTGAGGGCACCTGTGGCAGCACCCAGCGGAACGGCGGCATACATCAGCCCTAACTCCGTCACGCCGACCTGCCAGTGTGGCGCCAGCGCCGGATAGAGCACGCGCACCGCACTGGCTAACGTCACCAGCGCGCCGACCAGCGCCGCCATGCCAACGATCGGGCTGGCAAACAGGAATTGCACGCCGCTGACCAGTGCTTTCAGCGGATGCTCACGCGGCTGCGGCGGTGGCGCAAGCCGCGGCAACCGCAGCAGGGTTAACACCGTCAGCAACGTGCCGAACGCCGCCAGTCCGTAGTTCCACGCCACACCGCCCTGCGCGATGACCAGTCCGGCAATGGCGGGTGAGAGAATCGCGCCAAATCGCACCGTCAGCATGGTAATCGCACCTGCTTTCATCAGGTTTTCACGCCCGACCAGCGCCGGCGTCGCCGCCAGCAGCGCGGTGACGCCTATCGCGCCGAAAAAACCATCCCATAGTCCCAGCACAAAGACGGCGATCACCGACGGCGAAGGGAGCAGGGCATTGATGCATAAGGCGACAAAGCCCAGGCCACAGGTGGATCGGGCAAACAGGATCAGACGTCGGCGCTCATAGCGATCCGCCAGCACGCCGCCGGTCAGCAGGCCGATAAACATGCCGGCACTGGCCAGCGTCACCGCCAGACCCACCAGCAGCGGCGACTGCGTTAGCTGCTGAATCTGAACCGGTACCGCCACCGCCAGCATGCCGAGGGCGACGATGGAGATAAAGCGGGCGATAAAAATGGCGCGAAAGGCGGGGTGGGTTCTCAGCAGGCTGAGATCGATAAAGTGGGAGGGTTTGTTCATAACGTCGCTTTTTTGCACCCATTTTCCTCATCATTGAGTCCGGGAGTCATGGTAACATACAAAAAATCACTAATAACGATAACAAGTATCATTATCATAATGACTCGTGCTGCGATCTCAATGAATCGGTGAAGGTTTAAACGTTATGCGTCAACTTCGTGCAATAGCAGGTTCAGGGATGCTGCTGTTGTTGCTTCTCGCGCTCAGCCTGATGCTGGGTGCCAAATCTATCCCCTTTCATGATGTCACGCAGGCCTTATTCAGCGACTGTAACCGCGTCGATTGTGTCATCGTGCGCGATGCCCGACTGCCGCGCACCCTGGCGGGTCTGCTGGCCGGGATCAGTTTAGGTCTGGCGGGCGCGCTGATGCAGAGCCTGACGCGCAATCCGCTGGCCGATCCCGGCATTCTCGGTATCAACGCCGGTGCGGGCTTTGCGGTGGTGCTGGGCATCGCCCTGTCTGGCGCTGACTCCCCCGCGGACTGGCTTGGCTTTGCCTTTACGGGCGCACTGCTGGCCTCCCTGCTGGTGGCGCTGACCGGTGCGCTGGGCGGTGGCCGCGTTAATCCGGTGCGTCTGACGCTGGCAGGCGTGGCGCTGGGCGCGGTGCTGGAGGGGTTAACCTCTGGTTTATCGCTGCTCAATCCTGACATCTACGATCATCTGCGTTTCTGGCACAGTGGCTCGCTGGATATCCGCAATTTTGCCATTCTGCGCACCACCTTTCCGGCGGTAGTCGCCGGTAGCCTGCTGGCGCTGCTGCTGGCGCGTTCGCTCAACAGCCTGAGTATGGGCGGTGATATGGCGACCGCGCTGGGTACCCGGGTGATGCGTACCCAGCTGGTGGGATTACTGGCTATTGCGCTGCTGAGTGGGGCGGCGACAGCCGCTGTCGGCCCCATCGCGTTTGTCGGCTTAATGACGCCACATCTGGCCCGCTGGCTGCTGGGTAACGATCATCGCTGGATGCTGCCCGGAACCCTTCTTATCACCCCCTGTTTGCTGCTGGCCGCCGATATTCTGGGACGGCTGCTGGTACCGGGCGAACTGCGCGTGTCGATTGTCACGGCCATACTGGGCGCGCCGATGCTGATTGTGCTGGTGCGCCGCAAGTCGGGAAGAGGGCAGCTATGAAACGGGTGATGATTAATGCGCTGCTGCTGCTGGTGGCCTGCGGGGTGCTGGCCTTTCTGAGCATTACGCGTGGCACCTTACCGATCTCCGCCAGCCAGTTGTGGGCCCTTATCAACGGCGAGGCGGCGCGTAACATACAGCTGATTGTACTGGAGTGGCGACTGCCGCGTGTCATGATGGCGCTGCTGATTGGTGCGGCACTGGGCGTCAGCGGGGCAATTTTTCAGTCGCTGCTGCGCAACCCGCTGGGCAGCCCCGATATTCTGGGTTTCAATACCGGCGCTTACAGCGGCGTGCTGGTGGCACTGGTGCTGTTCCAGCAAAACATGGAGGGCATGACGCTGGCGGCACTGCTTGGCGGACTGCTCACGGCGAGCGTGGTCTGGCTGTTCAGCTGGCGCAACGGCGTGGAGACCTTTCGTCTGATCATTGTGGGCATCAGCGTGCGGGCGCTGCTGATGGCGCTGAACAGCTGGCTGATTATCAGCGCCTCACTGGAGGCGGCACTGAGCGCCGGGCTCTGGAGCGCCGGTTCACTCAACGGCATTACCTGGGCGAAAACGACGCCGGTGATTACCGTGCTTCTGCTGGCGCTGCTGGCGACAAGCATGCTGGCCCGGCGCATGCGTCTGCTGGAGATGGGTGACGACACTGCCTGCGCGCTGGGCGTACCGGTTGAACGCAGCCGCGTTTTGCTGATGCTGACGGGCGTGATCCTCACCGCCGCCTCTACCGCGCTGGTCGGTCCTGTCTCCTTTATTGCGCTGCTGGCACCGCAGATTGCTCGTCGGCTATGTGGCGGTATCAAAGGCGCGCTGCCGCTGGCTGCCTTGTGCGGCGCGCTGCTGTTAACCGCCGCGGATTACGCCGCGCAGCACTTTTTCCTGCCTTATCAGCTGCCGGTTGGCGTCATCACGGTTAGCCTGGGCGGACTCTATCTGATTGCTTTACTGGTACGGGAGGCGCGACGCCAATGACAGTGAAAACACGTTTGCAGGGCGACGCGCTGACGCTGGGGTATGACAAAAAAATCGTGGCGGAGAATCTCACCGTCGCGATCCCCGACGGTGAACTGACCGTTATTATTGGCCCCAACGCCTGTGGAAAGTCGACGCTGCTGCGTACCTTAAGCCGCCTGGTCTCGCCCCTGAAAGGCCAGGTGCTGCTGGATGGCAATGCGATTGCTCACTACGCTACCAAAGAGGTGGCGCGTCGGCTGGGTCTGCTACCGCAAAGCTCGAATGCACCAGCGGGCATCAGCGTCAGCGAACTGGTCGCGCGCGGGCGTTATCCGCACCAGTCGCTGTTTGGTCGCTGGCGACAGGAAGATGAGACGGCTGTTCAGCAGGCAATGCAGGCTACCGGCGTGGCAGATTTGGCGCAGCAGCAGGTTGATACGCTCTCTGGCGGTCAGCGGCAGCGGGTGTGGATTGCGATGGTGCTGGCTCAGCAGACGCCACTGTTGCTGCTGGATGAACCGACCACCTGGCTCGACATCGCCCATCAGATTGAGTTGCTGGAATTAATGCAGGATCTCAATCAGCAGCATGGCCGTACGCTGGTGGTGGTGCTGCATGATCTCAATCAGGCGTGCCGCTATGCCAGCCACCTGATTGCGATGCGAGACGGGAAAATCATTGCCGAAGGGAAACCGGCGGAGATCGTTACGCCGGAACTGATAGAAGCGATCTACGGCCTGCGCTGCATCATCATTAACGATCCGGTGGCCGGTACGCCGATGATTGTGCCGCTGGGAAGAGGCTGACCTGCGCTTTCTCCACCCGAAGAAAGCGCAAAGTCAGAACGGTTCAGGGATTCAGCGACACCAGGCACTGCTGCAGTCGTGGCCCAATCTGTTCGAACATGCGCGGTGAGATGATCTCGACGTGCGCACAGTCCAGCGGCCAGATAGTCAGCTTGCCGACATAGGGCGCCCAGGCGCGGCGCGCATCCTGACCGGGCTGCTGCGTCTGTTCCGCCAGGAACAGAGTTGCGTGTCCGGTGAAGCGGGCACTGCGCGCTGTTGCCAGCAGGCGCACTGAACTGGCGTAGTTGGCTTCAATGGTGGTAAACAGTGCCTCCATTCCTTCACCGGCCTGCTGCCGTTGCGCAGCGATAAACTGCTCGCGCTCACGATTAACCTCTTCCAGCACCGCCGGATCCAGCACGTTTTCACCGCGCCGTTCATCCCAGTTCTGCGTCTCCGGCGGCCAGGTATCCAGCAGTCCGAGGAAGGCAACGGTTTCACCTTCGGCCTCCAGCCGCGCGGCGATACCCTGCGCCAGCGTGCCGCCCAGCGAGTAGCCCAGGAAATAGTAAGGCCCCTGTGGCTGCTGCTGACGCACCGTCGCCAGATGCGCCTCACACACCGCGTCAAGTTGCTGCGCCTGGTTCAGCGGGCTGGTGATGTCGGGTGACTGAATGCCGAGTAGCGACCAGCGTGCATCCAGATAGCGCTGCAACACGCTGAACTGCCAGGCAAAACCGGAGGCGGGATGGAAGCAAAACAGCGTTGGGCCAGTGCCGCGTCGCAAGGGTAATACCGCTTCAAATCCGGCACGAGCCACATCCGCGGGCTCGCTGCTGAGCAGTGTCGCCAGCTTTTCTACCGTGGATGCCACCATGATCTGGCCCACTGACACCGGCTGATTCAGCGTCCGGCGCAGCTGTGCTGCCAGCCGCATCGCCAGCAGCGAGTGGCCGCCCAGCGAGAAGAAATCATCCTGGGCGCTCACCGGTTCGCACTCCAGCAGCCTGGCAAACGCCTGTGCCAGTGTCGTTTCGAGTCCGGGATGCGGCGCGCGACCAGCCAGCGCTGCCTGCGTTTGCGGCAGCGGCAGCGCTTTGCGATCCAGTTTACCGTTGCTGCTGAGCGGTAACGCCGCCAGCTGAACAATCGCCACCGGCACCATATGCGCCGGTAACTGTGTGGCCAGAGTCTGACGCATTGCGTCGGTATCGATCGGGCCATCAGCCACCACATAGCCGACCAGCTGGCGGGCATCGCCCTGCTGATCGCTGCTGCTCCCCAGCACCACCGCATGTGTGACGGCCTGCTCAATGCCAGGTAGCGCAGCCATGGCGTGGTCGATCTCGTTCAGCTCGATACGCTGTCCGCGAATTTTAAGCTGATCGTCGCTGCGGCCCAGATACTCCACCGCACCATCCGGCAGCCAGCGCGCCACATCACCGGTGCGGTACATCCGGGAGCCGTGACCCCACGGATCGGCGACAAACCGGCTGGCAGTGAGGTCGGGACGATCAAGATAGCCATGCGCCAGCTGCACGCCGGTCAGATAGAGATCGCCAGCCACGCCCGGTGGCACCGGCTGCAGACGCGCATCCAGAATCCGTAAGCCGGTGTTCCAGACCGGGAAGCCAATCGGCACGCTGGCCCCTTCGACGGCCGCCAGCTCCGGGCCAAAGGCCGGATAGTAGCTGACATCAACCGCCGCTTCGGTCGGGCCATAAAGATTATGCAAGGGCACCCGGGTCAGCGCCTGCCACTGGCGCGATAGCTCTGCGGGCAGCGCTTCGCCGCTACAGAAAACCCGGCGCAGGGTGGCGCAGCGCGCTATCGCGTCACCTTCCTGCAGCGAAGCGACAAAAGCAGCCAGCATCGACGGAACAAAATGGGTGGTGGTCACGCGGTAGCGGGCAAACAGCTGCTGCAGCGCGTCCGGGTCGCGATGAGCGTCGGGCGGAGCCATCACCAGCCGTGCGCCGACGATGAGCGGCCAGAAGAACTCCCATACCGAAACATCAAAGCTGCTCGGGGTTTTCTGCAACACCACATCATCGCTGCCGAGCGGATAGCGATCCTGCATCCATAACAGACGGTTGACGATCGCCTCATGACTGACCAGCACCCCTTTTGGCCGACCGGTCGAGCCGGAGGTATAGATGATGTATGCGCCATCCTGTGGACGCGGCGCCTGCATCAGCACGCTATCAACGGGTGTTAACAGCGCGTCGTAAAACAGCGGCGCGACGGGTGAGAGTGCCGCCAGCCGCTCGGCCAGTTCACGACAGGTGATCAGCGTTTTCGGCGCGGCATCTTCCAGCATCATCTGTAACCGATCGTCCGGGTAGCCGGTATCAAGCGGCAGCCAGGTTGCCCCCACGCTGACGATCGCCTGCAGCGCGAGCGATAAAAAGACCGAACGCGGCAGCGCTACGGCGACGATATCACCCGGCGTCACTCCCTGCGCAATCAGCTGTTGCCCCAGCGCGGCGACCTGCTGCTGCATCTGTTGATAGTCAAGCTGATGCCCCTCATCTGCCAGTGCCGGAGCGCGCGGCGAACGCTGTGCCTGACGGAGCAGCAGGCTGCTCAGGGTTTCTGCGGGCAGCATTACGGCAGTCTGGTTGATTGCCGCGAGCTGCTGATGCTCTTCCGGCATCAGCATGTCCAGCTCGCCACAGGCACTGGCTGGCCGGACGGCAAGCTGCTGAAGCAGCAGGCCAAAGCGGCTGGCATGTTGTTTCAGCGTTGTGTCGCTGTAGCGCTGTGCATTAGCCAGTAGCTCCAGCGTCAGGTCGCCCTGTTCGCTGAGGTAGATAGCAATTTCCAGATCGCGTACCGGTCCTGACGCCAGCTGATGAGTTATGCCTTTGATGCCAGCGAAATCGAGCTGGTAATCAAACATCTTCAGATTGATTACCGGCCCATAGAGCGGATCGCTGTCGCCGGAGCGACCCAGATCGCGCTGCACCTGTTCAGCGTCGTAGCGCTGATGGCGACGCATTTTTTTGACTTCGCCCGCCAGACGCCCGGCCAGTGCCGTCAGCGGCTGTGCCGGATCGTAATGCACCGCCATTGGCAGCACGTTAATCACCGGACCGGTGGCGCAGAGCGCGGCCGAGCCGATGCGGCGCATAAAGATGAAACCGGCGGCGAACGCATGCTGACCGGTGAGGCGCGCCAGCCATAACGCCACCAGCGCAAAGGCGGTATCTGCGGCGCTGAGGTTGTGCTGCCCGGTGTGCGTCAGCAAAGCCTGAAAAGTGTCGCGATCCACGGCAAACGTGTGGCGCAGCAGGTCGGTACTGGCGCTCTGACCGGCCAGCGGCAGAGCGGACAACGAGGCGGGCGCAGGTAGCTGCGCGCCTTTCTCCAGCCAGAACTGGCGATCGCGCTGCCAGCCCGAAGATTGCTGATAGCGCTGATATTCATCAACGACGTCGCTGAACGGCACAAACGGGCTCGGCTCCGGCGTGTCGCCGCGCTGCCAGGCGCTGTAGAGATTGGCGATACGGCGGGTCAGGGCGGTGAAACTAAAACCATCGACCACCAGATGATGGTATCGCTGATACCAGTACCAGTGATCCTCATCCAGCCGAAGCAGGCTGTGATGGTAAAGCGGCGCGCCGCTCAGCACCCGCAGATCGCCGGTCATATCCTGCTGCATCAGCGCACGTGCTGCGGCCACCGGATCGGCGGCGTCACGCAGATCGATCACCTCAGGCTCGCGGAAAGCCTGGGGTTCAGGCCACTGTAGCGGTTCACCCTCCAGCTCGCCAAAGGCCATATTTAGTGTGTCCGCTTCCTGCATGCCAGCAATTATGGCCCGTGATAACAGCGCGCTGTTCAGCGCACCGCGCAGTTCGACAAAATGCGCCACGGCGTAAGCATTGGAATAGGGCGATAGCTGGTCAGCGATCCAGATTCCGGGCTGAGCGGCCACCAGTGGCAGCGTTTTTTGTTCTGTCTGCGGGTTGAGGGTGATCTCAGACATTTTCGCCTCTGTCCTGCGTCATAACCGGACGGATATCGTGCCAGTTTTCATTCAGCCAGCTCAGACAGTCAGCCTGTGGCCCGGGGCCAAACACCGGCTGCCATCCTGCCGGAACCGCACAAAAAGCGGGCCATAAGCTGTACTGCTGCTGATCGTTCTTCAGCACCTGACAATCCTGTTGCGGATCGTCGAAAGGGTTAAGTTGTTGCATGTCGGTCTCCTGTCCGCAGTCACCGGGCGCGCTAACGCCGCTGTCCTGCATAGATATCTTTCAGTGGCGCGCAGAAGGCGGAATATAAGCGGGTTAGGGCTATTGCCATATGGCTTTAAGGCCTGCCAGCAGTCCGCCGCGCCAGCACAGCGCATCGTGACCACCTTCGACCGGGTGATAGCTGACCTGATGTCCGGCAGCGGTCAGATCGTGCTGAAACTGCTGGTTTGCTGCCAGAATCAGCCGTTCGCGTCGTCCCGCTTCCAGGTAGAAGCGGCGAGGGGGGGCCTGCAGTAAGCCCTGTTGTAACTGCTGTGGCAGCCAGCCATTGGGGTCGCCGCGCGCGGGCCACCAGAACGACCCGGAGAGGCTGATCGCCCCAGCAAAGGTTTCCGGCCAGGTCAGGGTGGCGTAAGCGGCAGAAAGGCCGCCAAAACTCTGTCCCGCTACCAGCGTGCTGTCGGCACGAAACGGCGCCCAGCGCTGAACCTGCGGCAACAGCTCGTGCTGAATCGCCAGCCAGAAGTCAGGGTTACAGGTCAGCTCACGCGTGCGGTGTTCGCGGTCGATGATGTCGATCATGACATAGACCGCAGGGGGCAGTTCGCCTGCCTCTGTCAGTTGCTGAAGCGGGCCGGCAACCGGCATGTTCTGTGCCCAGAACTGACCATCCAGCAGCAGTACCAGCGGACGATCGCCTGCACTGGCGTCTCCGGTAACAGAGATCCAGATCTGACGCTGGTTCCCCAGCCGTTCGCTGCGCCACAAATAGTGTTGCAGCGGAATATCGGCGGCACGGCCTTCATCAACTGCACGCCACACCTGCTGATCCGGCGCGTGTGGCAGGTGCAGTGGCGAGACTCTCATTCCGCGTCCACCCGCCCAGCTTCGCAAAGGATTCAGCGGGTCGCTTTGCGCCTGCGGGAATTTCTGACTCCACCACTGGCGCACTGCCTGCATATCGGCCTGCCCGGTAAAAGTCTCTTCCTGACTATCAGGAATCAGGCAGTAACTGCCGCGCCAGTCAGCGGGCAGGGCGGTCTGCCACCACCAGACATCGGTATCGGGAACAGGCGTTAATGAGGAGGGGACGGCTGAATGATGATGATCGGTTACGCCGGTAATATTGATCCAGACGCGCCGGGTATCGGAGTGCTGCGTGTCACCCTGGGGATCGCGCCAGAAAAAGGTGACCTGACAGGTTCCCTTTTCGCCAGCTTCAACCAGAGGAATGCCCCGTTGCTGCTGCTGTTGCCACCAGCGTTCACTGCCGGTTTCTTCATTTAACCACGTCATACGCGCCATCTTTCGATCACCCTTGATTAGGGTCATGCATGTTATGAATAATAGTATTGATAATTATTTGCATTTGCAATAGGGTGTTTCCGCCCGACAGGGAGCGCGCGCATCCTCTCTGCCGCACCGGCTTTCAGACTGATGCAAAGCGGTTCTGACGCTGGCCCGGCGACAAGGGGAAAACGTTGCAGGCAAGGTTATTACTTTTTTACCGGCACGCCGGCAGTGGCATCCTCGCCGGCACTCCAGGAACAGAAAAATGAAAAAGTTATCCCGGCTTTCGTTAGCCATTATGATTGAACTGGGTTTCACCGCCTCTCTCATTTCTGCCGGTGCCGTGGCTGCTGAAGCCACCCGCGAACCGGCTATCGACAGCAGCCCCTCCGATACCCTCCACGACGACACCATGATGGTGACCGCCGCCGAGCAGACGTTGCAGGCACCTGGCGTGTCGACCATCACCGCCGACGAAATTAAAAAACATCCACCCGCACGCGATGTCGCCGAAATTATTCGCACCATGCCTGGCGTCAATCTGACCGGTAACTCCACCAGCGGCCAGCGCGGAAACAATCGCCAGATCGATATCCGCGGCATGGGGCCGGAAAATACCCTGATTCTGATCGATGGATTGCCGGTGACCAGCCGCAACGCGGTTCGGCTTGGCTGGCGTGGCGAGCGTGATACGCGCGGCGACACTAACTGGGTGCCGCCAGAGATCATTGATCGCATTGAGGTAATCCGCGGTCCGGCAGCGGCCCGTTACGGTAACGGTGCAGCGGGCGGCGTGGTGAACATCATCACCAAAAAAGAGATGGATAATCAGTGGCACGGCTCATGGAGCGCCTATTACAACGTGCCGGAACACAAGGAGGAGGGCGCGACCCGTCGCACCAACTTCAGCCTTGAAGGGCCACTGGGCGATGATGTCAGTTTCCGGCTCTATGGCGGACTGGCAAAAACGCAGGCTGATGCTTACGACATTAATGAAGGGCACGCCGCAGACCGCACCGGCAGTTATGCCGGATCGTACCCGGCGGGCCGGGAAGGCTCGATCAACAAAGATATTCATGGCCTGCTGCGCTGGGCATTTGCGCCGATGCAGACGCTGGAAGTGGGGGCCGGTTACAGTCGTCAGGGCAACCTCTACGCCGGGGACACGCAGAACACCAATACCAACGCCCTGGTGAAAAGCAAATATGGTGACGAGACCAACCGGCTCTATCGGCAGAACTTTTCTGTTAAGTGGACCGGTGCCTGGGATAATGGCATCAGCACCAATACCTACGCGCAATATGAGAATACCCGCAACGCGCGTCTGAATGAGGGGCTGGCGGGCGGCACCGAAGGCATCTTCGCCAACAGCAACTTCAATACCATCCAGCTGGATGATGTGTTGTTGCACAGTGAGATCAGTGTGCCGTTTGAATGGCTGGTGAACCAGACCGCGACTTTCGGGACGGAATGGAATCAGCAGCGGATGAAGGATCCTTCATCGACGACTCAGGCCGCCAGCTACGGGTCGATTCCCGGTATCGCTACGACCGGCCGCACACCCTATTCACAGGCGGAAATCTTCTCGCTGTTTGCCGAAGACAATATTGAGCTGACCGACAGCACCATGCTGACGCCGGGCCTGCGCTTCGATCACCATTCGATTGTCGGCGATAACTGGAGCCCGTCGCTCAACCTGTCACAGGGATTAGGCGATGAGTTCACACTGAAAATGGGCATTGCGCGCGCCTATAAAGCTCCGAGCCTCTATCAGACCAACCCGAACTATCTGCTCTACAGCAATGGTCAGGGCTGTGCCGCCAGTGCCGGTGCCTGTTATCTGATGGGTAATGACGAACTGAAAGCGGAAAACAGCATCAATAAAGAGATTGGGGTCGAATGGAAGCGTGACGGTTACCAGGCGGGCCTGACCTGGTTCCGCAACGACTATCGTAACAAGATCGAGGCTGGCACGGCGCCAACCGGCACCGCATCTAACGGCAAAACCGACATCTACAAATGGGAAAATGTGCCCAAAGCAGTCGTCGAGGGGCTGGAAGGCACGGTCAATGTGCCGTTCTCTGACAGCGTGACGTGGAACAATAACTTCACTTACATGCTGCAGAGTAAGAATAAAGAGACCGGCGATCGTCTGTCGATTATTCCGGAATATACGCTCAATTCGACGCTGAGCTGGCAGGCGATGCAGGACCTCTCCCTGCAAACGACCCTGACCTGGTACGGTAAACAGGTACCGAAGAAATATGACTATAAAGGTAACGCCGTCACCGGTAGCGCCACCGATCAGGTGAGCCCCTATTCGGTTGTGGGCATGAGCGGCACCTATGACGTTAATAAATATGCCAGCGTCACCGTGGGTATCGACAACCTGTTCGACAAGCGCCATTTCCGTCAGGGCAACGCGCAGACCACCGGCAATGCCACCACCGGAGCGTGGCTCTATGGCGCAGGGGCCAATACCTTTAACGAGTCGGGCCGCACCTGGTATATGAGCGTGAATACCCGCTTCTGATGGACGGGCAATAAAAAGCGCAGCGGTTGACCTGACCGCTGCGCTTTTTTCATGACTGAATAATCAGTTGTTCTGATTGATATCGCGGTAGAGACGGCTCTCAAATCGCACCAGCGGAATACGGCGGGTACGCTGATCTTCCGGCGGGACCGCATAACCGGAAAGGAACTGAACGAATGCCACCCGCGCACCACTGGAGGTGGTGATAAAGCCCGCCAGGTTATAGACGCCCTGCAGTGAGCCGGTTTTCGCCGAGACTTTGCCATCCAGCCCCGCCTCATGCAGCCCGCCGCGATACTGCAGCGTGCCGTCGTAACCTGCCAGCGGCAGCATCGAAATATAATCCAGCGTGTTGTCATTCTTCGCAATGAACTGCAATACCTGCATCATGGTTTGCGGCGAAATCAGGTCATGGCGGGAGAGACCTGAACCATCCACCTGAATGCTATTACCCATGTCGACATTGGCTTTGGCTTTCAGGATGCGGCGAACGGCATCCTGTCCGGCGCGGAACGTGCCGGGCACATTGAAGTAGTGATGACCAATGGTGCGAAACACCGTGTCGGCAATCATGTTGTCTGACTTCTTCAGCATGGTGTGCAGCAGCGTATGCAGCGGCGCGGACTGGGTCGATGCCAGCACGGTACCCGGTTCGGTGACCTGCGTCTGTCGCACCAGATGCCCGCTATAGTCAATCTCAGACGACCGCAGTTCCGCCTTGAGGATTTCGCCAGCCCAGGCCGCGCCATCCTGCACCGCAAATGCCAGCGGCAGCGGTTCCGCGCGCTGGCGCATACAGCCCGTGAGGGTGTAGCGGTTCAGCTCGCCCGGCACCACATCCAGTTCGCAATATTGCCCTTCGCCGCTGTTGCGGCCAATGGTGCGCACCTGGCTGTACATATGCGCCGGATAATAGGAGGCGATACGTACAAAGGCATTCTCACCCGGCGTATTAGCACTGTAGAGCGACACCGAGAAGCAATTTTTATCAACGATTGCCGCACCCGGCGGAGCGCTAAAGCACTGAGTCATATCGTTCCACGGCCAGCCCGGCGCCATATCGTGACTGGCAAAAACGGAGGTGTCGATAACCAGATTGCCTTTGATATGGTTAATGCCCTGCTTCTTTATCGCCGCCACCATGTTGCGCAGATCCTGACGGCTTAAGGTGGGATCACCGCCGAAACGTGCAACTAAATCGCCGTTCAGGGTGCCATCGATAATGGCGCCGCGAGTCTCAAAAGTGGTCTGAAAACGGAAGTCGCCACCCAGTTCCAGCAATGCAGCCAGCGCCGTCACCACTTTCATGGTACTGGCGGGCAGGGCCATCTGTTTTCCGTGATAATCAATAATCGGTGTTGATGCGCCTACTTTTTGTACCATCAGCGCCAGATTGGCGCCGTCTGGCAGGTACTGCATGTATTCATCAACTGGCGCTGCGTGTGCCTGCAGCATAAATGCGCAGCTTAATCCGGTAACAAGTCGTGAAAATCGCATAATCTCGCGGTAACTGGCAGGTGAGGGCGTCAATACTACGTCGCTGGACGGTGCAAAGTAAACGATGACCCGCAGGGAACTCTGGGGTAAAATGCGTATCAAATTGCAAAACTCTTTTCTGGCCTGGAAGCATCTCCGGGTCAGGATTCTTTTATTTGCAAAAACGGGCTAATGCGCCGCAGAACGCTTTTTTCTGCAGTCACCGGTCAGGATGACATCGTTAAACAGGAAAGATGGCGAGGAGCTTAAATGAATCAGATTCCGATGACGTTAAGAGGCGCTGAAAGATTGCGCGAAGAGCTGAACGAGCTGAAAACCGTGAAGCGCCCGCGCATTATCGCCTCTATCGCTGATGCACGCGAACATGGCGATTTAAAAGAGAACGCGGAATATCACGCTGCGCGTGAAGAGCAGGGTTTTTGCGAAGGTCGTATTCAGGAGATTGAAGCCAAACTCTCCAATGCGCAGGTTATCGACGTCACTCAGATGCCGAAAACCGGACGCGTGATTTTCGGTGCAACCGTCACCGTGCTGAACGTCGAAACCGACGAAGAAGCCACGTATCGCATTGTGGGCGATGACGAAGCGGACTTTAAGCAAAATCTGATTTCGGTCAATTCGCCGATGGCGCGTGGCCTTGTGGGTAAAGAGGCCGATGACGTGGCTATCGTGAAAACCCCGGGCGGCGACGTTGAGTATGAAATCCTGAAGGTGGAATACCTTTAAGATGTTGCTACGCTTTGAAAAGCGTTAAAGCACAATGTAAAGAAAGGAAAAAGGCCGCATTGCGGCCTTTTATCTGAGGTAAGAGCATGTCACTTTCTTTGCCCACTTAGCGTGGCAGAGAAATTTTGCTCTCTTTAGAGGGGCGATACAGCACCAGCGTTTTGCCGATCACCTGTACGTTGCTGGCACCGGTCTCACGCACGATAGCCTCAACGATCAGCTGTTTCGTTTCACGATCTTCCGAGGCAATTTTTACCTTGATCAGTTCGTGATGCGACAGAGCCTGCTCGATTTCGGCCAGCACGCCTTCAGTCAGGCCATTGCCACCCAGCATAACCACTGGCTTGAGCGGATGGGCGAGGCCCTTGAGGTGCTGTTTTTGTTTGGTACTTAGATTCATCGTAGTTTTTTACTTACTCAGGGATTGAAAACGGTTCATTCTACCGCCATCTCGGGTATATCACCAAATCGACGCAACCCATTGCGTGCAGGTTTATCGCTACGATGACGATTTAGTTGGAAATATTATGACGGGTAAAAAGCGTTCGGCCAGCTCCGGCCGCTGGCTTCAGGAACACTTTAGCGATAAATATGTGCTCCAGGCGCATAAAAAAGGGTTGCGTTCGCGCGCCTGGTTTAAACTTGATGAAATACAACAGGGTGACAAGCTTTTCAAACCCGGCATGACCGTGGTAGATCTGGGTGCTGCACCCGGAGGCTGGTCGCAATATGTGGTACAGCAAATTGGGAACAAAGGGCGAGTCATTGCCTGTGATATCCTGCCAATGGATCCGATAGTCGGTGTCGATTTCCTTCAGGGCGATTTTCGTGAAGAATCGGTGGTCAATGCGCTGCTTGAACGCGTTGGCGATCAAAAAGTTCAGGTTGTCATGTCCGATATGGCGCCGAATATGAGTGGTACACCTGCCGTAGATATTCCCCGGTCGATGTATTTAGTCGAGCTGGCGCTGGAGATGTGTCGGGATATCCTGGCACCTGGCGGCAGTTTTGTAGTGAAAGTGTTTCAGGGAGATGGCTTCGATGAATACCTGCGGGAAATTCGCTCCCTGTTTACGAAAGTGAAAATTCGTAAGCCGGACGCTTCACGTTCACGTTCACGTGAAGTGTATATTGTGGCGACTGGGCGCAAACTATAACCAAATTGCTGGAGAAGTCCGCAGTTTTGCTGCGATTCCATGTATGCGGGATCTATAGTACCCTACGCTATCTGTTAACACCGTTGTAATATGAGGTTAATCCCTTGAGTGACATGGCGAAAAACCTGATTCTCTGGTTAGTCATCGCGGTCGTGCTGATGTCAGTATTCCAGAGCTTTGGGCCCAGCGAGTCGAATGGCCGTCGGGTTGATTATTCAACCTTCCTGTCGGAAGTGAACCAGGATCAGGTCCGCGAGGCACGTATTAACGGGCGTGAAATTAACGTCGTTAAAAAAGACAGCAATAAATACACGACCTACATTCCTGTCAACGATCCCAAGTTGCTCGATAACCTCTTGACCAAAAACGTCAAAGTGGTTGGCGAACCGCCGGAAGAACCAAGCCTGCTGGCTTCAATCTTCATTTCGTGGTTCCCGATGTTGCTGCTGATCGGTGTGTGGATCTTCTTTATGCGTCAGATGCAGGGCGGCGGCGGTAAGGGCGCGATGTCCTTCGGCAAGAGCAAAGCCCGCATGTTGACGGAAGACCAGATTAAAACCACTTTCGCCGACGTAGCAGGTTGTGACGAAGCGAAAGATGAAGTTGCTGAGCTGGTGGAATATCTGCGTGAGCCAAGCCGTTTCCAGAAGCTGGGCGGTAAGATTCCAAAAGGCGTTCTGATGGTGGGGCCACCGGGTACCGGTAAAACCTTGCTGGCAAAAGCGATTGCCGGCGAAGCGAAGGTGCCTTTCTTTACCATCTCCGGTTCTGACTTTGTGGAAATGTTTGTCGGTGTCGGTGCATCCCGTGTGCGTGACATGTTCGAACAGGCCAAAAAAGCGGCTCCGTGCATCATCTTTATCGATGAGATCGACGCAGTCGGTCGTCAGCGTGGCGCCGGTTTAGGCGGTGGACATGACGAACGTGAGCAGACGCTGAACCAGATGCTGGTTGAGATGGATGGTTTCGAAGGTAACGAAGGTATTATTGTTATCGCCGCAACTAACCGTCCTGACGTACTGGACCCTGCGCTGCTGCGTCCAGGACGCTTTGACCGTCAGGTTGTTGTTGGCCTGCCAGATGTTCGCGGTCGTGAGCAGATCCTGAAAGTGCATATGCGTCGTGTGCCGCTGGCAACTGATGTTGATGCAGCGATCATTGCACGTGGTACGCCAGGCTTCTCGGGTGCCGATCTGGCCAACCTTGTTAACGAAGCAGCGCTGTTCGCGGCCCGTTCAAACAAGCGTGTGGTTTCGATGGTAGAGTTCGAGAAAGCGAAAGACAAAATCATGATGGGTGCGGAACGTCGCTCCATGGTGATGACGGAATCGCAGAAAGAGTCAACTGCCTACCACGAAGCAGGCCACGCCATTATTGGTCGCCTGGTGCCAGAGCATGACCCGGTTCATAAAGTAACGATTATCCCGCGCGGTCGCGCACTGGGTGTGACCTTCTTCCTGCCTGAAGGCGACGCGATCAGCGCCAGCCGTCAGAAACTGGAAAGCCAGATCTCAACGCTTTACGGCGGTCGTCTGGCAGAAGAGATCATCTACGGTGCAGAACGTGTTTCTACCGGTGCGTCCAACGATATTAAAGTTGCGACCAATCTGGCGCGTAACATGGTGACGCAGTGGGGCTTCTCTGAAAAACTGGGTCCGTTGCTCTATGCAGAAGAAGAGGGTGAAGTGTTCCTCGGACGTTCTGTCGCGAAAGCGAAACATATGTCTGATGAAACGGCCCGCATCATCGACCAGGAAGTTAAGCACCTGATCGACAGCAACTACCAGCGTGCTCGTCAGATTCTGGGTGAGAACATGGACATCCTTCACGCGATGAAAGACGCGCTGATGAAGTATGAAACCATTGATGCACCGCAGATCGACGACCTGATGGCGCGCCGCGAAGTGCGTCCGCCAGCGGGCTGGGAAGATCCAGGCAGCAACTCAGACAGCAACGGTACGCCAAAGGCGCCACGCCCGGTTGATGAACCGCGTACGCCAAACCCAGGCAATACCATGTCAGAGCAGTACAACAAATAAGACGCAACATCGTCAGACAAAACCCCGGCTGGTCCGGGGTTTTTTACATCCAGATATTGATCAGCAAGGAGTTTCCGCCATGAAGTTGTTCGCCCGTGATTCCCATCTCGATTTATCTTTTCCACATGTGATGGGCATTCTTAACGTCACGCCGGACTCCTTTTCAGATGGTGGAAAGCATAACGCGCTGGTTGATGCGCTGACGCATACCAATGAGATGGTCAATGCAGGCGCAACCATCATCGATGTGGGTGGGGAATCAACCCGTCCTGGCGCGGATGAAGTGAGTGTGGAGGAGGAGCTGGAGCGGGTGATTCCGGTCATCGATGCCATTGCCCAGCGTTTCGAAGTCTGGATTTCAGTGGACACCTCTAAAGCCGATGTCATCCGGGAAGCCGCGCGAGTGGGTGCTCACATCATTAACGACGTGCGTTCACTTTCCGAACCCGGAGCACTGGAAGCCGCCGCGTCGACCGGGCTGCCCGTCTGTTTAATGCATATGCAGGGCGAACCGCGCACCATGCAGCAGGCACCGGTTTACGAAAATATTTTAAGCGAAGTGGACACTTACTTCGCTCAGCAGATAGCGCGCTGCGAAGCAGCGGGCATTAAAAAAGAGCGTCTGATACTCGACCCGGGCTTCGGTTTCGGTAAAAATCTCAGCCACAATTATGAACTGCTGGCTCATCTTGGCGATTTTCACCACTTCGGCCTGCCGCTGTTAGTGGGGATGTCGCGTAAATCGATGATTGGCCAGCTGTTAAACGTCGGCCCGTCACAGCGTTTAACCGGCAGCCTGAGTTGCGCGGTGATTGCTGCTATGCAGGGCGCGCAGATTATTCGCGCCCATGATGTAAAAGAGACGGCTGAAGCGATGCGCGTGGTCGAAGCGACCCGAAGAGCAAAAGGAGTATCATGAGTAATCGTAAATATTTCGGTACAGACGGCATTCGTGGCAAAGTCGGTGAAGCACCCATCACCCCCGATTTCGTCCTGAAGCTGGGCTGGGCCGCAGGTAAAGTGCTGGCGCGCCACGGTTCAAAGAAGATCATCATCGGTAAAGATACCCGTATCTCTGGTTATATGCTGGAGTCCGCGCTGGAAGCCGGTCTCGCTGCAGCAGGCCTGACGGCCGCCTTTACCGGCCCGATGCCGACACCAGCCATCGCCTATCTGACCCGTACCTTCCGCGCAGAGGCGGGCATTGTGATTTCAGCGTCACATAACCCCTTTGACGACAACGGGATTAAATTCTTCTCGTCCGAGGGCACCAAACTGCCCGACGATGTTGAAGAGGCGATTGAGCTGGAGATGGAAAAGCCGATTACCTGCGTTGAATCAGCGCAGTTAGGTCGTGCCAGCCGTATTGTGGATGCAGCAGGGCGTTACATTGAGTTCTGCAAAGGGACGTTCCCCAGCGAACTGAATCTGAATGGCCTGAAAATTGTGGTCGACTGCGCCAATGGTGCCACTTACCACATTGCGCCGAATGTATTGCGTGAACTGGGCGCGACGGTGATTGCTATCGGTGTCCAGCCAGACGGCATGAATATCAACAAAGAGTGCGGTGCCACCGATCTCAAACTGCTGCAGCAGCGCGTGCTGGCGGAGAAGGCCGATATCGGCCTGGCCTACGACGGTGACGGCGATCGCATCATGATGATTGACCATCTGGGTGACAAAGTTGATGGCGACCAGATTCTTTACATCATTGCGCGTGAAGCCCTGCGTCAGGGACAGCTTCGTGGCGGCGTGGTGGGTACGCTGATGAGTAACATGGGGCTGGAGTTAGCGCTGAAACAGCTTGGCATTCCGTTTACCCGTGCCAAAGTCGGTGACCGTTATGTACTGGAGAAGATGCAGGAGAAGGGCTGGCGTCTCGGTGCAGAGAACTCCGGTCATGTGATCCTGCTGGATAAAACCACAACCGGTGACGGTATCGTTGCAAGTTTGCAAGTGCTCACTGCGATGGTGCGTAACCATATGAGCCTGCACGATCTCTGTAGTGGCATGAAAATGCTGCCGCAGGTTCTGGTTAACGTACGCTTTGCGGGCGAACATGATCCGCTTCAGAGTGACGCGGTGAAAGCTGTCACGGCCGAAGTGGAAAAAGCGCTGGCGGGTCGCGGACGCGTTCTGCTGCGTAAATCAGGTACTGAGCCATTGATTCGTGTCATGGTCGAAGGCGAAAATGAGGCGCAGGTCACCGAACTGGCGAATCGCATCGCCGACCAGGTCAAGGCCGTTTAAAACCGTATCAGGCGGTCTGCAGGGTGCTGAACTGCCTGTAAAATCACCGGGATGGCGTTTTTTTCTGCAAACAGTAGGGGTAGTAAAAATTGCACTTGCAGAGATATGCGCCTTTGGTTAGTATTCACACCCGCTTCTGATGGGTGATGACGAGACTCCCCATCAATACTGGTTGAAGCTTTAACTGTACGATTACCGTGCAAGGAACAGGATGATATGTACCAAGCTCTTTTAGTAGTTTTCCTTATTGTAGCTATCGCCCTCGTGGGTATGATCATGCTGCAGCAAGGCAAAGGCGCTGATATGGGAGCCTCATTCGGTGCAGGCGCATCCGGTACGGTGTTTGGTTCTTCGGGTTCAGGTAACTTCATGACTCGTACGACCGGCATCTTAGCAGCGCTGTTTTTCATCATCAGCCTGGTTCTGGGTAATCTGAACAGCAATAAAGCGTCTAAAGGAAGCGAGTGGGAAAATCTTTCTGCGCCGGCGCAGTCTTCTCAACAGACTGAAAAGCCAGCTCAACCGGTAACGCCGGGCAGCGATATTCCTAAGTAAGGTCGTCAGCACAACGAATCGTTGTGGTCAGTGCAGTGCCGTGGTGGTGGAATTGGTAGACACGCTACCTTGAGGTGGTAGTGCCCGATTGGGCTTACGGGTTCAAGTCCCGTCCTCGGTACCAAATAGCAGTATCCCTTGCATTTTATGCAGGTCTGGCGTATTATTCGCCACGTTTTCGGACGCGGGGTGGAGCAGCCTGGTAGCTCGTCGGGCTCATAACCCGAAGGTCGTCGGTTCAAATCCGGCCCCCGCAACCAATTTTCCCTTTGAGTTCTTTTTCAAATATACTGTATGCATCGACGGACGCATTCACGGTTATTTTTTGAAAGAAAATTCTTTGGATGGAGTCCGGGCCGCATTGCGGCATACAGGGTCCAGTGATTAAAAGCCCCGAATATTCGGGGTTTTTTGTTATTAGCGAATCGTAATACTGGGCTATAGGCCCTTTTTTTATGTCTTGGGGGTGGGCTTGTCCACATTAGAGCAAAAATTGACAGAGTTGGTATCGGCTCCCGTAGAAGCGCTGGGTTACGAACTGGTTGGAATTGAATTCGTTCGTAGTCGCACATCTATCCTGCGCATCTATATTGATAGTGAAGATGGCATCAATGTCGATGATTGCGCCGATGTCAGCCACCAGGTAAGTGCGGTAATGGATGTTGAAGATCCCATTACCGTCCCTTACAACCTAGAAGTCTCTTCACCGGGACTCGATCGTCCTCTGTTCACTGCAGAACACTACACCCGCTTTATGGGTGAAGAAGTGAGTCTGGTGTTGCGTATGGCCGTGCAGAACCGCCGTAAATGGCAGGGAACCATTAAGTCAGTTGATGGCGAGATGATCACGGTGCACGTTGAGGGTAGCGATGAAGTGTTCGCACTGAGTAATATTCAGAAAGCGAACCTGGTCCCCCACTTTTAAAAGTCCGGATTGAGGCTAACCAGGATGAACAAAGAGATCTTAGCTGTTGTAGAAGCCGTTTCTAACGAAAAAGCCCTGCCGCGTGAGAAAATCTTCGAAGCGCTGGAGAGCGCGCTGGCGACTGCGACCAAGAAAAAGTACGAGCAGGAAATTGAGGTACGCGTCAGCATTGATCGCCGCAGTGGCGATTTCGATACTTTCCGCCGCTGGGAAATCGTAGAAGAGGTGACACAGCCGACGCGCGAGATCACGCTGGATGCGGCCCGCTTCGAAGATGAAGCATTCAATCTGGGCGAATATGTCGAAGATCAGATTGAATCGGTCACCTTTGACCGTATCACCACCCAGACCGCTAAGCAGGTTATCGTGCAAAAAGTGCGCGAAGCTGAGCGCGCAATGGTGGTTGATCAGTTCCGTGAGCAGGAAGGCGAAATTATCACGGGCGTGGTGAAGAAAGTTAACCGCGACAACATCTCCCTCGACTTAGGCAGCAATGCCGAAGCGGTGATTCTGCGCGAAGATATGCTGCCGCGTGAAAACTTCCGTCCAGGCGACCGTATTCGTGGCGTACTCTACTCTGTACGTCCGGAAGCGCGTGGCGCGCAACTGTTCGTGACGCGTTCTAAACCAGAAATGCTGATTGAACTGTTCCGCATCGAGGTGCCAGAAATTGGCGAAGAACTGATTGAAATTAAAGCCGCTGCTCGTGATCCGGGTTCGCGCGCTAAAATTGCAGTCAAAACCAACGACAAACGTATTGATCCGGTGGGTGCCTGTGTGGGCATGCGCGGCGCGCGTGTTCAGGCAGTTTCCAGTGAACTGGGCGGCGAGCGTATCGATATCGTGCTGTGGGACGATAACCCGGCGCAGTTTGTTATTAACGCCATGGCTCCGGCCGATGTGGCGTCAATCGTGGTTGATGAAGATAACCACACCATGGATATCGCCGTAGAAGCTGGCAATCTGGCTCAGGCGATCGGCCGTAACGGCCAAAACGTGCGTCTCGCTTCACAGCTGAGTGGCTGGGAGCTGAACGTGATGACCGTCGATGATCTGCAGGCTAAGCATCAGGCTGAAGCACATGCAGCGATCGATATGTTCACTAAACATCTCGACATCGACGAAGAGTTCGCCACCGTACTGGTGGAAGAGGGCTTCTCCTCGCTGGAAGAGCTGGCATACGTGCCAATCAACGAGCTGCTGGAAGTCGACGGCCTCGACGAAGAGACCATTGAAGCCCTGCGTGAACGAGCAAAAAATGCGTTAACCACCCTGGCACTGGCGAAAGAAGAGAGTCTTGGAAATCAGGAGCCCGCTGAGGATCTTCTGAATCTTGAAGGCCTCGATCGTGCGCTGGCGTTCCGCCTGGCGTCGAAAGGCGTTTGCACGCTGGAAGATCTCGCTGAGCAAGGTGTTGACGATCTGACGGATATTGAAGGCATGTCTGATGAACAAGCCGGCGCGCTGATTATGGCCGCACGTAATATCTGCTGGTTCGGCGATGACGCGTAATAACAGGAAGGAACAGCATGACAGATGTAACCGTAAAATCGCTGGCCGCAGAAATTCAGACTCCGGTCGATCGCCTGGTACAGCAATTTGCTGATGCGGGGATCCCTAAGTCTGAAAATGACGCGGTGACCCAGCAAGAGAAAGAAACCTTACTATCTCATCTGAACCGTGAACACGGTCAGGTCGGTTCAGCTAAGCTGACGCTGCAGCGTAAAACGCGCAGCACCTTGAATATTCCAGGCACCGGGGGTAAAAGTAAGTCGGTGCAAATTGAAGTCCGCAAAAAGCGTACCTATGTGAAGGGTGATGCAGAGGCTGAGCAAGCTCAGGCAGAAGCTGAAGCCGAGGCGCAGCGTGAAGCGGAAGAGCAGGCGCAACGCGAGGCTGAAGAAAAAGCCCGTCGCGAAGCTGAACAGAAAGCGCAACGTGAAGCCGAAGATAAAGCCAGGCGCGAAGCCGCTGACAAGGCCAAACGTGCAGCAGCGGAAAATGAAAAAGTGACAAATCAACCTACCGACGAAGTGACCAGGGCTGCGCAATCAGACAAAGCCCGTCGCGAAGCTGAAGCTGCCGAACTGAAGCGTAAAGCTGAAGAAGAAGCCCGCCGTAAGCTTGAAGAGGCTGCCCGCCTCGTAGCAGAAGAAGCCCGCCGTCTGGCTGAAGAGAAATCAGCTGAATGGGAAAAACCGGAAGAAGAGGATAAAGGCGACTATCACGTCACCACTTCGACCCATGCCCGTCAGGCGGAAGACGAAAACGACCGTCAGGTTGAAGCAGGTCGTGCGCGTGCGCGTACTACGGCTAAAGCTGCGCGTCCGGCGAAAAAAGGCAACAAACACTCTGAAGCCAAAACTGACCGTGAAGAAGCGCGTGCGCAGGTTCGTGGTGGTAAAGGCGGCAAGCATCGCAAACCTAGCGCACTGCAGCAGGGCTTCAACAAGCCAGCGCAGGCCGTTAACCGCGATGTTGTGATTGGCGAAACTATCACCGTAGCCGAACTGGCTAACAAAATGGCGGTGAAAGGTTCTCTGGTCATTAAAGCGATGATGAGAATGGGCGCCATGGCGACCATCAACCAGGTCATCGACCAGGAAACTGCACAGCTCGTTGCCGAAGAGATGGGCCACAAAGTGACCCTGCGTCGTGAGAACGAGCTGGAAGAAGCGGTAATGGACGATCGTGATACTGATGCTGCGCAGGAGTCTCGTGCTCCGGTTGTCACCATCATGGGCCACGTCGACCACGGTAAAACGTCCCTGCTGGACTATATTCGTTCCACTAAAATCGCCTCTGGCGAAGCGGGCGGTATTACTCAGCACATCGGTGCTTACCACGTTGAAACCGACAACGGTATGGTTACCTTCCTGGATACCCCGGGCCACGCCGCGTTTACCGCGATGCGTGCACGTGGTGCGCAGGCGACCGATATCGTTATCCTGGTGGTTGCAGCAGACGATGGCGTGATGCCACAGACTGTCGAAGCTATTCAGCACGCCAAAGCCGCTAAAGTGCCGGTTGTGGTTGCAGTGAACAAGTGCGATAAGCCAGAAGCGGATCCGGATCGTGTTAAAAACGAACTGACTCAGTACGGTATCATTCCGGAAGAGTGGGGCGGCGAAAACATGTTCGTTAATGTCTCTGCGAAAGCGGGTACCGGCATTGATGACCTGTTAAACGCTATCCTGCTGCAGGCGGAAGTGCTGGAACTGACCGCTATCCGTGAAGGTATGGCGAGCGGCGTGGTGATCGAATCGTTCCTCGACAAAGGTCGTGGTCCGGTTGCCACCGTGCTGGTACGTGAAGGTACGCTGAACAAAGGCGACATCGTTCTTTGTGGTTTCGAATATGGCCGCGTTCGTGCAATGCGTGACGAACTGGGTCGCGAAGTCATGGAAGCGGGTCCATCTATCCCGGTTGAGATTCTGGGCCTGTCCGGCGTGCCGGCTGCGGGTGATGAAGCGACCGTGGTACGTGACGAGAAGAAAGCACGTGAAGTTGCGCTCTATCGTCAGGGCAAATTCCGCGAAGTTAAACTGGCTCGCCAGCAGAAATCTAAGCTCGAGAACATGTTTGCTAACATGACCGAAGGCGAAGTGTCTGAACTGAACATCGTTCTGAAAGCGGACGTTCAGGGTTCTGTGGAAGCAATCTCCGACTCCCTGCAGAAACTCTCCACCGACGAAGTGAAGGTGAAGATTGTGGGTTCAGGCGTGGGCGGGATTACCGAAACCGATGCGACCCTGGCTGCTGCCTCTAACGCCATCCTCCTTGGCTTCAACGTTCGTGCCGATGCCTCTGCGCGTCGCGTCATTGACGCAGAAAGCCTGGATCTGCGCTACTACTCTGTCATCTATAACCTGATTGACGAAGTTAAAGCGGCGATGAGCGGCATGCTGGCACCAGAGTATAAACAGCAGATCATCGGTCTGGCTGCGGTGCGCGATGTGTTCAAATCACCGAAGTTTGGCGCGATTGCCGGTTGTATGGTGACGGAAGGTAACATCAAGCGTCACAATCCAATCCGTGTCCTGCGCGACAACGTGGTAATTTACGAAGGCGAGCTGGAATCTCTGCGTCGCTTTAAAGATGACGTCAACGAAGTGCGTAACGGCATGGAGTGCGGTATCGGCGTGAAGAACTACAACGACGTTCGCGTTGGCGATATGATCGAAGTGTTTGAAATCATCGAAATTAAACGCACCATCGAGTAATAGACTGCTGATGTGTTGCAATTTGGGAGGCCTCTGGCCTCCCGAATTATTTGGGAGAAATAATGATGGCGAAAGAATTTGGTCGCCCGCAGCGCGTTTCACAAGAGCTGCAAAAAGAGATTGCGATGATCCTGCAGCGTGAGATCAAAGATCCACGTCTTGGCATGATGGTCACCGTATCAGGCGTTGAAGTCTCACGCGATCTCGCTTACGCAAAAGTGTTCGTGACTTTCCTTAACGACAAAGATGAAGAAGCGATTAAACATGGCCTGAAAGCGCTGAAAGAAGCGTCAGGTTATATCCGCATTCTGCTGGGCAAAGCGATGCGTCTGCGTATCGTGCCTGAGCTGACTTTCTTCTACGACAACTCGTTAGTCGAAGGGATGCGTATGTCCAATCTCGTCACCAGCGTCGTGAAGAACGATACTGAACGCCGTGGTCCGGACGCCACTGGCGATGACGAGGAGGCGTAATGAGTCGTCCGCGTCGTCGCGGTCGCGACGTCCATGGCGTGTTGTTGCTGGATAAGCCACAAGGCGTCTCGTCGAATGATGTCCTGCAGAAAGTGAAACGTATCTTTAACGCGAATCGCGCAGGACATACCGGCGCGCTGGATCCTCTGGCTACCGGCATGTTGCCGATCTGCCTGGGTGAAGCGACTAAGTTTTCGCAGTATCTGCTCGATTCCGACAAACGCTATCGCGTGATTGCCCGACTGGGCGAGCGGACCGACACGTCAGACGCCGATGGCAACATCGTGCAGACGCGTCCGGTCAGCTTCACTCAGGCCGATCTGGACAGTGCTCTGGAGAGCTTCCGCGGCGAAACGCTGCAGGTGCCTTCAATGTTTTCGGCACTGAAGCATCAGGGACGCCCGCTGTATGAATATGCGCGTCAGGGCATTGAGATTGCGCGTGAACCGCGTCCGATCACTGTCTATGAACTGCAATTTATTCGCTGGCAGGATAACGAGCTGGAGCTGGAAATTCACTGCTCCAAAGGCACCTATATCCGCACCATCATCGATGACCTGGGCGAAAAGCTGGGATGCGGTGCGCACGTGATTATGCTGCGTCGCGTTCAGGTTGCCCGTTATCCGTATGAAAGGATGGTGACGCTGGAACAGCTCAACACCCTGCTGACGGAAGCCACAGAAGCCGGCATTCCACTGGAAACGCAGCTCGATCCGCTGTTGTTGCCAATGGACAGCCCCGCCTCTGATTTCCCTGAAGTGAATATCCCGCCTGCCGTGGCAGATTTCTTCCGCCAGGGACAGCCGGTACAGGCCAGCAATGCGCCTGCCCAGGGGCTGGTAAGGGTATCGGAAGGCGAAGCGCGTAAGTTTATCGGTATGGCAGAAATTGCCGACGATGGCCGGCTTGCGCCACGTCGTTTAGTGGTTGAGTATCAGGATTGAGCCAGGCGTTCACTTTTCGCTGATGGGGCATTTGCGTTGCTATCGGGCGCAGAGTAGAATAGCGCGGCTTTAAAGCGGGATGCTGAATTAGAGATCGGCACCCATACATTCATTTATTACTGGAGTTTATTATGTCTCTAAGCGTAGAAGCTAAAGCAGAGATCGTTGCTAAATATGGCCGTGGTGCTAACGACAGCGGTTCAACTGAAGTTCAGGTTGCCCTGTTGACCGCGCAGATTACCCATCTGCAGGGTCACTTCTCTGAGCACAAAAAAGACCACCACAGCCGCCGCGGTCTGCTGCGCATGGTATCTCAGCGTCGTAAGCTGCTGGACTACCTGAAGCGTAAAGACGTTGCACGCTACAGCAGCCTGATCGAAAGTCTCGGTCTGCGTCGCTAAGTCTGAAGAATCTGATCGTCGGGGCATTATGCGGGCTTTTGCACTCTGTGCAGCTTACGATCAGATTTGTGCGAGTTTCGTGAAGAGGGGGCCTTTATGGCCCCTTTTTTCGAGCAATCGGCAGCAATCCGGACCAAACTGATGTATTGTTGCTTAGTGTGATCTTTAGTTTGCAGAATTTCGCGCGGCTAATGAGAGGCTTTACCGCAGGGGCGGTCGAGGGTTGTCATTAGTCGCGAGGATGCAACTGAAGATTGGTAATCAATGGCGGGCTACAGATAGCCATGCCCCGAAGTTAAGGACTTTGATTTTGCTGAATCCGATCGTACGCAAATTCCAATATGGTCAACATACCGTCACGCTGGAAACCGGCATGATGGCTCGCCAGGCGACAGCCGCTGTTATGGTGAGCATGGACGATACTGCAGTATTCGTCACTGTAGTAGGTCAGAAAAAATCTAAACCAGGTCAGGATTTCTTCCCACTGACCGTGAACTATCAGGAGCGTACTTACGCTGCTGGTCGTATCCCAGGCAGCTTCTTCCGTCGTGAAGGCCGTCCAAGCGAAGGCGAAACCCTGATTTCGCGTCTGATTGACCGCCCGATTCGTCCGCTGTTCCCGGAAGGTTTTGTTAACGAAGTTCAGGTTATCGCCACTGTTGTCTCTGTGAACCCACAGGTTCATCCGGACATCGTTGCCATGATCGGTGCTTCTGCTGCACTGGCGCTTTCTGGTCTGCCGTTCAATGGCCCAATTGGTTCTGCGCGTGTTGGTTACATCAACGATCAATATGTCCTGAACCCAACCGCAGATGAGCTGAAACAGTCTCGTCTGGATCTGGTGGTTGCCGGTACGCAGAATGCCGTTCTGATGGTTGAATCTGAAGCTGAGATCCTGTCAGAAGAGCAGATGCTGGGCGCCGTGGTCTTTGGCCATGACCAGCAGCAGATTGTTATCGAAAACATTAATGCTCTGGTTGCTGAAGCGGGCAAACCACGCTGGGACTGGCAGCCAGAAGCGGCCAATACCGCACTGATTTCTCGCGTTGCTGCCCTGGCAGAAGCACGCATCAGCGATGCTTACCGCATCACTGACAAGCAGGAGCGTTACACCCAGGTTGGCGTCATTAAAGACGAAACCATCGCTGCGCTGCTGGCTGAAGATGAAACGCTGGATGGTTCAGAAATCGGCGACATCGTGCATAGCCTTGAAAAAACCGTCGTTCGTACTCGCATCCTGAATGGCGAGCCACGCATCGATGGTCGTGAAAAAGATATGATCCGTGGTCTGGACGTGCGTACTGGCGTATTGCCACGTACACACGGTTCATCGCTGTTCACCCGTGGTGAGACGCAGGCACTGGTTACTGCAACGCTGGGTACGACCCGTGATGCGCAGAACCTTGATGAGCTGATGGGCGAACGTACCGACAGCTTCCTGTTCCATTACAACTTCCCTCCATACTCTGTCGGCGAAACCGGCATGGTAGGTTCGCCGAAGCGTCGTGAGATTGGTCACGGTCGTCTGGCGAAGCGCGGCGTGTTAGCGGTAATGCCTAAAGCGGAAGATTTCCCTTACACCATTCGTGTTGTTTCTGAAATCACCGAATCTAACGGCTCTTCTTCAATGGCCTCTGTCTGCGGTGCCTCACTGGCGCTGATGGATGCAGGTGTGCCAATCAAAGCCGCCGTTGCCGGTATCGCAATGGGTCTGGTGAAAGAAGATGAGAAGTTTGTTGTTCTGTCTGACATCCTGGGCGATGAAGATCACCTGGGCGACATGGACTTCAAAGTAGCCGGTAGCCGTGAAGGTATCACCGCGCTGCAGATGGACATCAAAATCGAAGGCATCACGCGTGAAATCATGCAGGAAGCGCTGAACCAGGCCCGTGGTGCACGTCTGCACATTCTGGGCGTTATGGAACAGGCTATCAGCACACCGCGTACTGAGATTTCTGAATTCGCACCACGCATTTACACCATCAAAATCAGCTCTGACAAGATCAAAGATGTGATCGGTAAAGGCGGCTCAGTGATTCGTGCACTGACCGAAGAGACCGGCACAACGATTGAAATTGAAGATGACGGCACCGTGAAAATCGCTGCGACTGATGGTCTGAAAGCGAAAGAAGCGATTCGTCGTATCGAAGAGATTACCGCAGAGATCGAAGTGGGCCGCGTTTACAGTGGTAAAGTGACCCGTATCGTTGACTTCGGCGCTTTCGTTGCAATCGGCGGCGGTAAAGAAGGTCTGGTTCACATTTCACAAATCGCTGATAAGCGCGTTGAGAAAGTGACCGACTATCTGCAGATGGGTCAGGAAGTACCGGTTAAGGTGATGGAAGTTGATCGCCAGGGCCGTGTACGTCTGAGCATCAAAGAAGCGACAGAATCTAAGCCGCAGGCTGAAGAAGCTGTCGCGGTGACCACGCCTGACGCTGCTGAATAAGTCGTTGCTGATTTGCCCCTCTCTGCCTGGCAGAGAGGGGCGTTTGTATCATCGCGAGGGCGGGAATCCTTGTGCACAGCAGGCGGATGACAGGATGGTTATCCCAATGTTTGTATTCGGGAGTGGGAAATGAAGCCTTTTCTGCGCTGGTGTTTTGTTGCGACAGCTTTGACGCTGGCAGGATGCAGCAACTCCAATTGGCGTAAGAACGAAGTTCTTGCAGTGCCTTTACAGCCCACACTGCAGCAGGAAGTGATACTGGCGCGCATGGAACAAATTCTTGCCAGTCGCGCTCTCACCGATGATGAACGCGCACAGCTGTTATATGAGCGCGGAGTGTTGTATGATAGTTTAGGTCTGCGGGCATTAGCGCGGAACGATTTTTCGCAAGCGCTGTCTATAAGACCAGATATGCCCGAAGTGTTTAACTACTTAGGCATATATTTAACGCAGGCGGGCAACTTTGATGCCGCCTATGAAGCGTTTGATTCTGTACTTGAGCTTGATCCAACTTACAACTATGCGCATTTAAACCGTGGTATCGCCCTCTATTACGGCGGTCGATACAAGTTAGCGCAAGATGATCTGCTGGCGTTTTATCAAGACGATCCTAACGATCCTTTCCGCAGTTTGTGGCTCTATCTCGTTGAACGTGAGATGGATGTCGACAAGGCAAAAGTCGCGCTTCAACAGCGTCACGACAAAGCGGTCAGAGATCAATGGGGATGGAATATTGTCGAGTTCTACCTTGGAGATATCAACGAGAAAACGTTGATGGAAAGTCTCAAGGCGGACGCAACGGATAACACCTCGCTCGCTGAACATCTCAGTGAAACCAACTTCTATTTAGGTAAGTACTACCTAAGTCTGGGGGAGAAGGACGACGCGAAAGCGTTGTTCAAACTGGCGGTGGCCAACAACGTCAATAACTTTGTTGAACACCGATACGCATTGTTGGAACTGGCGCAACTCGGCCAGGCACAAGACGATTTATCAGAATCTGACCAGCAATAGCTGACGAACTTAATTTGCCTGTAAAACCTGTTAAGTCATCATCTTAAAGGATGAAGGCTTTTCTGTTCGTCAAAACTTTTAATTTGAGCCGGTTCACACTTTTTGATGAAAATGACTGAAAGTTTTCACGACGAGTTATGTAGACTGGCCGCCGCAATCTAAGAGGCACGTGTACTACATGACTGATATTCAAACCACTTTTGCTGACCTTGGCCTGAACGCCGACATCCTTGAATCACTGAATGGCATGGGCTACGTAAAGCCATCCCCAATCCAGGCTGAGTGTATTCCTCACCTGCTGGCGGGCCGTGACGTGTTAGGCATGGCGCAGACCGGGAGTGGTAAAACCGCGGCGTTCTCTCTGCCGCTGTTACATAACATTGATCCTACTGTTAAAGCGCCACAAATCCTGGTGCTGGCACCTACCCGCGAACTGGCGGTACAGGTTGCTGAAGCAGTTACCGAATTCTCTAAACACATGCGTGGCCTGAACGTGGTTGCCCTTTACGGCGGCCAGCGTTATGACGTGCAGCTGCGCGCACTGCGTCAGGGACCACAGGTTGTTGTGGGTACGCCTGGCCGTCTGCTTGACCACCTGAAACGCGGCACGTTAGACCTTTCTAACCTGCGTGGCCTGGTGCTGGATGAAGCAGACGAAATGCTGCGCATGGGCTTCATCGAAGACGTTGAAACCATCATGGCGCAAATTCCAGCCGATCATCAGACCGCGCTGTTCTCTGCAACCATGCCGGAAGCGATTCGTCGTATCACCAAACGCTTCATGAAAGATCCACAGGAAGTGCGTATTCAGTCAAGCCTGACCACGCGTCCTGATATCAGCCAGAGCTACTGGACCGCTTACGGTCGTAAAACAGACGCACTGGTTCGCTTCCTGGAAGCAGAAGACTTTGATGCTGCCATCATCTTCGTGCGTACCAAAAACGCAACCATGGAAGTGGCAGAAGCGCTGGAACGTAGTGGCTATAACAGCGCCGCGCTGAACGGTGACATGAACCAGGCGCTGCGTGAGCAGACGCTTGAGCGCCTGAAAGATGGTCGTCTCGACATTCTGATTGCAACCGACGTTGCGGCCCGTGGCCTGGACGTTGAGCGCATCAGCCTGGTTGTTAACTACGACATTCCGATGGACTCAGAATCTTACGTTCACCGTATCGGCCGTACCGGTCGTGCTGGTCGTGCTGGCCGTGCGCTGCTGTTCGTTGAGAACCGCGAACGCCGTCTGCTGCGTAACATCGAACGTACCATGAAGCTGACCATTCCTGAGGTAGAACTGCCTAACGCAGAACTGCTGGGTGAGCGTCGTCTGGCTAAGTTTGCTGCTAAAGTTCAGCAGCAGCTGGAAAGCAGCGATCTGGATCAGTACCGTGCTCTGCTGGCTAAAATGCAGCCAGAAGATGAAATGGATCTGGAAACACTGGCAGCTGCACTGCTGAAGATGGCACAGGGCGAACGTCCTCTGATTCTGCCACCAGAAGCACCGCGTCCGGCACGTCGCGAATACCGCGATCGTGACGAGCGTGATGGCCGTCGTGACAGCCGTGAAGCGCGTGGCGATTCTCGTGCTCCGCGTGAAAACCGCGAAAGCCGTGATGGCGATCGTCCACGTCGCGAACGTCGTGATGTTGGCGAAATGCAGCTGTACCGCATCGAAGTAGGCCGCGATGATGGTGTTGAAGTTCGTCACATCGTTGGCGCTATCGCTAACGAAGGCGACATCAGCAGCCGTTACATCGGTAACATCAAGCTGTTCGGTACCCACTCGACTATCGAGCTGCCGAAAGGCATGCCAGGCGATGTGCTGCAGCACTTTACCCGTACCCGTATTCTGAACAAGCCGATGAATATGCAGTTACTGGGTGATGCACAGCCGAACGAAGGCCGTGGTGACCGTCGTCCAGCTGGTGCTGGCGGTGAGCGTCGCAGCGGTCCAGGTGCAGGCGGTCCGGGCGCAGCTAACCGTGAAGGTGGACGTCGCTTCTCTTCTGAACGCCGTGAAGGTGGTCGTGAAGGCGGCGGACGTACTTTCAACCGTGAAGGTAGCCGTGGTCCACGTCGTGAAGAGGGCGCAGCCGCCGCTCCACGTCGTCGTGATGCATAACGACTTAGCGTCGTAACAAAAAGGGAAGCCAATGGCTTCCCTTTTTTTATGCCTGTCAGGCACCGCCGCTGATCATCACGCGCTCGCCGCTGACCCAGGCGGACTCTTCAGAGGCCAGAAACAGCGCAACCTGCGCCACATCTTCCGGCAGACCAAAGCGTCCCAGCGGCGTGGCTGCCAGCAGTTGCGCTTTGAGCTGTGGGCTCATCCTCTTCGCGGCCAGTAATCCCTCCGTCAGAATCATGCCTGGTGCCAGGGCGTTAACCCGGATGTTCTTTGCGCCCAGCTCGCGCGCCAGTCCCTGGGTCAGGGTATCCACTGCGCCTTTGGTTGCCGCCCAGAGCACGGAACCCGGCGTGCTGTTTTTACTGTTCAGGGCGCTGAGATTAATAATGCTGCCGCCGTGCGCCGGGAAGTGACGAATCGCCTGCTGACAGACCATCAGCGTACCCAGCAGGTTAACGTTAATCTGTTGCTGCATCTCCTCCAGCGTCAGCGCCGCAAACTCGCCGTGATGAAAGCTGCCCGCATTGTTCACCACAATGTCGGGCGCGCCGAAGCACTCTGCGGTGGTGGCGAAGAGCCGTTCCACATCGCGCAGGAGAGAGATATCTGCCTGTACCGCCACGGCTTCACTGCCCAGGGTGACGATATCGCTGACCACGTCAGCCGCTCCCACTTCATCCTGACGATAATTGACCACGACGCGGGCGCCAGCCGCGGCAAAAGCGATGGCAATCGCCGCACCAATGCCTTTTGAGGCGCCTGTTACCAGCGCGATTTTATTCTGCAGTGCCTTCATTATGTTGTTCTCCGCCGTAATGATTGCGTCGAAAGACTATGCGCGCTGGCGCCGAAAAGCGGGTAGTGCAATCCTGCAAGCTTCTTGCACGATCCTGCAAAAGTAACGCAACGGGACAGGTATTCCGCTCAGCGTCAGGTAATATCAGCACAGATAGCGGGAGGGGAGAACACAGTGACAGAGAGTGAGAAGTGGCAGGGGCTGGCACAGTTAATTGCCCGTCATGCTCCGGAGGATGGGCGGCATTCAAGTGCCATAGATTGCCTGTTTTTTGGCCGGGTTTCAGCACCGACTGAGCCGATGCACTTTGCTCAATGGGCCAGTTTTGCCCTGGTGGCACAGGGCGGTAAGGCGCTGCATATCGGTGATGAGGTGCTGCACTATGGTCCGGGCGATCTGCTGCTGGTGACGCTGGATATGCCGGTACGCGCCTGCGTCACCGTCGCCACGCCGGAAAAGCCCAATCTGGGGATTGGTATCGCCATCAATGAATCCCGGCTGATGCGCTACCTCGAACAGTTTCCCCCGACGCTGCCGCTGGCGACACCAGACAGTGAACGTGGCGTCACCGTGCATAAGGTCTCACCTTTGCTGGTGGATGCGGTTATCCGGCTGGTACGCCTGCTTGACCACCCTGAGGACATTGAGGCGCTGGCCCCGCTCATTGAGCAGGAGATTTTCTACCGGCTGCTGACCGGGCCGGAAGGTTCGCGCATCCTGAATATGGCGCTGGCTGAACGGCCGGGCAACCGGGTCGCGCAGGCTGCCCGCTGGCTGCGGGAAAATTTTCATCAGCCGCTGAAGATCGATCGGCTCGCCAGCAGTGTCGGCATGAGCATCTCTTCGCTGCATCATCACTTCAAAGCCGTGACGGCCATGACGCCGATGCAATACCAGAAACAACTGCGGCTGAATGAGGCGCGACGTTTGATGATGGTGGAAAAGCTGGATGCCGGTACGGCAGGCTATCGGGTGGGGTATCAGAGCGCGTCACAGTTCAGCCGGGAGTATCGCCGCCTGTATGGGCAATCTCCGGCCAGGGATAGTCGTCAGCTGGCGGTGAGCCCGGAGAGATTGCGCCCACCGCAGAACTGATTACAGGCTGTTAGCCGCTTCCATCGCAATGGCGAAGGAGCGCAGGCGCGCTTCGGAATCAAAAATCTGGCCATTGACCATAATTTCATCCGCCTGGGTTTCACGCATCAGTGAGGCCAGCCCATGACGCACTTTGTCCGTATCGCCGACCAGCGACATGCTGAGCGCCTGCTGTACGCCATACTGTTCTGATGGCGACCAGAGGTTATCCATGTTTTCAACCGGTGCCGGTAACGGGCCCGGTTTGCCGCGGCGCAGGTTGATAAACTGCTGCTGCTGCGAGGTAAACAGGAAGCGCGCATCACGCTCACTGTCTGCGGCGATCACGTTAATGCAGACCATGGCATAAGGCTTGTCGAGACGCGCCGATGGCTGGAAGTTTTCGCGGTAGACGTGCAGCGCCTGAAAGAGCTGGTCAGGGGCAAAATGGGAGGCAAACGCAAACGGCAGGCCCATTTTCGCTGAAAGCTGTGCGCTGTAGAGACTGGAGCCGAGCAGCCAGACCGGGATCTGCAGGCCCAGACCGGGTACCGGCTGCACCGGCGGCTGCGCATCCGCTTCGGCATCGAACCAGCTAATCAGTTCAGCCACATCCTCGGGGAACGTGTCGATGTGCATGTTGGCCTGATGACGGCGCAGTGCCATCATGGTGCGCTGGTCAGAACCTGGCGCGCGACCTAAGCCGAGATCAATACGGCCAGGATAGAGAGAGGCCAGCGTACCAAACTGCTCGGCGATCACCAGCGGCGCATGGTTAGGCAACATAATGCCGCCGGAGCCCAGCTTCAGAGTCTCGGTATTCGCCGCCAGATAGCCAATCAGCACGGAGGTGGCTGCGCTGGCAATCCCCGTCATGTTGTGATGTTCAGCCAGCCAGTAGCGTTGATAGCCCAGTTTTTCAGCCTGACGCGCCAGCGCCAGCGAATTATGGAACGCATCCCGAGCGGTCGCGCCCTGTGGAATCGGCGCGAGATCCAGCACGGACAGGCGAAGAGGTTTTTTATCAGACATGACTACTCCCGTTGTATGGCGCAGGCGTTAAGTTAAAGCCTGCACCATTTAGTATTACGCATCATTCCTTATATTAAAACTGCTAACCTCAGCAGGAATATAGCCGGTATGTGCTTTTATTCAGGATGCCAGCGTCATGCCCGCCAGTTTGCGCCAGTAACCGTTACAATCACTGCCTTTCGCGACCATTAGCGGAGCCTGGCCGTTTTCATTGGCGCGGAAACGGTCGATCTCTGCCAGCGTCGTCACATCCTGCGGCGAGAGCCGTATGCAATCGACCTGGCCGCGCATACCGGCCAGATCGTTACCCAGGTTATAGCAGTAGCCGCTCATGGTCTGAATGCCATTGAGGACGAACACCTGCTGGCCCTCCTGGGAGTTGACGCGCCGGCCTGTCGGATAGTTGATACAGCAGGTTTCGCAATCATCTTTCGCGCGGTTTTCCGAGCGGGCGGTGAAGCAGCGCGCTGAGAGCGCCAGCGGCAGATGACCGTAGCCCAGCACCTCCACCTCAAACTGCTGCCGGATACCCCGCGTCTCGCACTGCTCCAGCAGCTGTAGCAGCCAGTCACGTGACATCTCCACCGGCATACACCAGCGCGTCATGCCCTCTTTGACCAGCAGCTGCAGCGTGTCGGCGTTATAAACATTGAGCGTCGGACCCGCGACAAAGGGCAGATGACGCTCAGCGGCCATGTTTACCGTGCCGATATCATTGGCTTCAATCAGGAACTCACCGTTCTCAACGTAACGCTGCAGCTCTTTCAGCTCAGAGGGCGATTGCAGCAGCGCCAGCGTGCTCAGCACCACCTGTTTGCCGCTGGCCGCGAGTTCACGGGCCAGCGCCATCCAGCGGGCATAGGGCGTGGCGCGACGTTTACTGCACACCGCTTCGCCAAGGTAGATAATATCCGCGCTACTGCGGGCAGCCTGCTGGTAATAATCTTCCAGCGTATCGGTCGGCCAGTACCAGAGCACCGGCCCAAGGGCATATTGCATCATGACTCCTTATTGCCATTCACGGTGATAAGCACCCAGCGTGGTTTGCGAACCTTCTGAGAGATCGCCCAGCGTCTGCATCCACTGTGGTGCGACTTCAAACTGTTCCGGCTGCGCCTTGCAGCGATCAATTGCCTGACGCCAGACGCGCGCCACGTCAGCGACATAGGCAGGGCTGCGCTGACGGCCTTCGATTTTCACCGAGGCGATGCCTGCCCGCAGCAGTTCCGGCAGCAGCTCCAGCGTGTTCAGACTGGTGGGCTCCTCGAGCACGTGATAACGCTTGTCGTTAACCACATACCGTCCTTTGCAAAGTGTCGGATAACCCGCGCTTTCGTCCGGGGCGTAGCGATCGATCAACACTTCATTAAGACGTGACTCCATGCCCTGCGGCGTCTGCTGCCAGCGCACAAACTTCGCCGGAGAGCAGGCACCGGCGCTGTTAGGTGATTCACCGGTCAGCCAGGAAGAGAGGTAGCAGCGGCCTTCCGCCATGATGCACAGGCTGCCAAAGGCGAATACCTCCAGCGGCACCGGTGTGCTGCGAGCCAGCTGTTTAACCTGGTGAATCGACAGGACGCGCGGCAGCACCACACGCTGCAGATTGAAGTGGCGATGGTAAAAGCGAATCGCCTCCAGATTTGTCGCCGAAGCCTGTACAGAAAGATGACGTTCAACCTGGGGATAGCGCGTCGCGGCATACTCCAGCGTGGCGATATCCGCCAGGATCAGCGCGTCGGCTCCGTTTTGCGCCGCCACATCAATCGCCCGCTGCCAGCGGCCCATGCCATCCGGATGGGCAAAGGTGTTGATCGCAACATGCAGTTTGCGACGATGCTGATGAAGATAGCGCGCGGCTTCAGCCAGTTTTTTATCGGTGAAATTCAGACCCGCAAAATGACGGGCATTGGTGTCATCTTTCAGCCCCACATACACCGCATCAGCGCCATTCTCTACAGCGGTGCGCACTGCGGGTAAGTTTCCTGCCGGGCAGAGCAGTTCCATAGATATTCCTCTCAACATGCAGATGGGCGTCGAGTCTAGGCATCTGGTCCGGGCTGCGTGTTGATTTGGGGCAGTGAAATTCAAATTCATCCGCCCGGCGGCGCTTTTTTTACCTGCATGGCAGCGGTTTTTATTGATCTCAGAGGAGGCGCGCAGAAAAGGATATGGCAATATACGTAAAATTTTCTGAAGGGAGTGACGAAAGTGTTAGAGCGGATACATGCCCATTGTGTGAAAAACGGTCCTAAAATCTTAGGGTTACCCGCTGCGTTCACCCCATTCCCGGTCAAAAAGTTGCTTCTGCAACAACTCTTAAACTGGCAATTTCGTCATGCTTTGGCTGAAGGTGAGTTAGACTTTCTGGATGGTCGCCTGCTGGGTATTGAAATTGCCGATCTCAATCTGCAATGGATAACCACGCTGCAGGACGGCCGACTGGCGGTATTGCAACAGTCCGAAGCGGATGTCTGGTTTCGGGGCAATGCCAATGATCTGTTGCTGGTGGCAGCACGTAAAGCAGATCCCGACATGCTGTTCTTTCAACGCCGGCTGGTGATTGAAGGTGACACTGAACTGGGACTTGAGGTGAAGAACGTAATGGATGCTATTGAACCCGAGGCTATGCCCACCGCGTTACGCACGGCAATTGAGCAGATGGCGGCATTTGTCGACGCCGGCATGAAACAGGACGCGAAGGCCGCTCAGGCGCGCGCAGGTGCTGCATGTTGATTCGTAGTGAAATTGGCGTGGATGCCGCAGGCATCGACGCGCTGCTCAGACGCTGCTTCAGTACCTCTGCAGAGGCGGAACTGACTCAGGCGCTGCGTGAAGATGGCTTGCTGACCTTAGGCGTGGTCGCGACGGATGACGAGGGACAGGTGCTGGGTTATGCCGCATTCAGTCCGGTCAGCGTTCAGGGTGAAGATCGCGGCTGGGTTGGGCTGGCACCGCTGGCCGTCGATGAGACGCTGCGCGGTCAGGGAATTGCCAGCAAGCTGATCTATGAGGGGCTGGATACGCTCAATGAATTTGGCTACAGCGCGGTAGTGGTGCTGGGCGATCCGGCGCTGTTCAACCGTTTTGGTTTTGAACCGGCGGCACGCCACGGCCTGCGCAGCCGCTGGCCGGGTACAGAGGCAACGTTCCAGGTCTACCGTCTGGCCGATAATGCGTATGACGGGGCGGAAGGGCAGATCGACTACGCCGAACCCTTTAATCGCCAGCCGTAATACCCAGCCAGCTCTCCAGACAGCCGGGCTGGCCCGCCACCAGCAGTAATTTCTGCTGGCGGGTCAGTTGCTTGACCTGATACTCCAGTCTGGAGGCGCTGGCGCGATCGCCCGCGTCACAGTGAAACACCAGGTCCAGCGGCCCTTTGCCGCGCAGCGCGCGGGCGCCCCGTCCGCTCTGGTGCTGAGCGACCCGGCGCACCACATCCGTGGTAATACCGGTGTACAGGCTCCCTTTCGCCGTACGGACGATGTAGAGTTGCCACTGCTGACTCATCGCAATCATTTCCCAAAAAAAGGTGCCGGGCAGTGTAGCGCGCTTCACTCTCCGGTGCACCGCCAGGAGTTTATCTTGTCCGATCACGCCCATCTGGTTCGCTATCTGAGAAAGCAGCATGTGCTTTCACTCTGCTGTACCGCCGACGATCAACTGTGGTGCGCTAACTGCTACTACGTTTTTGATGAGACGCGCATGGCCTTCTGGATCATGACGGAACCCGATACCCGCCACGGTGAGTTAATGGTGCAGAATCCGCAGGTTGCGGGCACCGTCAATGGCCAGCCCAGAAGCGTGCTGCTGATTAAAGGCGTGCAGTATCGTGGCCATGTCAAACGGCTGGAAGAGTCAACAGAGCAGATCGCCAGAGCCGCTTACCAGAAACGTTTTCCGGTCTCACGCAAAGTGTCGGCACCGCTGTGGGAGATTGTGCTGGATGAAGTGAAGATGACGGATAATGCGCTGGGATTCGGCAAGAAAATTGCCTGGCAGCGGGAGAAATAGAAACGCCCTTTTCAGCAGAAAAGGGCGTCGCGGCTTACAGCGCTTCGAGGATCCGCAGGGATTCACGATTAAAGGCCGGTAAATCGGCCGGGGTGCGGCTGGTGACCAGCTTATCGTCGTCTACTACCACTTCCTTATCATGGAAGTCGGCACCGGCATTGATCAGGTCAATGGCAACGGCTTTAACGGTAGTCATCTTGCGACCGCGCACGCCGTTAGCGCTAATCAGCAGCTGTGGCCCGTGGCAGATGGCAAAAATTGGCTTGCCGCTGGCGACAAACTCTTTGGTAAAAGCAACAAAACGATCGTCGCCGCGCAGGGCATCGGGCGAGTGACCGCCAGGCAGGAGCAGGGCGTCAAATTCAGCCGGGCTGACGTCATCAATGCTGCGATCGATGGTCACTTCCGCTTCGCCTTTCTTGCCTTTAACGACATTACCGGCTTGTTTCTCAATGGTAACCACCTCAAAACCAGCGCGTTTGTAAACTTCCGCAGGTGAGGTAAATTCTGAGTCTTCAAATTCATCGGTAATTAAAACCGCCACTTTCTTGCTCATTTTTTTCCTCCTTCAGCATGTGGAGCGCGAGACGCGCTTTCCGGATAACGCTATAAGCCTGGTCGCTGAGAGTGAGAACGCAAGCCAGCCCGTTAAGATCAGCTATCTTTTAACCAGTCAGCAGTGAAATAAGGATGAATCTGAGATGAATCGCGTATTACTGACCGGTGCCACCGGCTTAGTCGGGTCGCATCTGCTGCGCTTACTGATTGAGGATCCACGCGTCGATGAGATCATCGCGCCAACCCGTCGGCCACTGCCCGCGATGAACAAGGTGGTGAATCCGGTTGAGGCCGATCTCACCGATGTCCTCGGGCCGCTGCAAAGTTCGCTGGACACGGTGTTCTGCTGCCTGGGCACCACGCGTAAGCAGGCGGGCAGTAAACAGGCTTTTATCCACGTTGATTACACCCTGGTGGTGGACAGCGGGTTAAGCGGATTACGTCTGGGGGCGAAGCAGATGCTGGTGGTCAGCGCGCACGGGGCCAGTCGTCACTCACCATTTTTATATAATCGCGTCAAAGGCGAAATGGAGAATGCGCTGCGCCATCAGGGCTGGCCGCGCCTGACGCTGGTGCGGCCTTCATTGCTGCTTGGGGATCGCGCGCAGAAGCGCCGGGGCGAAAGCCTGGCGGGACCGCTGTTTTCGCTGCTGCCGGGCAACTGGCGGGCGGTCAGCGCGCACGACGTGGCACGCTGTCTGCACCAGCAGGCTTTTACGCCGGGGAGTGAGAGCGTCAATATCATAGAGTCTGGCGAAATCCCGCGCCACTCAGCGTAACTGCCAGATAATCTGATTACGGCTGCCGCGCCATTGCAGCGTGGCATCCTTCTCCTCTTCGACAAAACGGCCATCGATCAGCACGTCGAGATAGACCAGCACAGCGCGCTGCGCCGCATTCAGCTCCTGCATCCGGTAACCGGTCCAGAGCCAGATATCTTTACCGGGACACGTCTGTCGCACCCGTTTCACCAGACGGCGAATGTGCGGCACGTTATGCGGATGCAGCGGATCGCCGCCGCTCAGCGACAATCCCTGGCGCGGAATGCGGGTGTCCTGCAAATCCGCCAGCAGGTGCTCCTCCATCGCAAGCGTAAAGGGCACGCCGGAGTCGAGCCGCCAGGTGCTCTGGTTGTAGCAGCCGCGACACTGATGTTCGCAACCAGCGACAAACAGCGTGCAGCGGGTGCCAGGTCCATTAACGATATCCACATCATAGTAGCGATGGATATGCATCATCCCAGCGGTCCTTCAGACAGATGCTTCACCCGACGCTGCACTTCCTGCTGTTTACCGGCATTAAAGGGCCGCGCATCCGGGCTGCCCAGATAGCCGCAGACCCGCCGGGTGACGGAGACGCGCGCCGGATCGTGGTTGCCGCAATTCGGACAGGTGAAGCCGCGGCTGGTACAGGTGAACTCGCCGTTGAAGCCGCACTCGTAGCACTCATCAATCGGGGTATTAGTGCCGTAATAGGGCACGCGGTCGTAGCTGTAATCCCAGACATCCTCCAGCGCCTTGAGGTTGTGCTGCACATTCGGGTATTCGCCGTAACAGATGAATCCGCCATTCGCCAGCGGCGGATAGGGCGCTTCAAAGTCGATTTTGTCGTAAGGATTGACCTTCTTCTCAACGTCGAGATGGAAGCTGTTGGTGTAGTAGCCCTTGTCGGTAACGCCTGGCACCAGACCAAACTGCGCCGCATCAAGACGGCAGAAGCGGTCGCACAGATTCTCGCTTGGCGTGCTGTAAAGGCTGAACCCATAGCCTGTTTCTGCTTTCCAGCGCTCGGTGGCATCGCGCATGTAAGCGATGATCTCTACCCCTTTGGCGCGCAGGGCCGCGTCATCGTAAGGATGCTGATGACCGCCGCTGAGCGCATTCAGGGTTTCATGCAGGCCGATATAGCCCAGCGACAGCGACGCACGGCCATTACGGAAAATAGGACCGACTTCATCATCCGCATTCAGCCGAACGCCACAGGCGCCTTCCATATAGAGGATGGGCGCCACGCGCGCTTTGGTCTTCTCCAGCCGCGCCACCCGCGTCATCAGCGCCCGCTTAGCCAGCTGCAGTCGTGCATCGAGCAGCGTCCAGAAGCGCGCTTCATCCCCGCCCGCTTCCAGTGCGATGCGCGGCAGGTTCAGGCTGATTACCCCGATATTGTTGCGGCCCTCATGAATCTGCTCGCCGTTCTCTTCATAAACGCCAAGGAAACTACGGCAGCCCATTGGGGTTTTAAACGAGCCGGTGACTTTAACCACCTGATCGTAATTGAGGATGTCGGGATACATCCGCTTGCTGGCACACTCCAGCGCCAGTTGTTTGATATCGTAATTAACGTCGCCCGCCCGGCGGTTGACGCCTTCGCGAATGCTGAACACCAGTTTAGGGAACACCGCCGTCTTGCGATTTTTACCCAGTCCGGCCAGCCGGTTAAGCAGAATCGACTGCTGAATCAGCCGGGCCGCCCAGTCCGTCCCCAGACCAAAACCAAAGGTGACAAATGGCGTCTGGCCGTTGGCGGTGTGCAGGGTATTCACCTCATACTCCAGCGACTGAAAGGCGTCGTAGCACTCTTTCTCCGTACGCTGGCGCGCATACTGCTCGGCCTGCGGGATCTGCCACTGCTCAGCAATCGCCAGATGCCGGGCATAGCTCTGCTCAACAAACGGGGCCAGCACTTCATCAATACGGTTAATGGTGGTGCCGCCGTAAATATGGCTGGCGACCTGCGCGATGATCTGCGCCGTCACGGCGGTGGCGGTGGCGATCGATTTAGGCGGCTCGATCTCAGCATTGCCCATTTTGAAACCGTTGGTCAGCATGCCTTTCAGATCGATCAGCATGCAGTTGAACATCGGGAAGAAAGGGGAGTAGTCGAGATCGTGATAGTGGATCTCGCCGCGCTCGTGCGCCAGCACCACATCGCGCGGCAGGATCTGCTGCTGTGCGTAGTGTTTTGCCACGATCCCGGCCAGCAGATCGCGCTGCGTCGGGATCACTTTGCTGTCTTTGTTGGCATTCTCGTTCAGCAGCGCCGCATTGGTCTGATCGACCAGCCCGCGGATGGCGTGATGTAACTGGCTCTGACGATCGCGGGCGACATCGCGATCGTGGCGGTATTCAATGTAGGCGCGGGCCAGTTGAGGGTAAGGACCCGCCATCAGCGTCTCTTCTACTGCACACTGAATTTCACGGATATCCACTTCCGGACGATCGGCCAGCCGCAATGCCACGCGCTCAGCGACCTGCGCGCACCAGGCCGCGTCTTCTACTTCGGCTGCCCGTGCCGCCGCCGCCACGGCCTGCTCAATACGCTGCGCATCAAAGCCTGTCCGGCATCCATCACGCTTGATTACCACCGTCGCCATTTCTCTCTCCATAAACTACATATAGGGGTCGAAAGGATTCTATTCGCTACATGTAGTGATTGCTGAGAATTATTGCGATCAGATTTGACCTGAAACAAGGAAGCCTCAACCCGCTGGAAAACTCTGGCTGATGTAAAAAATCGGGTGCTGGTTCAGGTTTCCTGCAGGATCCACTGGCGGATTGGCGAGCAGCAACTTTAATCAACGTTCTGCCCTGTCAAAACGTTGACGTTACAAGGATGCCCGCCAATGTGGTTACCCCGTTCTCTGCTCCTGCTCTCGGCCCTCAGCCCAATCGCCCTGGCCAGTCCGCTGCCGCTGATGCCCTGGCCGCAACAGGTGGAACAGCCTGCCAGCGGCGGCACGCTTATCCTGACGCCGCAGCTGACGCTGCAAATCTCTGGCGATCATCTGGCGGGTGCTGAAGCGCGCTGGCTGGAGCGGATCAGTAATCAGACCGGCTGGCCGCTGTTGCCCGCCACCCAGCCGATAGCAGCACCGACTATCCGCATCGTCATTGCGAAAGCGGTGGATCCGCAGCCGCTGCCTGATAGCGATGAGAGCTATCAGTTGCAGGTCGATGGCGACGGCGTCCTGTTAACCGCGCCCAGCCGTTTCGGCGCGATGCGCGGCATGGAAACCCTGCTGCAGCTGATACAAAACGGCGCACAGGGGACAACCATTCCTTACGTCACCATCCACGATCATCCGCGCTTTCCGTGGCGCGGCGTGCTGATCGACACGGCGCGTCACTTTATGCCGGTGGAGACGCTTAAACGTCAGATCGACGGCATCGCCGCCGCGCGAATGAACGTCTTTCACTGGCATCTTACTGACGATCAGGGCTGGCGCTTCGCCTCCAGCCACTATCCCCAGCTGCAGCAGAAAGCCAGCGATGGCAACTATTACAGCCAGCAGCAGATGCGGGAGATCGTGAAATATGCCACCGATCGCGGGGTGCGTGTGGTGCCGGAGCTGGATATGCCGGGACATGCTTCCGCGCTGGCGGTGGCGATGCCAGAGCTGATTAGCGCACCCGGCCCCTGGCAGATGGAGCGCGGCTGGGGCGTCTTTAAACCGCTGCTCGATCCCAGCAACGAACAGGTTTATCAGGTGATCGACACGCTGGTGGGTGAGATGGCGGCGATCTTCCCCGATCCCTGGCTGCACATTGGCGGCGATGAGGTGGATCCGACACAGTGGAACGACTCGCCTGCTATCCAGCAGTTTATGCGCGATCACGATCTGAAAGATGCCCATGCGCTTCAGGCATATTTCAATCAGCGGGTAGAGAAGATCCTGGAAGCCCATCACCGTCAGATGGTGGGCTGGGATGAGATTGCCCATCCCGATCTGCCGCGCAGCATTCTGATCCAGTCGTGGCAGGGTCAGGATGCGCTGAGCGCGCTGGCAAAAGAGAACTACCGCGGCATCCTCTCCACCGGTTTCTACCTCGATCAGCCTCAGCCTGCCAGCTATCACTACCGCAATGAGGTCACGCCACAGGGCCTCAACGGCCAGGATCGTCTGCGGCCAGGCGATCAGGCGCAGAGCTGGTCATTCACCATGCCGCGGCTGAAAGGCAGCCCGGTGAAGGGCAGCTTTACGCTGATACAGGGAGAACCAGGCTGGCGCGGTTTTATCGACTTCGATGGCAAAGCCCGCCGGATGGTCAGTCAGATCAACTGGCTCTCGACGCAGCAGGTGCGGTTTAGCGTGGATAGCTGGATGGGGCCGTTCCAGCCGGTGTTCACGCTGCAACAGAACGCCCTCAAAGGTTATGCTGAGGTAGGCAACGTGCGTTATCCCACCAGCGGCCAACGGCTGGCTCAGACGCCTGCGGGCATCGCGCCCGCGCTGCCCACACCTGAGCAGGTGCAGCAAAATCTGCTGGGTGGCGAGGCGGCGCTGTGGGCGGAAAACATCAACAGCCAGATTATTGATACCAAACTGTGGCCGCGCGCCTTTGTGGTGGCCGAGCGGTTATGGTCGGCACAGGATGTCACCAATACCGACTCGATGTATTCGCGGCTGGCGGCGATGGATCGCTGGAGCAGCGTGTCGGTCGGAACGCTGCAACACGCGCAGACGGAGCAGCAGATGATGCGGCTGGCCAGTGGGCATGACATCGCCCCACTGCGGGTACTGGCCGAGGTGCTGGAACCGGCGCAATACTACACGCGCCAGCATCTCAAGTTTCAGGCGGGCCATTACGACTACCATGAACCCCTGAACCGGCTGGCAGATGTACTGCCCGCTGAGAGTGAGGCGGTACGTCAGCTGGAGCAGCAGGTCGCCGTGTTAATCGCCAATCGTAATAATCCGGCTGCCGCCTCTGCGGTTCGCGCGCCGCTGCAGCGCTGGCAGGCTAACACCAGCGCGGTGCTGCCGATCATTAACGCGAGTGCAACGCTGAAGCCGCTGGCACAGAGCGTGCAGCAGATCGAGGCGCTGAGCGCCATGGGCCTCGCGCTGGTTAATGCTTACGTTCGCAATCAGGCGTTTGGTGCCAGTGAAGTGGCGGAGATGCGTGCGACACTGGATGCCGCCGCAGAGGTACAGGATGAAACAGTGATTGCGCTGGTCAGGCCGCTGGAGACGCTGCTGCGCGCCTTTCAGTAAACGCTGCGGCCGGATAAACCGGCCATAGCGTCCTCAGGCCGGGCCGCTGACCGAGTGGCGGCGCACCAGGGTCGGACTGAACATGTGGGTCACTTCCGGCAGCGGCTGATTGTTGGCCAGCGCCAGCGCCAGCTGGGCCGCCTGCTGCGCCATGGTGACAATCGGATAGCGGATGGTGGTGAGGCGCGGTCGCACATAGCGCGAAACCAGCACATCATCGAAGCCGATCAGCGACATCTCTTCCGGCACCCGAACGCCGTTATCGCTCAGCACCGCCAGCGCGCCGGCGGCCATTGAGTCGTTGTAGCAGGCGACGGCGGTGAAATTCTTGCCGCGACCCAGCAGTTCCGTCATCGCCTGCTCACCGCCCACTTCATCCGGTTCACCCCAGGTGACCAGCCGATCGCTGCACGGCAGGCCATGTTCTTTCAGCGCATCGTAGTAACCCTGCAGGCGATCTTCTGCATCGGAGATAGTGTGGGTCGAGCAGATAAAGGCGATATTCTGGTGGCCAAGCTGGATCAGATGACGGGTCGCCAGCCAGGCGCCGTAACGGTCGTCGAGCGCGATACAGCGTTTTTCAAAGCCTTTTATCAGCCGGTTCAGCAGCACCATGCCAGGCACCTGCTTCATCAGCACTTCCAGTTCTGCATCCGGGATTTTCTTAGCGTGAACCACCAGCGCCGCGCAGCGGTGACGCATCAGTTGTTCAATCGCCTGCCGCTCTTTTTGCTCATTATGGTAACCGTTACCAATCAGCAAAAAGTTACCGGTGTCACCTGCCACCTCATCCACGGCTTTTACCATTGCGCCAAAAAAGGGATCGGAGACGTCACCGACAATCAGGCCGAGCGTTTCGGTCGATTGCTGCGCCAGTGCGCGTGCGTTGGCGTTCGGGTGATACTGAAGCTGCTCCATCGCCTGACCTACGGCCTGTCGGGAGCTGTCGCTGGCTTTGGGAGAATTATTGATTACACGGGAGACTGTGGCGACAGAAACGCCAGCCAGTCGCGCAACATCCTTTATGGTAGCCATGCGTTGACCTGCTTTGGGGAAAACGTTTACACATCGCATCAGTGTTACGGAAAAGGGCGGACACATCAACCCGACAGAATGCCAGCGTCGTCGCAAAAAGGGGTAAAAACGGTCGTTCCTGCACGTCTTCTGCTGAGGCGTCGCACCATGCTATGCTCAATCTCCCACCTGGCTACCGTGAAAAACAACGATGAAAACCAAAGTGCCACATCTGGCGCACTGGGGCGCCTTTACCGCCGTCACTGAAAACGATCGCCTGATTGGCTGCGAACCTTTCTTCGCCGATGCCGATCCGTCACCGATGATCCACACCATTCCTGAACTGGTCTATTCCGACAAACGCATTCGTCAGCCGATGGTGCGGCGCTCGTGGCTGAAGTCACGCGAAAAGAGCGACCGTACGCTGCGTGGCCGGGAAGATTTTGTTGCCGTCGACTGGGAAACCGCGCTGGATCTGGTGGCGGAAGAGAATCGCCGCATTCGCGAGCGCTATGGCGCATCGGGCATTTTCAACGGCTCCTACGGCTGGTCATCGGCCGGTCGCGTCAACCACGCCCGCACTCTGGTTCGTCGCTTCTACTTTCAGGGCGGCGGCGGCGTTGATCAGCAGGGTAACTACAGCTGGGGCGCCGCGCAGTTCTTCCTGCCCTATGTGATTGGCACCTACATGCCGCTGACCGGGCGCGTCACCGAATGGCCGCAGGTGGTGGAACATGCCGAAATTTTTGTCGCCTTTGGTGGGCTGGCGCTGAAAAACGCCCAGGTCGCCTCGGGGGGCGCAGGGCAGCACAGCCTGAAACCGGCGCTGATGCAGCTGGCGGCCAAAGGCACGCCGGTGATCAACATCAGCCCGATGCGGGATGACTGCCCGGAATTTGTTAACGCCGAGTGGATTCCGATTCGCCCCAACACCGACGTGGCGCTGATGCTGGCGCTGGGTCATGAGATCACCCAGCGCGGCGCAGTTGACGAAGCGTTTCTCGCCAGCCACTGCACCGGCTGGCCGCAGCTGCGCGCCTATCTGCTGGGCGAAACCGACGGCGTGGCGAAAACCGCCGGCTGGGCCAGTCGTATCACCGGCATCCCGGCCGATCGCATTGTGCAGCTGGCGCAGCAGCTCACCGGCAAGCGCAGCTTTATTACCTGCTCCTATTCCGTTCAGCGCGCCCATCGCGGCGAGCAGCCTTACTGGATGATGATTGCGCTGTCGTCGATGCTCGGCCAGCCAGGCCTGCCGGGCGCCGGTTTCTCTTTTGGTCACGGTTCGATGAACAGCGTCGGCAACCCGCGCCAGGAAGGTCCGGCTCCGATGATGAGCACCGGCCCCAATCCTTCCGGGCTGTCGATTCCGGTGGCGCGGATCAGCGATATGCTGCTCAATCCCGGCCAGCCTTACCGCTTTCAGGGCGAAACCCTGCACTATCCCGACATTCACATGGTGCACTGGGCGGGCGGCAATCCTTTCCATCATCACCAGCAGCTCAACCGGCTGGTGGAGGGCTGGCAGCGGCCCGATACGGTCGTGGTGCAGGATATCGTCTGGACACCCGCCGCGCAGATGGCGGACATCGTGCTGCCCGCGACCACCACGCTGGAGCGCAATGACATCGGCGGCTCCTCACGCGACCGCTTTGTGCTGGCGATGCATCAGGCGATTAAACCGCAGCATCAGGCGCGCAACGACTTCGATATTTTTGCTGACCTGGCGGAGCGCCTCGGCTACCGCGATACCTTCACCGAAGGGCGCAACGAGATGCAGTGGATCGCCCATCTTTATCAGCAGTGTGCGACGGCGCATCAGCGTAAAGGCATCGATTTCCCGTCGTTTGAGGAGTTCTGGCAGCGCGGCTTTGTGGAGATCCCCGAAGGGGGCAAACCCTATCAGTTTATGGATGATTTCCGTGCCGATCCGCAGGCCAATCCGATTAAAACCGCCAGCGGCAAAATCGAGCTCTTCAGCCAGACCATTGCGGACTACCAGCTGGACGATTTCGCCGGCCATCCGGAATGGCGTGAACCCCAGGAGTGGCTCGGTTCGCCGGTCAGCCGCGACTATCCGCTGCACATGATCTCGATTCAGCCTTCCGACCGGTTACACAGTCAGCTGGATGCTACAGAAACGGTGCAGGGCAATAAAACCGCCGGACATGAAACGCTCTACATGCATCCGCAGGATGCGGCCGCGCGCGGGCTGGTGGAGGGCGACGAGATAGAGGTGAGCAACGCACGCGGCGTGATGCTGGCGGGCGTGCGGATCACCGATGGCGTGACGCAGGGCGTAGTGATTATCGCCACCGGCGCCTGGTTTGATCCCGGCTTTGGCAAGGCGTGGCAGCCGCACGATCGCGCGGGTAACCCCAACGTGCTGACGCTCGACATCGGCACCTCGTCGCTGACGCAGGGGCCAAACGCCATGAGCTGCCTGGTGGAAATCAAAAAACATCAGGATTGCACAATAGCGTAAGGATCTCATGGCTGGTTACATTTTGCCGGTAACTGTTGCGTTTGAGAGATGGCAGCCGATCGATCCCTCTTGCTACATTCAGGGTCCCAGAGGTATTGATGGGTGAACATCAATAGATTTTCTTGATTACACCAACCTGCGCAGATGCGCAGGTTTTTTTTTGCCAGAAATCGGCCGCCGATAACGAACTGATACACAGTTTTCCTGTTATACGGCCAGCGCTTTCTTTATAACTGCTGGCACCAGCCCCTTTCTCTTTATTTTGCGCAGCGGAATGCCATGCCCCGGATTAAAAAACTACTGGGAAAAGACCAGATAAAAGCGCCGTTTAACCCTTTTCGTTTCCGACTGATCTGCCTGGGTGTCACGACCTGTCTGGTGGTGCTGCTGGCGCGCGTCGCGGACCTGCAGTTCCTGAATCAGCCGATGCTGGAGCACGAAGCGGATCAGCGATCGCTGCGTACCGTGACGCTGCCGACCAGTCGCGGCACGCTGCTGGATCGTAACGGTGAAGCGCTGGCGCTCAGCGTCCCGTCGCGCGACGTGATTGCCGATCCGCAGCGCGTGCTGGAGAGCAACCCCGATTTTACCAGTGCCAAATGGGCCTATCTGGCGGCGGCGCTTAACACCCGTCCCGAAGAGCTGGCGGCGCAGATCACCGCCAATCCGAAACGTCGCTTCCTCTATCTGGGGCGTAAAGTCGAGCTGGGCATCGCCAAAGATATTAAAGAGCTGAAGCTGAAAGGCATCAGCGAAGTCTATGACGACAGCCGTTTCTATCCGATGAGCGAGGCCTCTGCGCCGCTGATCGGTATCGTCGGGGCGGATAACGTCGGCCTGAACGGACTGGAAAAGGGCTTTGATAAAGTATTGCAGGGCGAGCCGGGCAAAGAGGTCTATCGGCAGGATGCCGCAGGCAATATCATCGCGATGATCAACTATCAGCCGCCGACCCAGCCGCCGACGGTACAGCTCAGCATCGACAAATATGACCAGTACACGCTCTACAGCAAACTGCGCGACGGCGTACTGATCAACAAGGCGGACTCGGGTGCGGCCGTGCTGGTGAAAATCGACACCGGCGAGATTCTGGCGATGGCCTCCTATCCGTCGTTCAACCCCAACAACTATGAAGGGGCAACGCCCGCGCAGATGCGTAACTCTGCCATCAATGACAGCTACGAACCGGGATCGACCGTCAAACCGTTAGTGGTGATGGAAGCGCTGGAGCGCCACCTGGTGCGCCCGGATTCGGTGATCGACACCACGCCTTACAGCGTTAACGGCCACCTGATCCGCGACGTCGGCCACTGGCCGCGCCTGACCATGACCGGCATTCTGCAAAAATCGAGCGACATTGGCGTGTCACACCTCGCGCTGGCGATGCCCGCCGAAGCGCTGGTCAACACCTATCATGCGTTCGGCCTTGGCAAACCAACCGGCTTAGGGCTGACCGGCGAAAGCGTCGGCTACTTTCCGTTGCACCGCACCCGCTGGGCAGATATCGAGCGGGCCACCTTCTCCTTTGGCTATGGCCTGCGTGTGACGCCGCTGCAGATTGCCCGCGAATACGCCACGCTCGGCTCCTATGGCATTTACCGTCCGCTGTCGATCACCCGCGTTACGCCACCGGTCATGGGACGCCAGGTCGCCAACCCGGAAACGGTGAAAGAGGTGGTGCACATGCTGGAGAGTGACGTCCTGCCGGGCGGAACCGGGCTGAAAGCTGCGGTCCCGGGCTACCGTCTGGCAACCAAAACCGGTACGGCGGAAAAAATGGGCACCAGCGGCAAGTATGATGGCGGCTACGTCAACTACACCGCCGGTCTCGCTCCCGCCAGCCATCCTGAAGTGGCGCTGGTGGTGATGATCAACCATCCGACGGCGGGCGATCACTTCGGTGGCTCGGTTGCTGCACCGGTGTTCGGCAATATCATGGGGCCGGTACTGAAACACATGAATATTGCACCGGATGCCATCTACACCAAACCGGCCGCCACTCCTTCAGATAAATCTTAGACAAATCAGAGTGTAAGCGAGGCGTGAAGGATATTCACACCTCGTTGCACTTCCCCGAATTCGGTTGCGTTTTCCTGCTGTCTCCGCGCGGTCAATCAGTGCGAGGATAGCAGTCCCAGAGGTATTGATGGGTGTGAAAACAACACTGCTTCGGCAGTGAGACCCTGTTATTACACCAACCCACGCAGATGCGTGGGTTTTTTTTGCCTGCTTGCCTGAGCCTGCCGTTACCGCTGTAAAAACCCCCGCTAAATCAACATCGTTCTTAACGAAACTCTGACAGTTTGCCGATAGAAAGGCGCATCGCCTTTCACTGATAATGGCCGCCGTGAAGCCTGGCGGTTTTTTGCCCGCCGCCGCTCACTGCCGCATTCCGCACGTTCCGGGATTTCTTTTTCTGCTTATCTGAAGAGTTCGACGATGACTCACCTTTCTCGCCCCACGCGTTCCTTTGGGCTTAAATGGCTGCTCCTGTTGCTGGTGGCGGCGATTGTCGCTGGGGTTATCTGGCGTCTGCTGGCGGCAGGTCACGGGCCGGGCGAGGGGATGCCGTCGGGCAGACCGGGTGCGCATGGCATGATGGGCGGAGGGGCGACGCTGGTTCACAGCGGTGTCGCCAGCACGGCGGATGTGCCGGTGTGGCTGAATGCACTCGGCACGGTCATCCCCAACGCCAGCGTTACGGTGACCAGCCGCGTTGACGGCCAGCTGGAGCAGGTTTTCTTTACCGAGGGGCAGAAAGTCAGCGCCGGGCAGCTGCTGGCGCAGATCGATCCGCGCAGCTTTCAGGCCACGCTTAACCAGTATCAGGGCGAACTCAGCGAAAACCAGGCGCTGCTGAAAAGTGCGGAGCTGACGCTGGCGCGCTACCGCAAACTGGCGGCGCAGGATGCACTGGCGCGTCAGGATCTGGACAGCCAGATTGCCACTGTCGGGCAGTATCGCGGTGCCGTCGCCGCCGATCAGGCGCAGATCGCCAGTGCCAGACTCAGCATTGAATATGCCCGGATCACCGCCCCGATCAGCGGGCGCGTCGGCCTGCGTCAGGTCGATCCCGGCAACATGGTTCAGAGTGCCAGCAGCACCGGCCTGGTGACCATCACCCAGATGCAGCCCGCCGCCGTGACCTTTAGCGTGCCACAAAGCGAAATCCCGACGCTGGTCAGCGTGCTGCATCAGGGACAGAGCCTGCCCGCCACGCTGTATGATCAGGACAACCAGCATCAGCTCGGCAGCGGCGAGGTGAAGTTCATCAGCAACCAGATCGACACCGCCACCGGCACCGTGGCGCTGAAAGCGGTGTTCGCCAACCAGGATGAGTCGCTGTTTGCCAATCAGTTTGTGAATCTGCGGCTGCAGACCCGGGTGCTGAAAGGCGCGACGGTGATCCCGGCCCAGGCGCTGCAGCTGAGCAGCGACGGCAGTTTTGTCTTTGTGATCAATCAGGATCGCAGTGTCACGCGCAAAGCGGTCACCACCGGTCCCGCTTTCGGAGACGATCAGCAGGCGATCCTCAGTGGCGTTTCGCCGGGCGATCGGCTGGTGACGGAAGGGATCGATCGTCTGACCAGCGGCAGCAAAGTGTCGCTGGCCGATGAGAAACCCGCCGCTGCGGGTGCTGTGTCGAAATGAACCCGTCGCGCCTGTTTATCCTGCGTCCGGTCGCCACCATTCTGCTGATGGTCGGCGTGCTGATCGCGGGTATTTTTGCCTGGAAATTCCTCTCAACCTCGGCGCTGCCGCAGGTCGACTATCCGATCATTCAGGTCACCACGCTCTATCCGGGTGCCAGCCCGGATGTGATGGCGTCGTCGGTCACCTCACCGCTGGAGCGCCAGTTAGGGCAGATGGCGGGGCTGAGCCAGATGAGCTCCACCAGTGCCAGCGGCTCCTCGATCATTACCCTGAAGTTCAGCCTCGATCTGTCGCTGGATGTCGCCGAGCAGGAGGTGCAGGCAGCGATCAATGCGGCGAATAACCTGCTGCCCGACGACCTGCCCAATCCGCCGACCTACAAAAAGGTTAATCCGGCGGACAGCGCGGTGGTAACGCTGGCGGCGAGCTCCAGCACGCTGCCGTTGACCACGGTGCAGGATCTGGTCAATACCCGGGTGGCGCTGAAGCTGTCGCAGATCTCCGGCGTCGGGATGGTGACGCTGGCGGGCGGCCACCAGCCGGCGATTCGGGTGCAGATGAATCCTCAGGCGCTGGCGGCGCATCATCTGACGCTGGAGGCGGTAAATACGCTGATTGGCAACAGCAACGTCAATGGCTCCAAAGGCGGCTTTGACGGGAAATATCATTCGGTGACCATTGACGCCAACGACCAGCTGCGCACCGCAACCGAGTACGGCAACCTCATCCTCAGCTATGAGAATGGCGCGGCGCTGCGCCTGAAAGATATCGCCCACATTGAACAGGGCCCGGAAAACAGCTTCCAGTCGGCGTGGGCCAACAACCAGCCCGCGATTGTAATCAGCGTGCAGCGTCAGCCGGGCGCGAACGTGATCCAGGTGGTGGACAACATCAAGGCGCAGCTCCCCGCGCTGCAGGCGGCACTGCCGGAGGGGGTGAAGATGACCATTCTCTCCGATCGCACCCAGATCATTCGCGCCTCGATCAGCGACGTTCAGTTTGAGCTGATGCTGTCGATTGCGCTGGTGGTGATGGTGACTTTCCTGTTTCTGCGCAACGTTGCTGCCACGCTGATCCCGAGCGTGGCGGTGCCACTGTCGCTGGTCGGCACCTTTGGGGTGATGTATCTGGCGGGCTTCAGCCTGAATAATCTGTCGCTGATGGCGCTGACTATCGCCACCGGTTTTGTCATTGATGACGCCATCGTGGTGGTCGAGAACATCTCCCGGCGGCTGGAGCAGGGTGAGTCGCCCATGGAAGCGGCGCTGAAAGGCTCCCGGCAGATTGGCTTCACCATTATCTCGCTGACCTTTTCCCTGATTGCGGTGCTGATCCCGCTGCTGTTTATGGGCGATGTAGTCGGGCGACTGTTCCGGGAGTTTGCGATTACCCTGGCGGTGGCAATTCTGGTGTCGATGGTGGTATCGCTGACCCTGACACCGATGCTGTGTGCGTATCTGCTGCGCCACATTCCGCCCGAACAGCAGTCGACGTTTGCCCGCAAGGGCGGCGAACTGTTTGATGCCCTGGTGCGCGGTTATGATCGGCTGCTGAACGTGGTACTGAACCATCAGAAACTGACGCTGCTGGTGGCGCTGGCCACCTTCGGGCTGACGGCGCTGCTCTACATGATGGTGCCTAAAGGCTTCTTCCCGACCCAGGATACCGGGCTGATTCAGGGCATTACCGTCGCCTCACAGGACGTCTCGTTTAACGCCATGGCAACGCGGCAGCAGGCGTTGTCGGCGCGGATCCTGAAAAACCCGGCGGTGGAGAGCGTCTCATCGACGATCGGCATCGACGGCACCAACACCAGCCTTAACAGCGGGCGGTTACAGATCAACCTGAAGCCGTTTGGCTCGCGTGATGTGAAAGCGGGTGAGGTGATTAAACAACTGCAACAGGCGACCGCCGATGTGGCGGGCATCCGGCTCTATCTGCAACCGGCGCAGGATCTCACCGTCAACGATCAGGTCTCGCCGAGTCAGTATCAGTTCACCCTCGATGATGCCGACAGTGAAAATCTTGTCAGCGCGTCGCCGAAACTGGTGGCGACATTGCAGCAGCGGCCCGAGTTTAATGGCGTGGTAAGTAACCTGCAGGATCAGGGGCGCGTCTCTTATGTTGAGCTGAACCGCGATAAAGCGGCGCGCTTCGGCATTACTGCCTCGGACGTGGACACCGCGCTCTATAACGCCTTTGGTCAGCGGCTGGTCTCGACCATCTTCACCCAGTCGAATCAGTATCGGGTGGTGCTGGAAGTGGCTCCGGCATACCAGCAGGGTCCGGCGTCGTTTGATGATGTCTGGCTGCAATCGTCCGGCAGCAGCAGTTCGGCGTCGTCATCCACCAGCACGGCTTCATCAGCGTCAACGTCTTCGTCAACATCGTCGTCTTCGTCGACGTCCACTTCAGCCTCTGACACCAGCGCCAGCCCGATCAGCAGCGGCATGGTCAAACTCACTTCTATCGCCACCATCCACCAGCGCACCGGTTCGCTGATGCACATGCGGCTGAATCAGTTTCCGGCGGTGATGATCTCCTTCAACCTTAATCCGGGCTACTCGCTGGAGGATGGACAGCGGGCGATCGCGGAAGTACGGCAGCAGCTGCATCTGCCGGAGAGCACCACACTGCGTTATCAGGGGGAAACCTCGGCGTTTCAGAGCGCCACCGGCAACACGCTGTGGCTGATTCTGGCGGCGCTGATCACCATGTATGTGGTGCTCGGCATCCTCTACGAAAGCTTTATCCATCCGGTGACCATCCTCTCTACGCTGCCGTCGGCGGCGGTGGGCGCGCTGCTCACGCTGTTGCTGGCGGGCACCGAATTCAGCCTGATTGCGCTGATTGGCGTTATCCTGTTGATCGGCATCGTGAAAAAGAACGCCATCATGATGATCGACTTCGCGCTGGAGGCGGAACACCATCAGCAACTCAGCGCACGCGACGCGATTCATCAGGCCTGCCTGCTGCGCTTCCGCCCGATTCTGATGACGACGATGGCGGCGCTGCTGGGTGCGCTGCCACTGATGCTGGCCTCCGGCTCCGGGGCAGAGCTGCGTCAGCCGCTGGGGCTGGTGATTGTCGGCGGGCTGATTGTCAGTCAGGTGCTGACACTCTTCTCCACGCCGGTCATCTACCTCCTGTTTGATGGGCTGGCGCAGCGCGGTAACGCCTGGGTGAAACGCCGTCAGCAGCGGGCGCGGAGCGGGCAATGAATCTGACGCGGCTGTTTATCTTTCGTCCGGTGGCGACGCTGCTGCTGACGCTGGCGATCCTGCTGCTGGGCGCGCTGGGCTACCGGCTGCTGCCGGTAGCACCGCTGCCGCAGGTCGATTTTCCTACCATCATGGTCAGCGCCAGCCTGGCAGGCGCCAGCCCGGAAACCATGGCGGCGACGGTCGCTACGCCGCTGGAACGTTCGCTGGGGCAGATTGCCGGTATTAGTGAGATGACCTCCAGCAGCTCGCAGGGCTCCAGCAGCATCATCCTGCAGTTTGAACTGGACCGCGATATCAATGGCGCGGCGCGCGACGTTCAGGCGGCAATCAACGCAGCGCGCAGCCTGCTGCCCAGCGCAATGGCCTCGCTGCCGACCTATCGCAAAGCCAACCCGTCAGACGCGCCAATAGTAATGCTGGCGCTGACCTCTGCCACCCGCACGCCAGGCGAGCTCTACGATCTGGCGGAGAGCAAAATCGAACAGGCGATGGGACAGGTACAGGGCGTGGGCGAAGTGTCGCTGATGGGCAGCGCCTTACCGGCGGTGCGGATTGATCTGCAGCCGCTGAAGCTGACCCATTACGGCATCTCGCTGGAGACGGTGCGTGCCGCCGTCGCCAACAGCACTACCAATCTGCCTAAAGGGATCTTACAGGGCAGTGACCAGTCGTGGCTGGTGGACAGCAACGGCCAGCTGGAGAAGGCGGCCAGCTACCGCGATCTGATCATCACTTATCAGCAGGGCAACGCGGTGCGACTGCGCGACGTCGCCACGGTCTATGACTCGGTGGAAGATCGCTATCAGGCGGGGTTTCTGAATGCCACACCGGCGGTGATGATCGGTATCAAACGTCAGGCGGGTGCCAACATGCTGGAAACCATCGACGCGATAAAAGCGCAGTTGCCGCAGCTGGAAAAGAGCCTGCCCGCTGACAGCCAGCTGAACGTGGTGGTTGACCGTTCGCCTGGCGTGCGCGCCTCGCTGTATGACACCGAAGAGACGCTGCTGATCGCGGTGCTGCTGGTGATTGCGGTGGTGTTTATTTTTCTGCGCAATCTGCAGGCGGTGATCATTCCGGCGCTGGCACTGCCGGTGTCGCTGATCGGCACCTGCGCGGTGATGTATCTGCTGGGATACAGCCTGGATAACCTGTCGCTGATGGCGTTGATTATCGCCACCGGCTTCGTGGTGGATGATGCGATTGTGGTGCTGGAGAACATCACCCGTCACATTGAGCGCGGGCTGAGCCCGCTGCGGGCGGCGCTGCGCGGGGCGCAGGAGGTGAGCTTCACCGTGCTGTCGATGACCGTGTCGCTGATCGCGGTGTTCATCCCAATCCTGCTGATGGGCAGCATTGTCGGGCGGCTGTTCCGCGAATTCGCCGTGACGCTCACCGTGTCGCTGCTGATCTCGCTGTTTGTTTCGCTGAGCCTGACGCCGATGCTCTGCGCCCGCCTGCTGAAACCAAAGCCGCCCGTCAGCCAGCGGCCGCATCCGCTTTATCAGTTGATTGAAAACCAGCTAAATCGCCTGCTGGCCGCCTACGGGCGCGGGCTGGCCTGGGTGATGCGCCATCAGAAACTGACGCTGCTCAGCCTGCTGCTGACCGTACTACTGAATGTTTTTCTCTTCGTCGTGGTGCAGAAGGGCTTTTTCCCCAATCAGGATACCGGGCTGCTGATGGGTGCGCTGCGCGCCGATCAGAACATCTCGTTCCAGGCGATGAAGCCGAAAATGCTGATGTTCACGCAGATCATTCAGCAAGACCCGGCGGTAGAGAGTGTGATGTCGTCGATGGGCAGCGGGATGTTTGGCTCCCGTAACAGCGCCAACTTCTTTGTGCGGCTTAAAGATTTTGATCAGCGCGATGCGACCGCCACCGAGGTGGCCAACCGGCTGACGAGAAAAACCAGTCACATCGCCGGGGCGCAGATGTTCCTGATGGCGGCGCAGGACCTGCACATTGGCGGACGCAGCGCCAACGCCACGTATCAGTACAGCCTGCAGGCGGACGATCTCGATCTGCTGCGCACCTGGACGCCGAAAGTGCAGGCGGCGCTGGCGGCGATCCCCGAGCTTAACAGCGTGGACTCCGATTCGCAGACCGGCGGCCAGGAGGTGGAGCTGAACATCGATCGTGATCGCGCCACCCGGCTGGGCGTCAACGTGAACATGCTGGATACGCTGCTGAACAATGCGTTCAGCCAGCGGCAGATCGCCACGCTCTATCACACCCTGAATCAGTATCACGTGGTGATGTCACTGCAGGATAGCGACACCGCCAATCCTGAGACGCTGCAGCAGCTTTATGTGATTAACGACAGCGGTGACCGCGTGCCGCTCTCCGCTTTTGCCCGCTTCAGCGGCGGCAACGCGCCGCTGTCGGTGGCGCATCAGGGCCAGGCCGCGACCAGCACCCTGGCGTTTAATCTCAACGAGGGGGTGTCACTGGAACAGGCGCAGGAACTGATAAAACAGGCGATGGCGAAGCTGGGCCTGCCGTCGACCCTTCATGCCGGTTTTGCCGGCACCGCCGCCGCCTTTTCTCAGCTGACCGCGACCATGCCGTGGCTGATTCTGGCGGCGCTGGCGGCGGTCTATCTCGTGCTCGGCGTGCTCTATGAGAGCTACATCCATCCACTGACCATTCTTTCGACCCTGCCGTCAGCGGGCGTCGGCGCGCTGTTACTGCTGCTGCTGACCGGCACGCAGCTCACGGTGATCGCGCTGATTGGCATCATCCTGCTGATCGGCATCGTGAAAAAGAACGCCATCATGATGATCGATTTCGCCATCGACGCGGAGCGGCGGCAGGGCATGTCGCCACAGCAGGCGATCACCCAGGCGTGCCTGATGCGCTTCCGGCCCATCATGATGACCACGCTGGCCGCCTTTTTCGGCGCGTTGCCGCTGGCGCTGGGCAGCGGCGGTGATGCCGATCTGCGCAGCCCGCTGGGCATCGCTATTGCGGGCGGACTGGCGCTCAGCCAGCTGCTCACGCTGTTTACCACGCCGGTTGTTTATCTTTGGCTCGATCGTCTGGGCCGTGCCACTCAACGTCAATGGCGTCGTCTGCGCCCTACGGAATCCTGATCCATGAAACCGCTTATCCCCTTTGTTGTGATGCTGCTGAGCGGCTGTAGCGTCGGTCCCGACTATCAGCGCCCCGCGGTGTCTGTGCCGGTCCACTATAAAGAGGCCAGAGGCTGGCAGCAGGCGACGCCGCTTGATGCGCAAAGTAAAGGCGAATGGTGGGCGGTTTATCACGACGCCACCCTGAGCGGGCTGCTGAACCAGGTGAGCATCTCGAACCAGAACGTGGCGAATTATGCCGCGCAGTACCGGCAGGCACAGGCGCTGGCGAGTGAGTCACGTGCGGCGCTGTTTCCCTCGCTGGGCTATGACGGCAGCGTGACGCGCAGCGGCAGCCACGCGACTGACAGCAGCGTTCGCACCACCAGCAGCAGCCATCAGGCGGAGCTGAGTGCCAGCTGGGAGCTGGACCTGTGGGGCAAACTGCGACGCACGCTGGAGGAGAACCGCGCCAGCGCCTCGGCCAGCGCGGCGGAACTGGCCAATATCACCCTGAGCGCCCAGTCTGAGCTGGCGCAGGACTATTTCCAGCTGCGCATCATGGATCAGAAAATCGCGCTCTATCAGCAGAGCGTTGATGCTTATCAGCGCTATCTGAAAGTGATTACCAGCCAGTATCAGGCGGGCACCGCGTCGCGTGCCACCCTGGCTCAGGCGCAGCTGCAGCTGGAGAGCGCCAGCGCCTCGGCGCAGGATTATCAGTGGCAGCGCGCGCAGATGGAGCACGCCATTGCGCTGCTGATCGGCAAAGCACCCGCTGAATTCAGCCTGACCGCCGCGCCGCTGACGGCCACGCTGCCCGCGATTCCGGCAGCCCTGCCGGGCGAGCTGTTGCAGCGCCGTCCCGACATTGCTTACGCCGAACGTAACATGGCCGCGGCCAATGCTGCGGTGGGCGTGGCGGTGGCCGGTTACTATCCCGACCTGACCCTGAGCGCCAGCGGTGGCGTCAGTTCTTCCGTGCTGCATTCGCTCTTCTCGCTGCCGAATCGCGTCTGGTCGCTGGGGCCGGAGCTGAGCGGCACGCTGCTGGATTTTGGTGCGACCGCAGCACAGGTCGATCAGGCACGAGCGGGCTGGGATGCCAGCGTTGCGACCTATCGTCAGACGGTGCTGACCGCAATGCAGGAGGTGGAAGATAAGCTGGTGGAGCTGAACACGCTGCAGGGTGAGATCGCCGCGCAGCAGCGCGCCACCGACGCGGCGCAGACCTCTGCGCGGGTAACCCGTTTGCAGTACGAGGCGGGCATGATTACGTATCTGGATGTGGCGACCACCGAAAACAGCCGCCTGAGTGCGCAGCAGAGTTTGCTGACGCTGCAGAGCACGCAGTGGGTCAGCAGTGTGGCGCTGATTGCGTCACTCGGCGGTGGCTGGCAGGCACCCTGAAGGCGGCGTCAGGTTACCGATAATTCTGTTGTCGAACCGCGTCAAATCCTGCATCGTGAGGGGCTATTTTCACGATGCTAAGGAGCCGGCATGGTTTTCACACTATTGCGCCTGATATTTCGCCTGTTATGGCGGGTCGAACTGCGTGGCGACGTCGCCGAACTGCATAAGCAGAAGGTATTGATCACGCCGAACCATATGTCGTTTCTCGACGGCATATTGCTGGCGCTATTTTTGCCGATTAAGCCGGTCTATGCGGTCTATTCGACCATCAGCGAAAGCTGGTTTATGCGGCTGGTTAAACCCTTTATCGACTATGTACCGCTCGATCCCACCAAACCCATGGCGCTCAAACAGCTGGTCAGGCTGATCGACAGTGGCCGTCCGGTGGTGATCTTCCCGGAAGGACGTATTACCGTCACCGGATCGCTGATGAAGATCTACAGCGGGGCGGGTTTTGTCGCGGCGCGTTCGGGCGCGAATGTGGTGCCGATGCGCATTGAAGGCGCAGAGTACACGCCGTTTGGTCGTCTGGCGGGCGTGTTTAAACGTCGCCTGTTCCCGCGCATCACCCTGACGATTCTGCCCGCCACCCGCATTCCGATGCCGGAGGCGAAACGGGCGCGCGATCGGCGCGTGCTGGCCGGTGAGCATCTGCATCATGTGATGATGGAAGCGCGCATGGCGGTGCGTCCGCGTGAAACCCTGTTTGAGGCATTTCTGGCGGCGCGTACGCGTTATGGCGCGTTTAAGCGCTGCATCGAAGATGTCAATTTCAAACCCGACAGCTACAACGGACTGCTGAAGAAGGCGCTGGGCGTGGGCCGTATTCTGGAGCGCTACAGCCAGCCGCGCGAAGTGGTAGGACTGCTGCTGCCCAATACCACCGTCACGGCGGCGGCGATTTTCGGGGCATCCCTGCGCGGACGTGTTCCGGCGATGCTCAACTATACGGCGGGCGTGAACGGCATGCGGGCGGCACTGACCGCCGCGCAGATCAAAACGGTCTTCACGTCGCGCCAGTTCCTGGACAAAGGCAACCTGTGGCATCTGCCACAGGGGCTCGATGATGTGCAGTGGATCTATCTGGAAGATCTGAAAGATACCGTGACCAGTAAGGACAAACTGTGGATCGTCGCCCATCTGCTGATGCCGCATCGCGCACAGCTGCCCCAGCAGCCGGAAGACGCCGCGATGGTACTGTTTACCTCCGGCTCGGAAGGCAATCCTAAAGGGGTGGTGCATTCGCATAAAAGCCTGCTGGCGAACGTTGAACAGATCCGCACCATCGCCGACTTCACCCCGCGCGACCGCTTTATGTCGGCGCTGCCGCTGTTCCATGCGTTTGGTCTGACCGTCGGGCTGTTTACGCCGCTGATGACCGGCGCGCAGGTGTTCCTCTATCCCAGCCCGCTGCACTATCGCATCGTGCCGGAGCTGGTCTATGACCGCAACTGCACCGTGCTGTTTGGCACCTCGACCTTCCTCGGCAACTACGCGCGCTTTGCCGCGCCCTATGATTTTGCCCGCCTGCGCTATGTGGTGGCGGGGGCGGAGAAGCTGCAGGAGAACACCCGTCAGCTCTACATGGAGAAGTATGGCATTCGCATTCTTGAAGGCTACGGCGTAACCGAATGCGCGCCAGTGGTCGCGATTAACGTGCCGATGGCGGCGAAGGCGCACACCGTCGGACGCATTCTGCCGGGCATGGATTCGCGGCTGATGTCGGTGCCGGGCATTGAGCAGGGCGGACGGCTGCAACTGCGCGGACCGAACGTGATGAAGGGCTATCTGCGGGTTGAGAATCCAGGCGTGCTGGAAGTGCCGGTCGCCGACGATGGCGAAGGCAATCAGGAAGCGGGCTGGTATGACACGGGTGATATCGTCAGCTTTGATGACGGCGGTTTCTGCCAGATTCAGGGACGTGCCAAACGCTTTGCGAAGATTGCCGGTGAGATGGTGTCGCTGGAGATCGTCGAGCAGATCGCTCTGAAAGCGTCGCCGGACAAACAACATGCCGCCTCGCTGCGCCCGGATGGTCAGCGTGGTGAGGCGCTGGTGCTGTTCACCACCGACGCTGAACTGGCGCGCGACAGCCTGCAGAAAGCGGCCCGCGAGCTGGGTGCGCCAGAACTGGCGCTGCCGCGTGATATCCGGGTGATGAAGCAGTTGCCGCAGCTGGGCAGCGGTAAACCCGATTACGTCACGCTGAAAAAAATGGCGGAAGAGGAGCAGGCATGAGCCTTGATCGTAATGCGCCGCTGATGTCACGCGGCATGATCGCCGTGATTATCGCCCAGTTCTTTTCGGCCTTCGGCGATAACGCGCTGCTGTTTGCCACGCTGGCCGTGCTGAAAAGCCAGTTCTATCCCGACTGGAGTCAGCCGGTGCTGCAGATGCTCTTTGTCGCAGCCTACATTCTGCTGGCACCGTTTGTCGGTCAGGTCGCGGACAGCATGGCAAAAGGGCGGGTGATGATGCTCGCCAACAGCCTGAAGCTGCTGGGCGCGCTGGTGATCTGCTTCGGCTTCAACCCCTTCCTCGGATATACCCTGGTGGGCGCGGGCGCAGCCGCTTACTCTCCGGCTAAATATGGCATCCTCGGTGAGATCACTCACGGCGAGAAGCTGGTGAAAGCCAACGGGCTGATGGAGGGATCGACCATCGCCGCCATTCTGCTCGGCTCAGTGGCGGGTGGGATGCTGGCTGACTGGCATCTGCTGGCGGCGCTGGGGATCTGTGCGCTGACCTACGGCATTGCCGTGGTGGCCAACCTGTTTATCCCGAAACTGCAGGCGGCGCGTCCTGGTCAGAGCTGGCAGCTGGGTATGATGGTACGCAGTTTTTTCAGTGCTGCCGCGCTGCTATGGCGTGATGCGGAGACGCGCTTCTCGCTGCTCGGCACCAGCCTGTTCTGGGGCGCAGGCGTGACGCTGCGTTTTCTGCTGGTGCTGTGGGTGCCGGTGGCGCTGGGCATCAGTGACAACACCACGCCAACGACCCTGAATGCCATGGTGGCGATCGGGATTGTGATTGGGGCGGCGGCGGCGGCGAAGCTGGTGACGCTTGAAACGGTGCGTCGCTGTATGCCAGCCGGTGTGCTGATTGGTGTGATGGTCGTCGTCTTCGCGCTGCAGCATTCTCTGCTGAATGCCTATCTGGTGCTGATGCTGATTGGCGCGCTGGGCGGTTTCTTTGTGGTGCCGCTGAATGCACTGCTGCAGGCGCGGGGCAAAGAGAGCGTCGGTTCAGGTAATGCGATTGCGGTGCAGAATCTGGGTGAGAACAGCGCCATGCTGATCATGCTGGGGCTCTATACGCTGGCGATCAAGGCGGGTGCCCCTGCGGTGGCGACGGGCGTCGGTTTTGGCGTGCTGTTTGCGCTGGCGATAGCGCTGCTGTGGCTGTGGCGTCCGGCTAAGCGTTAAGCGATTCACCGCCTCTCTCCGGGATAGCCGGAGAGAGGCGGGCGCCCTCGTTAACAATAGATGTTAACAACGGAGATTAGCGACGAAGGGCAATCGCTTCGATTTCGATCTTCACATCCTTTGGCAGACGCGCCACTTCGACACAGGAACGCGCCGGGAAGTGAGCTTCATGCTCGGTGAAAAACGCCTCATAAGCCGCATTGACCGTGGCGAAGTCATTTAAATCTTTTACGAACACCGTGGTCTTCACGATGTCGCCGACCTTCAGACCTGCTGCTTCAACAATCGCCTTCACATTTTCCAGTGACTGACGCGCCTGTGCGGCAACGTCATCCGCCACCTGGCCGGTCGCCGGATCCACCGGGATCTGGCCAGAGGTGATGATCATGCTGCCCAGATCGACACCCTGAACATAGGGGCCGATAGCGGCAGGGGCTTTTTCAGTACTGATTTCACGAGACATCATTGCTCCTTTGATTACGTCGTCAGGCGGCGATGCCGCCGGTGTTGCCCATTATAAGGTCGGGCAGGGCGATTACCAGTGACCCAGCACCACATGGCGGGCGAACTCTTTTTCGCAATATTTGCACTTCAGATGCACATCGTCGGCGCGCTGCTTCACGGCAAAGCTGGAGAAGACCGGCTCGCTGCGGCTGATGCAGTTGCTGTTCGGGCAGGTCAGCACCCGTTCAACGTGGTCCGGCAGCGTCGGGGCGATCTTCGCGACCACTTCATAGTCGTCGATGCGGTTGACCGTGGCATGGGGCGCATAGACCGCCAGCTGATTGACCTGATCGTCGGTGAGAAAGGTGTTCTCAATCTTGATCAGATCTTTGCGGCCCATCTCGCCCGAGGGCAGATTCAGGCCAATGGTAATGCGCTGATCGGTTTCGGTCAGCCGGAACAGAGAGAGCAATTTAAAGCCGATCTGCGCCGGAATATGGTCGATGACCGTGCCGCGTTTGATCGCTTCGACCTGCAGTTTGTTGTCCTGCGTCATGGGGGTATCTCCTTACAGGGCGAGTTCGCTGTTTAAAACCAGTGCCAGCAGAGCCTGGCGCGCATAGATGCCGTTACCCGCCTGCTGGAAATACCAGGCATACGGGGTTTTATCGACATCGGTGGTGATTTCGTCGATGCGCGGCAGCGGGTGCAGTACCTTCATATTGTCGCGCGCCGTAGCGAGATCGGCGGCGCGCAGAATAAACTGCGCTTTGACATTGGCATATTCTGACGGATCGAGCCGCTCTTTCTGCACCCGCGTCATGTAGAGGATATCGAGCTGCGGCATCACCTCTTCAAAGCTGTCGTGACGTGACCAGCTGATATTCTTCTCATCCAGCATGTCGGTGATATAGGCTGGCATCGCCAGCGCATCGGGCGCGATAAAGAAGAAGCGGTTGCCGTCAAACTTCGCCAGCGCCTGGGTCAGGGAGTGGACGGTGCGGCCATACTTCAGGTCGCCGACCATCGCCACATTCAGCTGATTAAGACGGCTCTGCGTCTCCTGAATGGTGAAGAGATCAAGCAGCGTCTGGGTCGGATGCTGGTTCGCGCCGTCACCGGCGTTGAGAATCGGGATGCCACCGGAGAATTCGGTCGCCAGCCGCGCCGCGCCTTCCTGCGGGTGACGCATCACGATCGCATCGACGTAGGTGCTGATCACTGAAATGGTGTCGGCCAGGGTTTCGCCTTTTTTGCCCAGCGACGTATTACTGCCGTCAGCAAAGCCCACCGCTGACGCGCCCAGGCGATGAATGGCGGTTTCAAACGACAGGCGGGTACGGGTCGACGCCTCAAAGAAGCAGCTGGCGATAACCTTGTGCTTCAGCAGTTCCGGCTGCGGGTGGGCTTTAAGCTTTGCGGCGGTGTGCAACGCCAGTTCCAGCTCTTCACGACTGAGGTCGTTAATTGAAATAATGTGTTTGCGATATAGCGGGTTAGCCATAGCTGTCTCCTCTGCGCGGCCGGATTGCGGACAAAAAAAAGCCCCTGCTTAAGGGGCTTTTTTAAGATCGGGTCGATGACCGAAAGAAACAGTAGCACCGCCTGCGGTCAGGCGTGATTGAGCGTCAAATTGTCCGCTGTGCTGTAGCATATTTCCTCCGGCAAATTGGGCCGCATTATACCCGTTCGCGGTGGGTCAGCAAGAGGAAAACGTTTGCGCCTGCCTGGCCGCTCGGAGGCCGGGCCAGGTCAGGCGGATGAATCGCTGAGTATCCGCGCTCCCTGGCAGCATTAGCCCGTGTCACATCCGTCGGTCAGCGCTGGCCCAGCGTGGCCACCATTACCGCTTTAATCGTGTGCATCCGGTTCTCGGCCTGGTCGAACACAATGCTGTGTGGTGACTCAAATACCTCGTTACTCACTTCCATACCGTTGGGCAGATCGTACTGCTCTGCCATCTGCTGGCCCAGCGTGGTCTGATCGTCGTGGAAGGCGGGCAGGCAGTGCAGGAATTTAACCTGCGGGTTGCCGGTCAGATCGAGCATCGCGCGGTTCACCTGATAGTCACGCAGCAGCGCGATACGCTCGGCCCACACCGCTTTGGCTTCGCCCATCGACACCCAGACATCGGTGTAGATAAAGTCAGCGCCTTTCACGCCGTCGGCAATATGTTCGGTGAGAGTAATTTTCCCGCCGGTCTGCTGCGCGGCTGCGCGGCACTGCGCCACCAGTTGCTCCTCTGGCCAGCAGCTCTTCGGTGCCACCAGACGCAGATCCAGCCCCACCTGTGCGGCGGCTTCCAGCATGGTGTTGCCCATGTTGTTGCGCGCATCACCTACATAAACCAGCGTCATCTCGCTGAGTTTTTTGCCCGGCAGATGCTCCTGCATGGTCAGCAGGTCGGCCAGCAGCTGGGTCGGATGAAACTCGGTGGTCAGGCCGTTCCACACCGGCACACCGGCATGTTCCGCCAGTGTTTCCACCAGTTCCTGTCCGTAACCGCGATACTGAATGCCATCGTACATCCGGCCCAGCACCCGCGCGGTGTCGCGCATCGACTCTTTATGGCCGATCTGGCTGCCACTCGGGCCAAGATAGGTGACGTTTGCACCCTGATCGTAAGCGGCAACTTCGAAAGAGCATCGGGTACGGGTCGAGTCTTTTTCGAAGATGAGCGCGATGTTTTTACCTTTCAGATGCTGCACTTCCTGGGCGCTTTTTTTCGCGCGTTTCAATTCAGCGGAAAGGGAGAGGAGATGATCAATTTCGGCGGGAGTAAAATCCAGAAGCCTGAGGAAATGGCGCTGATACAGCTGACTCATACAACACTCCGGTAATCATTAAAGTGAATTAAAATTCAATCTAACCGGATGAATATGCATTTTCAAGTGCGGTGCTAATAAACTTTTCGTTTTGTGTAGTGGCGCGACGGGCAGTATGGGAAAATAATTGATTATTGCCGAACTCAGAGAGGATATCGTCATGGCATATGAAGCATTACTGGAAGAGCAGCAGGAAGAGACGCGGCAGATTATCGAAGAGCTGCTGGAGGATGGCAGCGATCCTGATGCGCTCTATACCATCGAGCACCATCTCTCATGCAATAATTTTGATTCGCTGGAAAAAGCGGCCGTTGATGCGTTCAAGCTGGGTTATGAAGTGACCGAGCCGGAAGAGCTGGAGCTGGAAGATGGCACCACCGTGATGTGCGTCGACATCATCAGCGAATCCGCCCTGAAGCCTGAACTGATCGATGTGCAGGTTGAGCAGCTGGTGAACCTGATTGGTAAGTACAACGTCGATTACGACGGCTGGGGCACCTATTTTGAAGATCCCGATGCCGAAGATGAAGATGACGACGCCATCGAAGATGAAGATGATGATGGTATTCGCCACTAAGTAGCCGGGGCGGAGAGTTCTCCGCCTGTCACCCCTGCCACCTGTTTTAACATCATGAACTACGCACCCTTACTTGAACCGATCTATCAGTTTCTGCACTGCCGCACGCCACAGGCCTGGATTGATGAGGCGCGCAAGCCGGAAAATCTGACCCTGCTGTTAACCGACCATCTGGTGTGCGAACTGAAAGCCGCGCAGACCGCGGTGTGGTTGATCCGCAAATATGTTGCCGACAAACCCAGTGGCGACGCCATTCTGGCGTGGCTGAAACCCTATGAAGATTTTATCTTCCGCGAAGATGGCGACAGCGACTTTATCAACGCCCATAAGAACCTGACAAAACGTATCATCGTGCGCAATGCGCTGCCGTGGGCGGATGAGCTGGTGGAGAAGATGGTGCTGCTGATTAAAGAGGAGCTGCATCACTTCTATCAGGTGTGGGAAATTATGCAGTCGCGCGGGCTGGTCTATCAGAAGATCACTTCCAGCCGCTATGCCAAATCGCTGCTGCGCGAAGTCACCACCCATGAACCGGAAACGCTGGTGGATAAGCTGATATGCGGCGCTTACATCGAGGCGCGCTCCTGCGAGCGTTTCGCCAGTCTGGCACCTTATCTTGATGACGAACTGGCGAAGTTCTATCTGTCGCTGTTGCGCTCAGAGGCGCGGCATTATCAGGACTATTTAACCCTGGCGGCGCAGATTGCCACCAGAGACATCACGCCGCGGGTGCAGGTGATTGGGGCAACAGAAGGGCGGTTAATTAGCGAACCCGACAACGAATTACGCTTTCACAGCGGCGTACCGGCGTTCTGAAAAGAGTAAACGGCGCTCTTACGATGGCCGTTTATTTTTTATATTGAACCGGGTTGATTTTATTAATAATAAAAAGATAAGTATTAACTGTTAATCTAATATGAACGCGTTACCTCCGAAAAATATAATTTGAGTGACCCCTCACAAAATATTTTATCTCTTCTGTTTTTTCTTTGCGGAATAATTATAGTGCTCTTGCCGGATTAGGATTGTTATTTTTCAAGCAAAACCTGATTCATAACGCCTCTTTGCCAGAGAGGGTTGTGAATCAGGTTTTTTTTTGCACCGGGTATAGCCGGGGAAAAGAATCAGCGACTTTTTTTTGGCGTCCAGTTTTGCTAATAAGCATTTAATGGAAGGAGTCATTAACATGAGGGGAAAGCGCGGTATTCCGTTATTTATTTTACTGTTTTTGCAGCCACCTGGCGCATGGGCTGACTTTTCCGACGCATTATCGTTCTCTGACAATGCTTTCCTGCGTGATTCGCAACTCGATCTCAGACTGCGTAATCACTGGAAGTATCTCAAGGAAAATGAAGCACAGCCTACCGCTGTTCATAATGCCTGGGGACAGGCGGCAAGCCTGAATTTTCGTTCCGGCTATCAGTGGGACTGGCTGGGTTTCGATGCAACCTATACCCGAGCGATCAGGCTGGGAGCCAGCGACTACTTTGCCACGCGCGGCCTGCTTTACGACAGCGGCGGTCATCAGCAAAAAGCTGACGCGCACGGCTTCAGCAAGTTTGGTGAACGCTATCTGAAAGTGAAGCTGGGGGACGCGAATGCGGGATTTAAAGGAAAAGTGGGCTGGCAGGAGTTTAAAAACATCGGCGTGCTGACCACCACGGACCGCTTGTCACGCAACAGTTACTCAGGCTATAGCGGCGCGCTGAACGTGCAGAAGGTACGGCTGGATTTGGCTTACGTGACCAAAACGCTTCGCCACGACTCGCCGGAGAGTCTTGCCCTGCAAACCCAGGACCGACGAAAAATTAATGCGATCTATACCGGCGCACTGAGCTATACCGGTGATCGCGGACGTCTCGCCTACGCATTTGGCGAAGCGGAAGCCTACCAGCGGCGTCATGTTATCGAAGCGAATTACTCGCTCTCGCCGAACTGGCGCTTGTCCTCTCAAATTTATGGCAGTCAGGGGCTGGATAATTATAAAAGCATGGCGGCCAGCAAAAGATCGTTCGATAACCACGCGTGGCACTATGTCGGTGAAGCAGACTGGATTAACGACAGATGGACACAGAAATTCGCTGCCGCCTGGACTTCGGCTCCCAAACATAATGCGGTGGGATATTATGTGCGCCCGCTGACAAAAAATACCCGTGGACGTTTCAACGCCCTGACCTCTGCCGGAAAAGATTATACCCGTGATAAAGAACTGGCGCTGGTGTCGCAGACGGAATTTGAAATTTCAAAAGGCATTTTTAGCGGGTTTCAGATTAACTATGGACAGTTTAATTACCGTAATACGCGTATACGTTCGGGGGAAGTCGCGCTCATAAATCGCTTCATCGAACCCCATCCGGTCCTGAAGGATTTATCGGTCTTTACGCTATTCGGTTATGGCTGGTCATATAAGAATAATAAAGAAACGCCGGTTTTTAATGCGCAAGGGAAATATATGCGTTCTCCCAGCCTTTCTGCAGAGATCGCGGTTGAATATAAATTAAATCTGTTCAGATAAGGAAAATACGATGAAAAGAATTTTTAAAGCGTTGCTGATTCTTATTGTGGTTGGGGCCGTCGCAGGCGAAGCCTTTGCCGCCGATGTCACTCTCTACGTTACGCGGCATGGTAAAACGATGTTCAACACGGTGCATCGCGCGCAGGGATGGGCAGATACTCCGCTAACGCCAGCGGGCGTGGAGGTGGCGCAAAAGCTGGGACGCGGTCTGCAGACGACCCCGTTTATCGCCGTCTGGTCCAGCGATGCTGGCAGAGCGAGAGAAACCGCGCAGCTTGTGATGCAGGCATGGAAAACGCCGCTGCCGCTGAACGAACGCCGGGAATTGCGGGAAGTGGGCTTTGGCCTGTATGAGGGCGATCTGAATAATAATATGTTGAACGATGCCGCCCATCAGTTGGGATTTGCATCCGATACGGCGCTAATGGAGGCCTATGGCAAAGGCAAGGTTCATGTCGACAGGATCATAGACGCTATCCGGCAGGCGGAAGCGTCAGGCACGCCGGCACTGAGAGGCATTAAATCAGCAGGCATGGCCGAAAGCTATCAGCAGGTTGCGAAGCGAATGGTCGATAGCCTGACTGAGATAGCGCAGCAGGCCCGGCAGCAGGGCGGCGGTAACGTTCTGGTGGTCACGCATGGCCTGGCGATTACAGCGCTACTGCAGGCGCTTGGCGATACGTCATTAAACCAGACGCTGGACAATGCGAGCGTGACCCGGCTGCGCTATACCGACAGCGGAGAGTTCGTGATTGAATCCATCAACGATATGAGTTACGTCGCGCGCGGCTTATAACTTCCGCAACATACGCACTTCGCAGTCGACATGGCCTGTGCAGCCCATCGCGCTGTCGATATGCTCGAAGCCGAGTGACTCATAGAGTTTAATGGCCCGCGTCAGGCTGGCGGTGGTTTCCAGATAGCAGCGACGGAAGCCGTGGCTGCGTGCATGTTCTATCGCCCGCAGCGCCAGTTCGCGTGCCAGACCCTGACCGCGCACCTCCGGCAGAAAGTACATCTTTTGCAGTTCGCAGATATCGGGCGCGCTGCAGGCGAGCGGCGCAACACCGCCGCCGCCGACCACCTTGCCCTGATACTCAACAATCCAGTAGGCGCTCTGTTCGGCACTGTAGAGCTCAAACAGCTGGTCGAGCTGCGGATCGGAAACGGTGTAGCCCTTGTCAGCCGTCAGGCCGAACTCCGCGGAAACGTCGCGGATCACCTGGGCGATATGCGGATTATCGGCGGCAGTAATCGGCCGCACCTGGAGGTGCTGAGAGTCAGAAATCATGTGGGAGTTGAGCTATGTAAATCGGTTAGACGTTTACCAGAAGTAACATTATCGTCATGTAAAAGCAATATTCCTGACAATGCAGGGAGGCTTTAAAAACGTCATGTTTTTTAATGTCACTTGAAAATCTGTTTTATCATTTACACCTTACTATGTTCAGTAATAAGGGATTGTTTCTATCTTCTGGTCTTAATAGTGCTGATTACTTCACAATCAATTTGTTTGTCTTAATTGATGTGAATCAAAAATGCTGACTGCTACTCCTGTAAGTTAATACCTTTAACGCTAATTAAAGGATTAATTTCATGGCAATTCCAGCTTACCTATGGCTGAAAGATGATGGTGGCGCAGATATCAAAGGATCAGTTGACGTCCAACATCGAGAAGGAAGTATTGAAGTACTTAGTTTCATGCATGGTTTGAGCATACCGGTCGATCCTCACACCGGTAAACTCACAGGGACGCGTGTTCATAGTGCATTAGAATTCGAAAAAGAATTCGACTCATCCAGCCCTTATCTCTATAAATCAGTCTCCTCCGGGCAAACACTCAGGTCAGCTGAAATAAAATGGTACCGTATTAATCACGCTGGCCAGGAAGAGGAGTACTTCAATATGTTCATTGAAGGAGTGAAAGTGGTGTCGGTTAATCCACTCATGCATAACATCAAATCCATTGAAAATATGAACCATCTTGAGTCAGTAACGCTGCGCTACGAAAAAATCACCTGGAAGTACTGTGATGGCAATATTCAGCACTCCGATTCATGGAAGGAACGCACATAATTCAACTATCAATGGCGCAGCAATTCTGTGAGTCATTTTAAGGAGCGTGTATGACATGGGTCTATGACGTCAGAAAGCGATCTTTTACACGAGATGGTGTCTATAAATTCGATGCGTTATATGCCGGGGCTGAAGGATATAAAGACGATCCTGCATTAGCATGTGAGGTGAACAAAGGTCCTTTGCCAGCAGGAAAGTATAAGATTGCCAGTCCTATGGCAAAGCATCCTACAGCCGGACGATTTGTTCTCCGTCTGATACCTTATGCGGGTAACAATATGTGTGGTCGCGCCGGATTTCTTATTCATGGAGATAACGGCTTTGGTACCGCTTCGAATGGCTGTATTGTCGCGTCTTTCAATGTAAGAAAAAGTATTGCGGATAGCGGCGACAGGGAGTTAATAGTGAAATGAAATGGCTCATTATTTTGCTATTAGCATTGTTTTCCGTCTCCTGTTCATCAGGAAGGTTCAATTCTGCAGAACATGTTTTGTCAGATAAAGTGATTACGGCATCCCGCAATAATGACAGCAGTTCACTTTCAGATGCTGATTATGACAAGATAACAGAATATCTTTCTCAGGGCCGGACACGCTGGATTGAACTTTACCCTATTCTTAATCGATCGCCATTCTTAGGCGCAACCTCTTTTCAGGAAGGTCTGGACATCGCGATGGCCTATGCCTTACCTGAAAATCCTGGCGCGGTAATGAAATACGTTAATCAAGGCAATGTTAATAAGCTATGCGGCATGCCATTTATTGAGCCGACTCCGGATGAAACAGATGCGTACTTTTTAAAAGCCCGCACGGCGCTTACTCAGTTAACGTCAGAAAGTGACCGGGAAAAAAGATGCCTGTCTGTATTAGAAAAGAGTCATGATCATCTTGCTGCTGAAACAAGGACGAGAAGGGTGTCATCGAAAAAATGATATAAAAAACCCCGCGCCAGAGCGCAGGGTTTTTTCAGAGCGAGGAATCAATCAGAGCGCCGCAATGACCGCCTGCTGTTCAATCAGTTTTGCTTTTGATTGTTGCAGGTCCGCTACGCGTTCGCGCTCTTTCGCCACCACCGCTTCCGGGGCGCGCGAAACAAAGCCTTCGTTCGCCAGCTTGGTCTCGATCTTCTCGATTTCCACATCCAGCTTAACCAGCTCTTTCGCCAGACGCTCCAGCTCGGCGGTTTTATCCACCAGATCCGCCATCGGGATCAGCAGCTCTGCGCCTTCAACCAGTTTGGTCACCGACACCGGACCTTTCTCGCCCGCAGGCAGAATGGTCAGGCTTTCCAGACGCGCCAGGCGCGACAGGAAGTTGCGGTTAGCTTCAACGCGACGCAGCGCCGCAGGCGAGCAGTCACGCAGCAGCACATCCAGCGGCTTGCTCAGTGCGATGTTCATCTCGGCACGGATATTACGCACCGCCACGATCGCCTGTTTCATCCACTCAATGTCCGCTTTCGCTTCGGCATCTTCTTTCGCCGCATCGTACTGCGGGAAAGGCTGCAGCATGATGGTGTCGTCGCTGATATTTTTCAGCCCCTTCACGCGCTGCCAGATGGTTTCAGTGATAAACGGAATGATCGGATGCGCCAGACGCAGCAGCGCTTCCAGCACGTGAACCAGCGTATGACGGGTGCCACGCAGTTCAGATTCACTGCCGCTGTTCATGACCGGCTTGGTCAGCTCCAGATACCAGTCGCAGAACTGGTTCCAGGTGAAGTCATACAGCAGGTTAGCCGCGATATCGAAACGGTAGCTATCCAGCGCTTCACGGTACGCTTTCACCGTGTTGTTGAACTCGGTCAGGATCCAGCGATCCGCCAGCGACAGCGTCATTTCGCCGCCATTCTGTCCGCAATCCTGCTCTTCGGTGTTCATCAGCACAAAGCGGCTGGCGTTCCACAGCTTGTTACAGAAGTTGCGATAGCCTTCCAGGCGCTTCATGTCCCAGTTGATGTCGCGACCGGTTGAGGCCAGCGCCGCCAGGGTGAAACGCAGTGCATCGGTGCCTGATGGCTCGATGCCGTCCGGGAATTGCTTCTCGGTACGTTTGCGGATTTTCTCCGCCAGCTGTGGCTGCATCATGTTGCCGGTGCGTTTTTCCAGCAGCGCTTCCAGTGAAATGCCGTCGACCATATCCAGCGGGTCAATCACGTTGCCCTTGGATTTCGACATCTTCTGACCTTCTTCATCACGGATCAGACCAGTCATGTAGACGGTTTTAAACGGTACCTGTGGTTTGCCGTTTTCATCTTTGATGAAGTGCATGGTCAGCATGATCATGCGGGCAATCCAGAAGAAGATGATGTCGAAGCCGCTGACCAGCACGCTGGTCGGATGGAAAGTACGCAGCGCTTCGGTGTTTTCCGGCCAGCCCAGGGTGGAGAAGGTCCACAGACCTGAGGAGAACCAGGTATCCAGCACGTCATCATCCTGACGCAACGCGACGTCGGCGGCCAGGTTGTTCTCAGCCCGCACTTCGTCTTCGGTGCGACCGACATAGACGTTACCGTTGTCGTCATACCACGCCGGGATGCGGTGACCCCACCAGAGCTGACGGGAGATACACCAGTCCTGAATATCGCGCATCCAGGAGAAGTACATGTTTTCGTACTGCTTCGGTACAAACTGGATGTCGCCGTTTTCAACGGCTTCAACCGCGACTTTCGCCAGCGGTGCGGTACGCACATACCACTGGTCAGTCAGCATCGGCTCGATAACCACGCCGCCACGGTCGCCGTAAGGCACGGTCAGATCGTGAGGTTTAATCTCTTCAAGCAGGCCGAGTTCATCGACAGCGGCAACAATCGCTTTACGCGCCGCGAAGCGTTCCATGTTCTGGAAAGCCGCCGGGATCTCATCGGAACAGGCATCGCTGGCTTCGCCATTGGTGTCATACACCTGAGTACGGTCGCGGATATCGCCGTCGAAGGTCAGGATGTTGATCATCGGCAGTTTGTGACGACGGCCGACTTCGTAGTCGTTGAAGTCATGCGCCGGGGTGATCTTGACGCAGCCGGTGCCTTTTTCCATGTCGGCATGTTCGTCGCCAACGATAGGGATAAGACGGCCAACCAGCGGCAGCATCACAAATTTGCCGATCAGATCTTTGTAACGTGGATCTTCCGGGTTAACGGCGACGCCGGTATCGCCCAGCAGGGTTTCCGGACGCGTGGTGGCGACCACCAGATAATCTTTGCCGTCGGCGGTTTTTGCGCCGTCAGCCAGTGGATAGCGGATATGCCACATCGAGCCTTTGCTCTCGCGGTTTTCCACTTCCAGGTCGGAGATTGCGGTACGCAGTTTTGGATCCCAGTTCACCAGGCGTTTGCCACGGTAGATCAGGTTCTCTTTATAGAGGCGAACAAACACCTCTTTCACGGCGTTGGAAAGGCCGTCGTCCATGGTGAAGCGCTCGCGCTCCCAGTCGACGGAGTTGCCCAGACGGCGCATCTGGCGGGTAATGGTGCCGCCGGATTCTGCTTTCCACTGCCAGATTTTGTCGATGAACGCATCACGGCCATAGTCCTGGCGCGTCTTGCCCTCTTCAGCCGCAATTTTGCGCTCAACCACCATCTGCGTGGCGATGCCCGCGTGGTCCGTACCGGCCTGCCACAGGGTATTTTTCCCCTGCATGCGCTGGTAACGGATCATGGTGTCCATGATGGTTTGCTGGAAGGCGTGACCCATGTGCAAGCTACCGGTGACGTTCGGCGGCGGGATCATGATGCAAAAGCTTTCCTGGCTGGTATCGCCATTCGGTTTGAAGTAGCCCTGCTTTTCCCAATGCTCGTAAAGCGGCTGCTCGATATCTTGCGGGTTATATGTCTTTTCCATTTCTGCTATGTCGTTTGCGGCTGTGGTGGCGCTGCCGTATTCAATTGGAATCCAACGCTGCGATACGCTTTATAGCGGTCGCGCGCCAGTTGTTTGAGCGTGTCTTCGTAAGGAACGAAGTCTATCACTTCATGGAAAGCAGTAGCAAAATCTGCGAAGTGGGGCAGCAGGCTAATCAGCAGGTCACGCGGTGAACTGCCGCGACGCTGTGGCCAGGCCAGCTCAACCGGCGCACCGTAGCGCGGGCCTTCACCCGCCAGGTTATGCGGCACGAAGGCGTTTGCCGGTCGTTGCCACAGCGCTTCGTCGAGACGAATGGCTTGCTGTTCATCTTCGCAGGCGATCAACACCCGCTTTCCGGCCCGCCAGCGTGTTTCCGCCAGATTGCACACCAGCGCTTCAACGGCGCTAAGGCCATCGCTCGTTGCATCGGTTTCCAGCACGTAGAAGGTTGCGTTTTTCATCGGTTTGCTCATCAGAAGATCAAGGGCGGAATGATATCCGCCCTTGCTGTCAGAAAAGAGGGCGCTTAATCGTCGCCGTTCAATCCTGCCCGATTCAACAGAAATTGCGACAGCATCGGCACCGGACGTCCGGTGGCGCCTTTGGCCTTGCCGGAGCGCCAGGCGGTACCGGCGATATCCAGGTGTGCCCAGTTATATTTGCGGGCAAAGCGAGCCAGGAAGCAGGCGGCGGTAATCGCGCCGCCGGGACGGCCACCAATGTTCGCCATATCGGCAAAGTTGGACTCCAGCTGCTCCTGGAACTCATCCGCCATCGGCAGACGCCAGGCGCGATCGCCTGACTGCTCCGAGGCGCTGATCAGCTCATGCGCCAGCGGATTGTGGTTCGACAGCAGGCCGCTGATGTGATGACCCAGCGCAATCACGCAGGCACCGGTCAGCGTCGCCACGTCAATCACCACTTCCGGATCGAAACGTTCAACATAGGTCAGCGCATCGCACAGGACCAGGCGGCCTTCGGCATCGGTGTTCAGCACCTCAACCGTCTGGCCAGACATGGTGGTCAGCACGTCGCCCGGACGCATCGATCGGCCATCCGGCATGTTTTCACAGCCCGCCAGCACGCCAACCACGTTCAGCGGCAGATTCAGCTCTGCCACCATACGCATCACGCCATAGACGGCGGCCGCGCCGCACATGTCATACTTCATTTCGTCCATGCTGTCGGCAGGCTTGATGGAGATGCCGCCGGAGTCAAAGGTCAGCCCTTTACCCACCAGCACAATCGGACGTGCTTCCGCATCCGGATTGCCTTTGTATTCAATTACCGACATCAGCGATTCGTTTTGCGAACCGGCCCCGACAGCGAGATAGGCGTTCATGCCCAGCTCTTTCATCTGCTGTTCGCCAATGACGCGGGTGGTGACATTTTTGCTGAAGGCATCCGCCAGCTGACGCGCCTGTGACGCCAGATAGGCGGCGTTACAGATATTAGGTGGCATGTTGCCGAGATCTTTAGCCGCTTTCATACCGGCAGCGACCGCTAATCCATGCTGGATCGCCCGTTCGCCGCTGGTCAGTTCACGGCGGGTCGGCACGTTAAAGACCAGCTTGCGCAGCGGACGACGTGGCTCCGCTTTGTTACTTTTCAGCTGGTCAAAGTTGTAGAGCGCCTCTTTTGAGGTCTCTACTGCCTGACGCACTTTCCAGTAGGTGTTGCGGCCTTTGACATGCAGCTCGGTCAGGAAGCAGACCGCTTCCATTGAGCCGGTGTCGTTGAGCGTGTTAATGGTTTTCTGAATGACCTGCTTGTACTGGCGTTCATCCAGCTCACGCTCTTTACCGCAGCCAATCAGCAGAATACGCTCGGACAGGATATTTGGCACATGATGCAGCAGCAGTGTCTGGCCCACTTTTCCTTCCAGCTCGCCGCGGCGCAGCAGGGCGCTGATGTAGCCGTCGCTGATTTTATCCAGCTGCTCGGCAATCGGTGACAGACGACGCGGTTCGAAAACGCCAACGACAATGCAGGCACTGCGCTGTTTTTCCGGGCTTCCGCTTTTTACACTGAACTCCATGCACTCTCCTGAATCTTAAAGACAACGGCCGCTGCTGCCGCTAGAATGTAGCGCGCTCATGACCCATTTATTCATCGTCGCAGCATGACATTCTGCTGCTGGAGGTCATAATGAATCAGGGTGACAAGATGTTGTTTTTTCACCACCCGGACGCGTTTTTCATACAAATTTAGCTACGGCGACGGCCATTGATGAAGAAAAATGGCTGATAAGCGTTGAAACTAGCGATTTTCCTGCAAAAAGACAAGTTTTCACAGGCGTACTAAGCGTGATCATCATTAGATATCTGGTTCGGGAAACGCTCAAAAGCCAGCTGGCTATCCTGTTTATCCTGCTACTCATCTTCTTTTGTCAGAAGTTAGTCAGGATCCTGGGTGCCGCGGTGGATGGCGAAGTGCCGACAAACCTCGTTCTGACCTTGTTAGGACTCGGTGTGCCTCAAATGGCACAACTTATACTGCCCTTAAGTCTGTTTCTGGCGATCCTGATGACGCTGGGGCGGCTCTACACGGAAAGTGAAATTACCGTGATGCACGCCTGCGGCCTGAGTAAGGCCGTCCTGGTAAAAGCGGCGATGGTTCTGATGCTGTTTACCTCGATAGTGGCGGCCGTGAACGTCATCTGGCTGGGACCATGGTCATCCCGCTATCAGGATGAGGTGACGCAGAACGCCAAAGCGAACCCGGGTGCGGCAGCAATGGCCGCCGGACAGTTCCAGACCTCCAGCGACGGCAGCGCCGTGCTGTTTGTTGAGGATGTGAAGGGCAACAACTTTGGTAACGTGTTCCTGGCGCAGTTACGGCCAAAGGGTAACGCGCGTCCTTCAGTGGTGCTGGCTGACAGCGGTCACATGGAGCAGCATAAAGATGGCTCGCAGGTGGTGACGCTGGATAAAGGCACCCGTTTTGAGGGCACCGCTCTGCTGCGTGATTTCCGTATCACCGACTTCACCAATTATCAGGCAATCGTAGGCTATAAAGCGGCAACGCTCGATCCTAACGATGCAGAACAGGCGAGCCTGACTGACCTGTTCGCGAATAAGACACCTGAGTTTCAGGCCGAGCTGCACTGGCGTCTGACGCTGGTGTTCGCGGTGCTGGTGATGGCGCTGATGGTGGTGCCGCTCAGCGTGGTGAACCCACGTCAGGGGCGCGTGCTGTCGATGCTGCCCGCCATGATGCTCTATCTGATTTTCTTCCTGTTGCAGAGCTCGCTGAAGTCGAGCGGCGCGAAAGGGCGGCTCGATCCGGCGCTCTGGATGTGGGTGGTGAATATCAGCTATCTGGTGCTGGCGGTGCTCCTTAACCTGTGGGATACGGTGCCGATGCGTCGGATTCGCGCCCGCTTTACCCGCGGAGGGTCGGTCTGATGTTTCGCGTACTTGACCGCTATATCGGTAAAACCATTTTCAATACCATTATGCTGACGCTGTTCATGCTGGTGTCGCTTTCCGGCATCATCAAGTTCGTCGATCAGCTGCGCAAGACCGGCCAGGGCAGCTACAACGCGCTGAGCGCCGGTTACTACACCCTGCTTAGCGTACCCAAAGATATTGAGATCTTTTTCCCGATGGCGGCCCTGTTGGGCGCGCTGCTGGGACTGGGCGCGCTGGCGCAGCGCAGTGAACTGGTGGTGATGCAGGCGGCGGGCTTTACCCGCATGCAGGTTGCGCTGTCAGTGATGAAAACGGCGATTCCGCTGGTATTGCTGACCATGGCGATTGGCGAGTTTGTTGCGCCGTCGGGCGAGCAGATGGCGCGTAATTACCGGGCGCAGCAGCTTTACGGCGGTGCGCTGGTGTCGACGCAGAACGGTCTGTGGGCGAAAGATGGCAATAGCTTTATCTTTATCGAGCGCATTAAAGGCGACAACGAAATTGATGGCGTGAGCATCTACAGCTTTAACGATCAGCGTCGTCTGCAGAGCGTGCGTTACGCGGCGACGGCGACCTGGGATGCGGCTAAGAAGCGCTGGATACTGTCGCAGGTTGATGAGTCTAACCTGACCGATCCGAAGCAGATTACCGGTTCACAGAGCCTGAGTGGCGAGTGGAAAACCAATCTGACGCCGGACAAGCTGGGTGTGGTTGCGCTGGATCCTGACGCGTTATCGATTCGCGGTCTGCATAGCTACAGTAAATATCTGAAGCAGAGCGGCCAGGAGTCGGGACGTTATCAGCTGAATATGTGGAGCAAAATCTTCCAGCCGCTGTCCGTCGCGGTGATGATGCTGATGGCGCTGTCGTTTATCTTCGGACCGCTACGTAGCGTGTCGATGGGTGTGCGTGTCGTAACCGGTATCAGCTTTGGCTTCCTGTTCTACGTGCTGGACCAGATTTTCGGTCCGCTGAGCCTGGTTTACGGACTGCCGCCGATTCTGGGGGCGATTCTGCCGAGTTTTGCGTTCTTCGCTATCAGTATGTTTATGTTGATTAAGCGGCGCTAAGCGCAATGAATGCAGTAAAAGAAAAGGCCGCGCAAGCGGCCTTTTTTGTGACCGGTGTTCAGGCTCAGGGCAGGCTTCCATCGCTTTACGTTTGGTCTCCGTCTGGAAGATACGGTTTCAGCGGCTTTATTCTGCGCTGATGCCCTGTTTATGCGGAGTGCCGGGTCGTCTCTTTCAGTGTCCTGGTGAGTTGCTCTCTGTTCAGGGCTACGCAATAGGCGGGTGTCCCACGCTCGAAACGCCAGCCTTCCGCTAACGAGCCCGCATCCACCGCATCAAATCCAAAGGCTTCATATAATGCCGTGGCGATCGCTTTCCCTTCGCTATCATCTCCCGCCAGCGGTAATGCCTGCCGGTTAGCATCGCCCGGCGGCAGGCCCTGAGTTTCAAGATCGGTCATGCGGATGGCATTGAATGCCTTGGTGATGCGGCTGTCAGGAAGCAGGCGGGCAAGCCGTTCACTGATGCTGATGCGGCCATTGAGCAGCTCTTCAATTTCGCCATCGCGGTCGGGATAGTAATTGACCGCATCAAGTACGATTTTTCCCCGCAATTCTGTGGCCGGAAGTTGTTCCGTTGCCGTGAGCGGCACGGCAACCACCACCACGTCGCCGAACTCTGCGGCCTCGGTGGCGGTGCCGGTTTCACAGCCAATCATCGGTTTCAGGCTGAACAGCGTTCGTGGATCGCGCGAGTTGCTGAGCATCACCTGATGTCCCGCCTGAATCGCCAGTTTTGCAATCGCCCGGCCAACAAAGCCTGCGCCAATAATGCCTATTTTCATACGTTTCTCCTCGATGAGTTTCACGCACTGACCTTAATTAAAAACAGGAGGTGAATAAATCGACAAACAGACGCAATATAAACAACCAACAGGAGGGAATCATGGATCGGCTTACCAGCATGAACGTGTTCGTTACCGTCGCGGAATCGGGCTCGTTTGCCGCAGCCGCCGGGCATTTGCAAATCTCACCGCAGATGGTGGCGAAGCATATCGCCATGCTGGAGAAGCATCTCGGTACGCTACTTCTGCATCGCACCACCCGACGACAAAGCCTGACGGATGTGGGCCGCAACTATTACGAACGCTGCAAAATCGTGCTGGCAGAGGTGCAGGAAGCGGATGCGATCGCGCTGGATATGCAGCAGCGGCCGTCCGGTACGCTGAAGGTCAGCGCCCCGGTCACGTTTGGTTCTTTTAGCCTGGCGCCGTTTGTGACCCGCTATCTTGACCGCTTTCCGGAAACGCAGGTCGATCTTGAACTCAGCGATCGGCTGGTCGATCCGTTTGAAGAGGGTTATGAGGTGGTGATCCGGATTGGTGCGCTGGCGGACAGTTCGATCATCGCCCACCCACTGCAGCCCTACCGGCTGATAGCCTGCGCGTCGCCAGCCTATCTGGCGCGGCACGGTGTGCCCGCCACGCCAGCGGAGCTGGTGAACCACGCCTGTCTCGTTTATGGCATCTGGTCGCCATCAAAACCCTGCCGCTGGGTATTCAGCCAGGCCGGTAAGGTTGAAGAGGTACATCCGCAGGGACGCATGCGGTCGAATGACTGGAAAGCGCTCCTGCATGCGGCGCTGGAGGGTTATGGCATTACCCTGGGGCCGGCCTCCATTCTCTCTGAAGAGATCAGACAGGGCCGGCTGGTCCAGGTGCTGCCCGATTATGCCGGGCCAGCACGACCCATGCATGTGCTGATCCCGGCGGGCCGCCGCCAGACGGTGAAAATCCGCAGCTTTGTTAGCGCCATTATCACCGAGTTTGGCCTCTATCCACCCCAATCCGGCTAAACCAGGCGGTTATCGGCTCAGCAGCGGGAGTAACTGGGGCAGCTGCGACAACAGGTAGAGGATCAGCCCGATGGTGCCGCCAACCAGCGTACCGTTGATGCGGATAAACTGCAGGTCTTTACCGATATTAAGTTCGATCTGCTGCGACATGTCGCGTGCATCCCAGCTCTTCACGGTGTCGCTGATATGACGCGTCAGGAAGCCAGCAAACTCTGGTGCAACGCTGCGTGCGGCCTGTTCCAGATGCTGATTCATCGAGTCACGCAGCGCCGGGTCGGCCGCCAGGGTTTCGCCCAGCCACAATGCTGCACCGCGCACTTTCTCCTGCACCCGTGAGTCATCACTGCTGAGATCCGCCTTGAGCCAGTTGCGCATATCATTCCACAGCTCGCCGATGTAACGATTGAATGAGGCATCTTCTTTCAGCCAGCCTTTGATCTCCTCGGCACGCTCTGCCATTTCCGGGTCGTTCTGCAGTTTAACGATCAGCTTGTCGACCGCCCGGTTAAAGCCGAGGCGCAGCTCATGGCCCTGATCCAGCGCCACATCATCCAGCAGTGAATCGACCGCGTTTGCTACCAGCTCGGCGCTGTGCTCGCCCAGCCATTCGGTCGGCAACATTTTGGCTTTAATCGGATGCTCGCGTTTCAGCCAGCGCACCAGCTGCATGGCAATAAACTCGCGGGTACTCGGCTTATGCAGCAGCTTCAGCAGCTGTTCGATTGCCGCGTCCAGCAGCGCCTGATGACGGTTGTTTTTCGTCAGGCTCTCCAGCAGCAGGGCGCTGGTCTGGCTGAGATCGACCTTGTCGATGGCGCGATGTACTGCGCGGCGCATAAAGGTCTGGATCCGCGCATCATCGGTCAGATCAAGGAAGCCGCGCATGACCTGCAGCAGATGGCGGCCAATGCGGTCAGCATTGCCCGGCGCATTCAGCCATTGCGCCAGCAGGTTGGAAGGATCGTGACGGCGAATCAGATTCAGCAGCGAGTCGGTATCAAGAAACTTCTCCTGCACAAAGCGACCGAGGTTTTCACCGATACGATCTTTGTTGCGCGGAATGATGGCGGTATGACGCGAGATAAAGGGCACCGGCACGCGCCGGAACAGTGCGACCACCGCGAACCAGTCCGCCAGCGCGCCGACCATCGCAGCTTCCGCAATCGCTTTTATGCCGCTGACCCAGAAGCCGGGCGGCAGAAAAAGCGTAACGATAAAGGTAATTGCAGCCAGCAGTAACAGCAGCAGCGCCAGTCGTTTCGTCCGTTTCAGTTCGTGTTGTTTATCCATATCCTGATCTTAGCAGAGAGCCGTTTTCATCGGCGACGACCACCCAGCAGGCTGCCGAGTACGCCACGGATGATCTGATTGGTAATCTGGCGCGTAGCGCTTTTCGCCATGGTCTGCACCACGCCATCGTGCTTGCCGCCGCGCGGGCCGGTTCGGCCAAACAGGATCTCTTTCAGCCCGCCGAGAATGCCGTTATCTACCGCGACATCGTCGCCTTTCGCCGGAGGCGCACTGGCCTTATCGCTGGCGGCCTGAAACCCTTTTTGCAGCTTCTCAAATGCCGATTCGCGATCAACTTCGCTGTCATATTTGCCATAGAGCGGTGAATGGTTGATCAGGCTGTTGCGTTCATCGCCTGTGACCGGACCCATACGTGAGCCGGGCGCAATGACCATGGCGCGCTCTACCACCGACGGACTGCCTTTGGCATCCAGGAAGGAGATCAGCGCTTCGCCGGTGCCCAGCGCCTGAATCGCCTCGACGCTGTCAAACGCCGGATTGGCGCGCAGGGTATCGGCGGCGGTTTTTACCGCTTTCTGATCTTTGGGGGTGAAGGCGCGCAGGGCGTGCTGAACGCGGTTGCCGAGCTGGCCCAGCACCCGATCGGGAATATCCGCCGGGTTCTGGGTGACGAACCAGACGCCGACCCCTTTGGAGCGGATCAGCCGCATGACCTGTTCTATTTTCTCCAGCAGCACCGGCGGCGCGTCGGTAAACAGCAGGTGCGCCTCATCAAAGAAGAACACCAGCTTTGGCTGATCGAGATCGCCCGCTTCCGGCAGATGCTCATAAAGCTCCGACAGCAGCCACAGCAGGCTGGTGGCGTAGAGTTTTGGCATCTGGTAGAGCTTCTCAGCAGAGAGGATGTTGATGACGCCTTTGCCGTTGCTGTCGACGCGCATCCAGTCGGCGATATCCAGCATCGGTTCACCAAAGAAGTGCTCCGCGCCCTGTTGCTCCAGCGTCAGTAATCCGCGCTGGATGGCGCCGACCGAGGCGCTGTTGATATTGCCGTAGTGGGTCTGGAAGCTTTTGGCGTTGTCACCGATGTACTGAGTCATGGCGCGCAGATCTTTGAAGTCCAGCAGCAGCAAACCCTGGTCATCGGCGATGCGGAAAATAATCTGCAATACGCCACTCTGCACCTCATTCAGGTTCAGCAGTCGCGCCAGCAGCAGCGGCCCGAGATCGGAGACGGTAGCGCGAACCGGATGGCCTTTCTCGCCGAAGATATCCCATAGCACCACCGGATTGCTCTGCGGCTGCCAGTTGGTGACGCCGATTTTCTCCAGCCTCTCCTGCAGCTTTTCGCTGGACTGGCCAGCCATCGCCACGCCGGTCAAATCGCCTTTAACATCAGCCATAAAAACCGGCACGCCGCTGGCGGAGAACGATTCAGCCAGTTTCTGCAGCGTAACGGTTTTACCGGTGCCGGTCGCGCCGGTGATCAGGCCGTGGCGGTTGGCCATTTGCGGCAACAGATGAAGTTCGACGTCTGGCGTACGGGCAATCAGTAGCGGGGAAGTCATGATTTTCCACTCTCAGGCTGAAGGTTATGCCTGAAGGATAGCAAGCCGGAGCGGCACAGGAGGAGAACTATTCACCAAAAAAAGGCCGCTGCCCGGGGAGCAGCGGCCAGCAACAGTGGTTTACTTCTGCACCTCTTCAAAATTGAGCAGGCTGACCCCGATGCCCTGCTGCAGGTGACTGAGATTGCTGCGCACCGCCACCTGGGTTGCGCCCTGTAACAGCATGACAAACGGCGAATCCTGCTGGATGCGGGTTTGCAGCCCGGTGTAGAGGTTGCGACGTTTCACCGCATCGCTCTCTCCGGCGGCGGCGCGGGTCTGTGCACTCAGCTCCGGAATCGTCCAGCCGACGCGCCACGCCAGGGTTTTGCCGCCGCCCGGCACGTTATAGGCAAAGGTGCTGGCATTGGTATTGGGATCGATGTAGTCCGCGCCCCAGTAAGTAAAGATGGCCTGGAAGTCACGGCTGCGCATTTTGCTCCACAGCTCCGATTCCGCCACCGGCTGGATATCAAGCTGCACATCCGCTTTGGCAAAGCTGGCCTGCAGTGCCTGCGCCACATCAATGTAAGGCGGCTGGTTTACCACCGTCAGCGCGATATGGGTGCCAGGTTTAATGCCGCCTTTTTGAAGTATCGCCTGCGCCTTTTTCAGATCGTAATGGAACGGTGTCGTGTTCAGCGCACCATCGAAACCATCCGGCAGGAAGCTCTGATGAATGCGGTACTGACCTTTCAGCAGCTGGTTCGCCAGGCTGTCATAGTCAACCAGCCAGCGCGCCGCCTGCCAAAGCGCCGGATTGCCCAGCGCCGGTTGCTGCGGGCTTTGGGTGTTAAAGCCGATGTAATAAACCAGGCTGGACGGGAAGGCGTCGACACGCACATTCGCCACATTTTTCAGCGCGGTAATCTGATCCGGGCCGAGCTGATAGGCGACATCCACATCACCCTGCTGGATCAGCAGACGGCGGCTGCCCGGATCGGCCACACCTTTCAGCAATACCCGCTTCAGATGCGGCTTCTGGCTGCTGTGGGGATTGGCCTCCAGCACCAGCGCCTGCAGCGGCACAAACTGTTTGATGGCATAGGCGGCGCTGCCGGCGGAGTGCACCTTCAGCCAGCTATTGCCGTAATCGTTGTTGCTGGCGTGCTCTTGTGCCAGTTTGCTGTCGACGATGGAGGAGACCGGCGCGGTCAGCAGGCGCAACGCCAGATCGCTGCCGATCTCCGCTGGCCAGCGCAGCTCAAGCTGGTGGTCGTTGATCACCGTGAACTGCTGATCGATATTTTCTGGCGTCCAGCCAAATTCACCCAGAATAAAAGAGGGCGCTTTATTGAGTTTTACCGCGCGGGTTAATGAAAAGACCACATCCTGTGCAGTCACGGGATGACCACTGGCGAAGCGGGCCTGCGGATTAAGATCAAACACCAGGCTATGAGGCGTTTTGCCTGCCTGCCAGCGCGTGGCAGCCAGCGGTGAGAGCTGCTGCGGATTCTGATGATCCGGCTCCAGCAGTGTCTGATAGATATTGCGCTGGCTGCTGTTGCTGACGGTCTCAAAACTTTCCGCCGGGTCGAAACTGATGATGCCATCAAGCGGAACGGCAATCACCAGCGTGTCGCCAGGCGTGGCGGCGTGTGCCGGGTGAACCAGTGCCAGAGCCGTAAACAGGGACAAGAGTGTTTTTCGCATGGAGGGTTATCCTGAGTCGTTGATAGCTTTACTCTATCGGGCGCCGGATAATCTCCAAATGCGGGTTTCTTATGAGCTTTGCACAATTATTAGCGTAGTCATTCAGGCAAAGAGACAAAATAAGATAATGCCGGTCAGTAATTATTTTATTGTCATTTTACAGCGGGCGGAATAAAGCCGGTTTTACTCAGCCGATCACAAATTGCGCACAGTCTGATTGTATGACTATCAAAGTCACTATAGTGTTAACGATGAGAATGATTCTCTTGTATGGAAGTATGATATTTTTTTATCGGTTATCTGGCGTGATGATGTCAGGGCGAAAATAATAACCCTCAATCCTGCGTTAAAAGAGTTAAATACCCGATGTTTATGCGGTTTTACCCCCGATTTCCGCGCTGTAAATCTTTTACCTCTCTGCAACCCTTTCGCAACACCATGATAAACTTTCACTAAGACACATCTTAAATTCAATTTTTACATTCAGACATATCTATATCCCTAAGATTGCCAGGTTATTAACCGATAAGTTCCGTTAGTCACCGAACCATAATTCTACCTGCCCTTGTCTGTTCTGCCGTCGTCTGTGCCGCGTGCGTTAATCTCTGCGGGGAATTTTCCGCCTGCACTCAGCCTTTCAGCTTCATAACAAATAAAGCGGGTATTTAGCAGATGAGAGTCGTGCGGATATGCTTTTAGAAAAACCCACCACCAGGCGTAAATTTTTGCTCGGTTCACTGCTGGCGTTGCCATTAAGTGAACTGGTCTTCAAAGGCATTACTGCGGCACAGGCGGCAGAGATGGCCGCTCCGGAGTTAGCCGATTACAAACCGATCTTTTTTAGTGCCGATGAGTGGCAGTTTATCCTGGCCGCCACTGACCGTTTGATTCCGGCGGGCGGCAAAGGCAAAGCGCCGGGCGCGCTGGAAACTAACGTGCCGATCTTTATCGATCAGCAGCTGCACAGCGAAGCGTTTGGCAGCGAAATCTACATGCAGGGGCCGTTCAATACACAGGCGCCCGCAACCATGGGTTACCAGATCCCGTTCCGCCCACAGCAGATGTATCAGACCGGTATCCGGCTGATTAATCAGTGGTCGCAGAACACCCATCAGAAAGCGTTTCATGCACTGACGCTGGAAGAGAAAGATGCGGTACTGACCCAGGTAAACAAAAACGAGATCGACTTTGCCGCACTGGGCGAAGCCGATCTTAAGCCTGCGCATTTCTTCAGCCAGCTGCTTTCCGATACCAAGCATGGCTACCTTGCTGACCCGATGTACGGCGGTAATAAAGGCATGAAAGCCTGGATCGCCATCGGCTTCCCCGGCGCGCGTGCCAGCTTCACCGAATGGGTGAAACAGCACAACGTTCCTTATCCGCTGGGTCCGGTCAGTGTGAAGGGCGAACGCGCGTAGGGCGCGTCCACATCAGGTATTTGAAACAGGATTATCATGGCACAGGTTACTAAAAAAGAAGTCGACGTCGTGGTCTGCGGCCTCGGCTGGGCAGGCTCGCTGATGAGCATCGAGCTGGCACTGGCAGGTCTGGACGTGCGCGCCCTTGAGCGCGGCGGCGATCGCGATTATGACGAATTCGCCTACCCGAAACCGGCGGACGAATACGCCTATGCGGTACGCAACAAAGTGTTTGCCACCCCCGCCGAAGTGGCGGTCACCGTGCGCTACAACAGCAGCCAGACGGCATTGCCAACCCGTAAATGGGGTGCGTTTGCACCGGGCACCGGCGTAGGCGGTTCCGGCCTGCACTGGACCGCAGTACTGATCCGTCCGACACCGACCGATATCAAACTGAAGACCTATGTCGACGAGGCTTACAAGCCGGGCATTCTGCAGGATGATATGCGGGTGATGGACTTCCCGTTCAGCTGGGAAGAGATCGAACCTTACTACTATAAATTCGAACTGATTTGCGGCCAGTCGGGTAACACCGGCAACCTGCGCGGCAAAATTCTGGAAGGCGGCGATCCGTTTGAAGGCCCGCGTTCTGAGCCTTATCCGCTGCCTGCGCTGGATGACACGCTGAACAACGTGATGTTCAAAGAGGTGGCGACCAAACTCGGTTACCATCCGTTCCCGAACCCGTCGGCCTGTGTGTCGCGTGCGTGGAAAAACCCGTACGGCAACCAGATCGCGCCGTGCAACTACTGCGGCTACTGCAGTAAATATCCCTGCCTGAACTACTCCAAAGCGTCGCCGCAGACCGCCGTAATGGATTCACTGAAGCGTATGCCGAACTTCTCCTATGAAGTGAATGCGGAAGTGATCAAGGTCGTGCTGAACGATGATAAGAAAACCGCGAAAGGCGTGATCTACATCGATGCACAGGGCAACGAGTGCTTCCAGCCAGCGAAAATCGTGGTGCTGAGCAGCTTCCAGCTCTACAACGTGCGACTGATGCTGCTCTCCGGCATCGGCAAGCCTTACAACCCGATTACCGAAGAGGGTGTGGTAGGGCGTAACTACGCGTTCCTGTCCAACGGCGGCGCAACGCTGTTCTTTAAAGATAAAAACTTCAATCCGTACGCTACGGCGGGCGCGACCGGCCAGATGTTTAACGATATCTCGCCAGGCAACTTCGACGGCCCATCACTTGGCTTCCTCGGCGGCGCGAAGATCCACAGCTCACAGGCGACCGGTACGCCGATCAGCACCGCGCTGCCAAAAGGCACGCCGACCTGGGGTATGGGATACAAGGAAGGTCTGGAGGAGTGGTACGGTCATTCGATGAAGATCAGCATTACCACCACCTGTCAGTCTTACCGCGATATCTATCTGGATCTCGATCCGAACTACAACGATCACCGTGGCCTGCCACTGCTGCGCATGACCTTCAACTGGAAAGAGAATGAGCTGAAGCTGCAGCAGCACCTGAAAGGCATCGTCGGTAATATCGCGAAAGAGCTGAACCCTGACAGCATGAGCATGAGCTTCCTGCCAATGGGTGCGGATTTCGATCTGACCAAATATGTCTCTACCCACAACGTGGGCGGTGCCGTAATGGGCGATAACCCGAAAACCTCGGCGCTGAACAAGTATCTGCAGAGCTGGGACGTGCATAACGTCTTTGTGCCGGGCGGCAACGCTTTCCCGCAGAACTTCCAGGCGAACCCGACCGATACCATCGGTGCGATCACCCTGATGGCGGCACAGGCGATCAAAGATCAGTATCTGAAAAATCCCGGCCCACTGGTACAGGCATAAGCGCATGAATAAGCTGAAACTGAAATCTTTTATCTTTGCCAACGCGGTGCTGTTAGCCAGCGGATTTGCGCTGCCGGCTCACGCCGAAGATGAAGCGCAACTGATTAAGCAGGGCGAATATCTCTCGCGGCTGGGCGACTGCATGGCGTGCCACTCACTGCCTGGCAAGCCTGACTATTCAGGCGGGCTGGCGATTGAGTCGAACCTTGGCACCATCTTCTCCACCAACATCACGCCCGATAAGCAGCACGGTATTGGCAACTACAGCGAGCAGCAGTTCTCTGACGCGGTGCGCAAAGGGGTATTACCGGACGGTTCGCATCTCTATCCGGCGATGCCTTATCCTGATTACGCCAAAATCAGTGATGCCGACATCCACGCGCTTTACGTCTACTTCATGAAAGGCGTGCAGCCAAGCGCAGAACAGCCGCCGGAAACCGATCTGAGCTTCCCGTTCAGCCAGCGCTGGGGCATGCGTTTCTGGAACTGGGCGTTCGCCTCGGATAAGCCGTTCCAGCCGATTGGTGGTGCGTCAGCAGAGGTCAACCGCGGTGCCTATATCGTGGAGAGTCTTGGCCACTGCGGCAGCTGTCATACGCCGCGCGGTCTGGGCATGAACGAGAAAGCGCTGGATAGCGGTGACGATAAATTCCTGGCAGGCGGCAGCCTGAACAACTGGGATGTGCCGTCACTGCGTGGCCTGCCGCGCTGGAGCGAGCAGGAAGTGGTGGACTACCTGCAGACCGGCCGTAACGATAAAGCGGCGGTGGGCGGCGAGATGACCTCGGTGATTGAGCACAGCAGCTCACACATGACCGACGCCGATCTGAAAGCCATCGCGGCCTACCTGAAGTTCCTGGGCGGCAACCCGCCATTGCAGGCGTATAACGTGCAGGCGCAGCAGGCAACGGAAGCGAAACTCACTGCCGCGAAGAACCTGAGCGAAGGCGAGCGTCTTTATCTGGATAACTGCGGTGCCTGTCACTTCGTGACCGGCAAAGGCGCCCCGGGGATCTTCCCTGAGCTGGATCAGGCGACGATCGTCAATGCCAAGGATCCAACCGGATTGATCCACACCATCCTGGCCGGCGCACAGCAGCCTTCCACCGCGAAGGCCCCTTCGAAACTGGCGATGCCAGGCTTTGGTCAGCGTCTGAGTGATGAAGAGGTGGCGCAGCTGGCGACCTTTATTCGTCAGGGCTGGAGCAACACCGCGCCAGCGGTGAGCAAAGATCAGGTTGCTGAAGTGCGTAAAACGCTGAAGTAATCGAGCTTTCCCCTCTGCCCGTTCGGAGAGGGGAAATCCCGGATTAGTGAAAGGTGCGCACCACTTCCAGCACGCCGTTAATGATAAACTGCACGCCCATACAGACCAGTAAAAATCCCATCAGGCGCGATATCGCCTCAATGCCGCTTTTACCCACCAGCTTCATGATGGCACCAGAACTGCGCAGTGAAACCCACAGAATCAGACTCACCAGCAGGAAGATCAGCACTGGCGCGACGGTGATGACCCAGGCCGGAAAGTCGACGCCGCTTCTTACCGTCGAGGCAGAGGAGATGATCATCGCAATGGTACCCGGCCCCGCCGTACTCGGCATCGCCAGCGGCACAAAGGCGATATTCACCGGCTCTTTGGCTTCATCCAGCTCATCCAGTTTCTGCTTTGCTTCGACAGAATGGCCGGCAGGTTTAGCCGGGAACAGCATCCGAAAACCGATAAAAGCGACGATCAGGCCGCCCGCCATGCGCAGGCCAGGAATGGAGATGCCGAAGGTATTCAGCACCGCGCTGCCCGCGTACCACGCCACCATCATGATGGCGAAGACATAGATAGAAGCCTGGCGCGCCTGTCGGTTGCGCTCCTGGAAGTTCATCTCACCCGCCAGCCCCAGGAACAGCGCCACGGTGGTGAGTGGATTGGCGAGCGGCAGGATCACCACCAGCCCCAGGCTGACTGCTTTAATTAACTCCAGCATGACAAATCGCCTTTTCCGTGGTGATTAGTGCTTCGGACGCTCCAGCGCCTCAAGCAGTTCCGGGAAGAAGTCCTGCAGGATTTCAGGCGTCATCAGTTCGGGATACTGCATCAGATGCTCGCGGATACGCTCATTGATGTCCGGCAGCAGACGCTGGGCCGCGGCGCTGGCGGTGATTTTGTGCTTCTTCATGGCGCGCAGCAGATCGCCTGGCAGCGCGTCTTCGTCGTCGGCGTCATCCACCATCTCCAGCGCGTCCAGCTCGTCGAACATCTCCATCAGCGCTTCGGTCTGCGGCGTGCGCGACTCATATTCACGCGGATGTTCATCTTCCAGGAAGCGCAGCATAGCGCGCATCGGCGTGCCGTCTGGCGTGGAAGGCGGCTCAGTGGCGAACCAGCTCAGCAGCTGATGCATGGTGACCTGATGGACGCGAAAGCCGCTGTCGACCAGCTCATCCGCCAGCAGCTCGGCGGTTTCGTTTTCAATCACGCAGATGTGGGTACGTTTGGGTTCGTACTGCTCCAGCCACTGGTAGATCTCTTCAATCACGCCATCGTCATACTCGAATTTTTTGGTGACATAGCTGTCGTCCTGTTCGTGAACGCAGGCCTGAATCTGATCGGGGTCGAAGTAAAGTGCGATGTTGATGCCTTTCATGCGTGCTGTCCTGTAGAAATCAAAACAACACTATAGCGCTCAACCCCAGGTTAAGGGAATGTCAGGCGTCACAGCATGGGGGGCGTTTAACGCTCCCCTCAGAGCTGAGAGGGGAGAGAGAAGGGAAGGTGATCAGGAGATAAAGTTTTTGCCCTGCTTCAGCACCACGTCACAGGCTTTGGTTTTCAGCTTCTCACCCATCGGTGAGTTGCTCAGGCTTTGCAGATTCAACTGCTGGCCATTACCGGTATTCAGCAGACCGGCCACGCCCTGGGTGTAATCGGTTTTCTGTTCCTGCGCGGTGGTGGTGTTCAGACCGAGCTTGCTCAGCACCTGGTCTTTGACCGACTGCACGTTGTTTTTCACCACGTTGTGTTCGACGCAGTACTGCATCACACCAGCGGCGTTGGTCATGCTGTTGGCGCTGACCGCTTTATCGCCGCCACCCAGCATGCTGGTAATGGTAGAAAGCGACATGCCGCCATTCTGCTGCGTGGTGCCGGTGCTGCTGCCGTTGTTTTGCTGGCTGAGCTGTGACGCTGCACTGCTCAGCTGATCCTGCCAGCTTGCCGCTGATGCACTGCCTGCGACCAGAAGTGCCGCCAGTCCCCATCCCCACGCACTGCGTTGTGCTTGCTTCATTTCAACCTCGGTATGTGCTTATTCAGTTTTCCTAAGAAAGGCTGACGGGCAGAAAGTTCCTGACTTCCTTTTATAAAAAGCGTCTTAAATAGCACTTTGGGAATCTTCTGTAATAAGAGCGATAAAATATTCAGATGCTTGTGGGTGTTATTATTCTGTGAAGTGATTAACTGAAGGCAGTAATAAGCACATCCCGCGGAAATATTATTTAATATCCTCACGATTTTTATCAGGAATTGTCCTGGTTTAAATTAAAGTTACCGCTTTGCTTATAGCGTGTTTTCTAAGCGCTTGCGTCTGGTCTGGTAATATTTACCTGCGAAATAATATTAATATAACTTCATGTATTTTAGTTATTTTTTATTTTTAGCGTAGCTGTGATTTAAGCCGGATTGCTGTTTTTTGATGCGGTTTTTTGTACCGTAATTAAATTGAGTTAGCGGGATTTTTTATTATTCCGGCTTGCGAAATCAGCCAGAGTGTTCATGCTTAATCACTGTGTCAGGCAGTTGTGGCAGATATTTAATTTAACGGGAGCGATATTATGGCTGGACAGCCAGAGCACAATAATAATGCAGAGGTCACGCTTAAACTCGCTGAAGAGCAAATAGCCCTGACGAAGCAAAAGATTGTGGATGGACATGTCCGTGTTACCCGTTCCACAACTGAGCATGACGAGGTCATCAGTACACTGCTTAACCGGGAGAAGGTTGAGGTTGAGCATGTAGCGAAAGCGCAACCCGTTGAAACGATGCCCGAAATCAGGGAAGAGAACGGTGTACTGATTGTCCCGGTAGTAGAGGAAGAAATCCAAATCGTCAGAAAGCTGGTGCTTAAAGAGGAGATCCACATCCGAAAAGTGCAGGAGAATGTTCCTTTTCAGGAAGTGGTGACCCGACGTGAGCAGCAGGTGAACGTTGAAAGAGATGACGATCAAATTAGCTAACAGAGAGGAACCTATCATGGCACATGAAAAAATCGTAACACTGTTCGATTCTGCAAATCAGGCAGAGGCCGCGAAAAGAAATCTCGTGAAAGCAGGCTTTTCTGATCGGGACATCAGTCTTATCAGTGGAGAACGTTTGCAGAAGGAAGGACACTCTATCCGCCATCCGAGCATCTGGCAGCGTCTGTTTGGTCACTCCGTTGATAAAGAGCAGGCCGATGTTTACACCAGAGCGATGGACAAGGGCGGCGTAGTGCTGACCATCCGCACCGAGGAGGAGAAGCTGGCTCGCGCCATGACCATTCTCCATTCTCATGACTCGGTGGACGTACCGTCACGTATGCAAAGCTCGGTTGAGAATGGCACCACCGCGCCGGGTATCAATCCGACGACGGCAGGCAAGCAGTTTGCCGGTGAGACCAACGACCGCCAGGTTGAACCACGACGCACTTCACTGACCGGTGATGAGAGCGAAGCCGATATTCTGCGCCTGGCCGAAGAGCAGGTGGAAGTGGGTAAACGTCTGGTGAGCGAAGGTTCCACCCGCGTACGCCGCTATACCGTGACCGATACCGTATCTGAAGATATTTCGCTGCATGAGCAGCACGCTGACATCTTCCGCCGTTCGGTGAATGAACCCGCGCTGGCTGGTGAAGTGGACTGGTCAGAGAAAACCGTCGAGGTCGCTGAGACGCATGAGCAGCCGGTAATCAACAAAACGACCCACGTGAAAGAAGAAGTAGTGGTGCGTACCGACGGCAGCGATCGTACCGAGACGATTAACGACACGGTGCGTCGTCAGGAAGTGGATATCGACCATGCCCGAGGTGGTCTGGAGCGCAAACTGCCGGGTACGACCGCAGGGGTAAAACCTGCGACCGCCGCAGCAGGCACGCAGTCACCAGGTGCACATAACCGTGACCACAAAGAGAGCCTGACTGAGAAGGTGAGTGAGAAAGCCAGCGAAGTGAAGGATAAGGTCGGGAACAAACTGCACGATCACTCGCATTGAGGCGCTTATCCTGACAACAACAGGCGCTAATGGGCACCGCTGATGCCCGATGCTGAGCATGCAAGATGCAAGAAGGGGCCAACCGCGAGGTTGGCTCTTTTGCGTTTGTGGGGGCAGTAAAAAACGGACAACGGCGTTATATCTTCTTCGGTATAATCAGGAAATATCTGCGCAGGCCTGGCAGAAATAAAACCTGAGGGAATAAAGTGAACTGTAAACCGATGCTTTTCGTGCTGGCGGCGTTCTCCCTGTCGGCTCAGGCCGCCCAGAGCGGAAAAACGCTTGAGCACAAAGACTGGGAAGTTGTCTGTGATAACACCATGACCTGCCGTATTGCGGGTTATGCCAAAGAAGAGGATCCGTCCGGCTCCATTCTGCTCACCCGTGCCGCTGGACCTGCAACGGAGACTGTGGGAGAAGTGACGCTGGGCGACACCGAAGATGATAGCAAACCGGCGGAAAAACTGACGCTGTGGATCAACGGAAAATCAGCCGGCGATCTGGTGGCGGCTGACGATAACTGGCGGCTTTCGGCAAGCCAGACCTCTGCGGTAATCAGCGCCGTCAAAGGCAGCGGTAAAGTCGAATTTAAAGGCGGCACAAAGCCTTTCCTGCTTTCCGGCGAGGGCGCTTATGCCGTGCTGCTGAAAGCGGACGATGTGCAGGGCCGTATCGGCACGCCAGGTGCGCTCACTAAAAAAGGCAATAAACCGGAAAGCAGCGTGGCTAAGGCTGTGCCCGCACCGGTTATTCAGGCGGCAAAAACCCTCAGCGGTGAACCCCGTTTGCTGACCGCACCAGAAATCGACGCGCTGAAAACCCGACTGCTTTCTACGGTCAATCACAATGACGATGACACGTGCGACAGCCTGTATTCACCTGCAGAAAACAGCGATCCGGAAACCGACGGACTCACTCTTACGCCGCTGGATGAAACACACGCTTTGCTTTCGGCGCTCTGCTGGCGTGCCGCTTATAACGAAGGATATGGTTACTGGGTCATTGATAACCAACTCAAAGGCACGCCAGTGCTGGTGACGATTTCCGGGTCGGATTACGACAAGGGCGAGATTACCAATGTGCAGAAAGGCCGCGGTATTGGTGACTGCATGAGTCAGGAAAGCTGGGTGTGGAACGGCAAGGCTTTTCGCAAAAGCTATGACGGTGGGACCGGCATGTGTCGTTATATCCATGCGGGCGGCACCTGGGATCTGCCGACGCTGGTAACGGACGTGAAGCCTGTATCGGGTTAGAACTTTTGATATGCCAGTGAAACATGATGGCCGACGTGAGTGCTTTGCAGCGGCGAGGGTGAGTGAAGAATTTCTGACAAGGTTGTCATGCAGCGTCCCGGAGAACCCAAGAGACGGTTTTTTCAGCAGTTGCACCACTGCCTGCGGATAAGGGTTGCGGAAACAGGGGGTAACGGTATAATCCTCAACGTTTTCCGCATACCCTTCAGTGCCGAAGTGGCGAAATCGGTAGACGCAGTTGATTCAAAATCAACCGCCGCGAGGCGTGCCGGTTCGATTCCGGCCTTCGGCACCAAAAATAGTGTGGGTAAAGGAAAAAACTAAAACAATCAGTATGTTGTACAATGAAGCTGGACGTTGACGGCAATTGAAAAAAGCCGCATCTCCGGCTTTTTTGTTTATAAAACCTCGGGCCGGATCTTTTCACTCACTTCCTGTTTTGTCAATCTCTCTCCACGCAACTTCTGAGCATCTCGACATTGTGTTCATTATAGCTTAGCGTCACCTTAATATCACGGTGGCCAAGCAGTTTCTGCGTGACATACAGATTTTGCTCTAGTTTCTGCATCAGTTCGGTAGCAACGGTATGCCGGTAGCAGTGCGATTAAAAACGGCTGTGGCAGGCATCGCTGAGTTTGGCAAAGAAATAACTGACCTGATGTTCCGTCATTACTTTGCCCTGCCGTAGCGTCCGCCGACTGAATTGGTTGATATTAAACAACTGCTCGCCTGCACGCATGCCATGCGTTTCAGCCTCGGCAAGTAAATGCTCCAGATAAGGTCGTAGCCGTGAGGCTATGGGAGCAATATGTTCATCATGGCTTTTACTGCCCTCACTCTGAATAAACGTGGTGTCATAGACCAGATCGACATCTTTGACACGCAGATGAATAAGCTGGTTCAAACGGATAGCGGTGTAGTTGAACGTTTCGACCATAGCCAGCCAGAACCAGGCCGGATAGTACGGTGAACGGTAGCCTCGCTATGTATTCTCCTGTTCAATAAAATGGTTCAGTATTTTGCGTGAGGCGAGGATCTGCTCGCGGGACAGGGTCTTTTTGCTTGCAGGATTCCCGAAGCGATGTTTTATGAAACGGATTGATAAACTGCTCCAGAAGGCCCTATTCAATCGCAAAGTTATATAATGCCTCATATGGCGCATATAGTGATTACAGGTCACCGGCTTGATACCGCGCACATTTAACAGATAGCTGTGCCACTCCAGTACCATATGAGGCGTGACTTCGGCGGGCAGGACGTTGCGCCAGTTGGTAAACTGATTTACCGCCGTGCCATAGCAGTCCTGGGTATCAGGGCGCAACAAACGGGCAAAAAAAACTCTTCCAGGAGTTTTTCAAAGGTCATTTACACCTTCTACTTCACTGAGTAAGAGATGAGGATTATTGAAGGGAATGTCATCTTCAAAAAGCGGTGTGGGATCGTCGATAAGATATCCCTTCAGGCATGAACTACGGCGCGGACCGACAATGGCGCAGTGCCAGATGTTGAGGCCGTTTTTTCTTTTTCGGTGAAGGTGCAGATTCTGAAATCCTTTCTGTACTTCCCGCCAGCGCTCCGCAGGTACATTCTGGCTGCAGGCGTCCAGCCAGAGTTTGAAAATACCGGGAGTGACCAGAAACGCCGTCACGGCGACGGTGTGGATCCGGGCGCTGGGTTCGTTTATTTCCAGATGCTGCGCCCGGCAGTTATCAACCAGCCACTGCCAGAATGCTGTGCCCAAAAGTGGTATGCCATCTGGTTCTGTGGGTGATTGTTCCACAGGCGCGTCTCCTGAAACTATGGCCTCTGTCTCTTTTAGCGCTTCCGTTAACGGCGTAACTGTTCCACTAAAGATTGCAGGACGTTGGTGTAGAACCTCCCAAATCAGCGAAGGGGGGAAGCGTAATAGTGTGAGTTCACTGCTCCAGCCTCCATTGGCTGTAATCCGGCAATGCCAGATAGCCTTTGATAAGCGGCTTCATCAAAGCCGCCCGCTACTTGGTTATCAATCAGTTATTTCTTGGTCGGCTGGGTGTTGCCTCTACGGGGTTTGCAACTTTCTGCATTGACAATCTCCCAGAAGCCGTCAGTTCTAAGCCGCCAGAAAGGCATATTTGGATAGTCAGTACGCCGCTTGGGACCAAACTCTTTCAGCAGGCGGGTAAGCGGTTTGTAGATCTCAAGGCCGAAGTTAAACAGGCGCGGGTGGCCTGCTTTGTACTGCGATAACACATACAACAGCAACAATGGTTTATGCGGAGCACATACGTCACCCTGACGCCATACAGATACGTTGGAAATGGCTGATTGCAGCGCATCGAGAGAGAGCATAGGAGTGAACCGGGTAACAGGCTGATGTTATTGCGATCATGCTCGCAAAAGTGGTGAAATTCAATTATTGCACGTCGTGTTCATGAGAGAGGAATTGGCCCTTTGTACTGATAACTCCGAAAGGTAAGTGTACGTAATTTATGGGAATGGCTAATTATGTATCGTAACATCAGTATAGCTAATCGAGTGAGGAATCCTTTCCATTCCTTAGGCTTTTGACGAGAAAGGTAATGGTAAGAGCCTTGGTTCAAAGTGAGAGAAAGCCAATACCGCGTTCCTCTGATAGCGAAGCAGAACAACACCGCTTAGCAGGAGGATTTTTGAAGGATTTATCAGGCTAAACGCTGACAGATAGGGGCAGTAGGGATGAAAAGACTAGTCCCTTCGGGTAAGAGGATAATCAGAAGGCTCTGGTTACGAATGAATTCAGAGAAACCATTACGAATGATTTTAAGCTAATGTTGCTAAAAGCGCGTCAGAGCCTGTAGTGAAAATGGGTTAGTTGTTATACAATTCAAAGTATTAGATATTTTACTGATGAAATTATTTTCAATTTCTTTAATGCTAAAGACAAAGCATCCCTGATATTGTAAATATGTGTTTATATACAGTTGTTGATGTGTTTGAATAAACAACACCTGATTTATGTTTGTAGAGAGTGCTTGAATGGAAAATAAAAAAACGTTTACTTTCATTGACTTATTTGCAGGTCTGGGAGGTTTTCATTTGGCACTGAAACGATTAGGTGGGGTTTGTCGTTTTGCAGTCGAGTGGAAAGAGCCTCTCCAGAACTTATATGAGGATAATTTTGGTATTAGACCTCTTGGCGACATAACTAAAATACCACTTAATATAATCCCTGATCATGATGTCTTAACCGCTGGGTTTCCATGCCAACCTTTTTCAAAGGCTGGTGAACAATTAGGGTTCGAGTGTACAAAACAAGGGGGATTATTTTTCAATGTAGTCGAAATTTTAAAGCATAAGAGGCCTAAATTTTTCATTCTTGAAAATGTCCCTAACCTGTTGAAACATGATGATGGGAAAACGTGGGTAAAGATCCAACAATTGCTTGGCAAAGATGGACTTGGCTATAGTATTGATGCAGCAAAACTTTCACCGCATCATTTTGGTATTCCCCAAATTCGTGAACGAATATATATAGTTGGCTCATTGTTGCCGCTTGGCGATTTTAAATGGCCCGAAGCTCTGAATACCGAAACCTCGATAGATAGTATTTTGGACGATAATCCGATTGATGCGAAATCACTTTCTCCTCAAGTTATCGATTGTTTAAATGTTTGGAGTAAGTTTTTAGAACTCTGTCCTCCTGATATTGAAATTCCTTCCTTCCCCTTGTGGTCGATGGAGTGGGGGGCAACCTATCCTTTTGAAAATGAAACTCCTTATGCGAGAAAAATGCGTTTAGGAATTAATGGGTTAAAAGGCTTCAGGGCGAGCCATGGTTGTAAAATTGGCCTTCGAAGAAGTATGGATGATCGTTGGATGGCATTGCCAAGTCATGCTCGAACAGAAGAATTTGAATTTCCAAAGTGGAAAAAGAATTTTATTAGACAAAATAGAAAGTTTTATAACGATAATAAAAGCTGGATAGATGAATGGTTACCCGATATTTTAAGGTTCCCGTCAAGCCTTCAGAAACTTGAATGGAATGTTCATGGTGAAGAGAGGAATATTTGGAACTATGTTCTACAGTTCAGAGCCTCTGGTGTGAGAGTTAAAAGAAGAACCACTGCTCCAAGCTTAATTGCCATGACTGATACCCAAGTCCCAATTATTGCTTGGCAAAGGCGATATATGACACCTCATGAGTGTGCTAAGCTTCAGTGTCTTGATGAATTAAATAAGCTCCCTGAAAGTCCAACCCAAGCCTTCCAGGCGTTAGGTAATGCAGTCAACTCTAAAGTTGTCGAATGGGTAGCTAACGCGTTGTTAAGTACCTCACTTGATGAGAGTTATAACAATCATTTTAATTTTTTAGAAGATAGATGCATTTCCTATAATTAAGAGTGCTTAAGGAGATAATTGTGGCGCTTTCAAAGGTTGATATTCGTCCAGGAGTAAGTATATTAGCCGTTTTGCGGCACCTCAATTATAAACCCTGGTTTGCTTTGGGGGAATTTGTAGACAATGCCTTACAGAGTTTCTTAGCAAAATCCGCAACGAGTTCTTTAAAAAAAGTAACTATAGAAATAAATATTGACTCAACTGAGCCTTCCCGAATATCAATTAAAGATGACGCTTTTGGGATTCCTTTAGAGGACTTTCCAAGAGCTTTCAAACCTGCATCAATCCCACCGGATAATACAGGTCTATCCGAATTTGGTATGGGAATGAAAAGTGCAGCTTGTTGGTTTTCTCCTAAATGGGAAATTCGTACATCTGTGGTTGGTGAGTCAATAATAAGAACAGTATACTTTGATATTGAAAATATGATTGCGGATGAGTCATATGAACTACCAATAAAAGAAACTCAAGGTAGTGAAGAACAACATTTTACGGAGGTTATTTTAAATGATGTTTTTCATGCCCCAGTAAAAAGGACTATCTATAAAATAAAAAGTCATTTAGCTAGTATCTATAGATACTATATTGTGAAGGGACTTTTAATACTTAAAGTTAATGGGGAAGTTTTAAATTATCAAGGCCCCCAAATATTAAAAGCCCCCTATTTCAAGGATAAAGAGGGAGAGCCTCTTATCTGGCGAAAAGATATCGACTTTAAGCTTGGTGATAATGTCTCCGTAAATGGTTTTGCTGCTATACGTGCTGTGGGTAATACTAGCGAAGCCGGATTTTCGCTTTTCAGAAGAGGTAGGGTTATTCAAGGAAGCGCCGATGAAACTTATCGTCCTGCATATATTTTTGGTAATTCTAATAGTTATAAATATCAGCGTGTTTTTGGTGAGCTATATATTAATGGGGTTGAAGTCAGCCATACAAAAGACGGTTTTAGATGGGGGGAGTTAGAGCAGGTATTTCTAAAGTTGTTACGCGATAATTTAGATAGCGATGATATGCCTTTATTACGTCAGGCGGAAGGGTATAGAGTTAGAGGAAATGATAATAGGCTAGTCTCACTTGTTGGGCACGCTGTTGATAGCTCAGTAGATGAAATGAGGAATCATTTACCATTGATAATTCCTAGCATACTTGACTCTGCGCTAATTGATACTCCTGCCGAACATATTGAATATCAGTCTCAGCTAATGAAACGAACTTTTGATATTTCGTTTCGTGATCAGAATTGGTCTGTATGTATTGAAGTATCGAACGATGTTTCTAATAGTGAGTGGTTAGCAGTGAGTGATTCTGGGAGGATAGGTGATATATGTCGACGGTTACATATTCAAATGTCGATGTCCCATCCTCTAATGATTCAGTTCGCTCAAAAAGATGGAGATGTTTCCGAAATTATGTTTCGCGTGGGGGCTGCTCTTGCTATAGCTGAAGTATTGGCTAGGGACTCAGGTGTCAGTAAAGCTGGAACAGTAAGGCGAAACATGAATGATATCTTACGAGATGTATTTTCGAATAGGTAAACATAAATGAGCTTAGAAAATAGACATGATTACAATAATAACGGAATGAATTGGTCTCCTGAAAAGGGGAAAGAAACTGAAGCCTTTTTAGATCAGAGTGGTATGCCGGATGGTGCTAAAGAAAAGTTACTAGAAGATGCTATTTCAATATTATCCCGCGGAGTTTCTCCTGAAATAGAAAATGGGCAAGAAACTGGTCTTGTTGTTGGCTATGTGCAAAGTGGCAAGACTATGTCCTTTGAGACTGTTGCTGCGCTTGCAAGGGATAACGGTTTTCATATGGTAATTGTTGTTGCAGGGACATCAAATCCTCTGCTTGCACAATCCTCGAGTCGATTAAAAAAAGATTTGGGGCTAAATGATTCAAGACGAGGCCGGAGATGGGTACAACTAGAAAATCCGTCCTCTTATGATACTGCGGGGCAGGTCATCCGTAGTACATTATCCATATCTAAAGATTCGTCTACTGAGGATATATATAAACAAACCATCCTTATTACCGTCCTTAAAAATCACAAAAGAATCAACAAGTTAGCTGAAATACTTGAAGCTTTAGATTTGAACGGAACATCGGTCCTTATTATTGATGATGAGGCAGATCAGGTTAGTCTAAATACTGGAGTTTCTCAGGGAGAAGAGAGTGCAACATATAGTTGCTTAATGAGACTAAGAAAAGCTTTACCAAATCATACCTATTTACAATATACAGCTACGCCTCAAGCACCTCTTCTTATAAGTATTATAGATTCCTTGTCACCTAACTTTGTGAAAGTATTAGAACCAGGCGATGCTTATGTTGGTGGTCGTGATTTTTTTGGGTCGAACTCTGCACATATTAATATTATTCCACCAAGCGAAGTTCCGACGAAAGATAATCCTTTAAGCCATCCTCCTTCATCATTGCTAGATGCCCTACGCATATTCATGGTTGGCGTAACTGTAGGCATTAGTGAGTCCGGCAATACAGGTAACCGCTCAATGCTTGTGCATCCATCTCATCTGACTTCCCAGCACAAAGAATATTATGGCTGGGTTAGAGGTATATTCGATGAATGGCACAGGTGCTTATCGTTACGTGATGATGATCCGGATAAAATTGATCTTCTAAACGAATTTAGAGAATCTTACAATCATTTAAATACAACAACAGTTCTACCATCATTTGATAAGATTATAAATTCCTTTAGCATTGCATTTAAAAGTACTCAGATAGTTGAAGTTAATGCAAGAACTAATAAAACACCGGCGATAGACTGGCAACATAAATATGGATGGATTTTGGTTGGTGGAATTGCGGTTGATCGAGGATTTACAGTTGAAGGACTGACAGTAACATATATGCCTAGGGGTATTGGTGTCGGAAATGCTGATACTATACAGCAGCGGGCAAGATTCTTTGGATATAAAAAAAGCTATTTGGGTTTTTGTAGGGTTTATTTAGAGCAAAGTACACTTGATGCCTTTAGGAATTATGTCATGCATGAAGAAGATATTAGGAGGCAACTTAAGGAAATTGAAGCAAGTAATAAGTCATTAAATTCTTGGAAACGGGCATTCTTATTAGATCTTGATTTGAAACCCTGTAGGGATAGTGTTCTTGAATTTGATTACATGCATACTAAATTTTCTGATAAATGGGTTGTTCCGAAAATAACATACCCTTCAGAAGCTGTAGTTATTGATAACCAAAATACAGTGTCAGAATTTTTGAACCGTCTATCTATGTGTTGTGATGAGGGACATATAGACCGTACAAAAACTCAGAAACATTATGTTTGTGATAATGTTCTTGTAAGCGATCTGTTCGAAAACTTACTTGTTAAAATAAGGGTTACTGGAAATTCAAACTCTAAGAATAATACAGCCTTATTACTGCATTTAGCAAAGGCAATTGAAAGAGATTCGACAGAGAGTTGCGTTGTTTATAGAATGAGCCCAAATGAGAAAAGGGTTCGTACTGTAGATTCGTATTTATTTCAAGGTGCTTATCCTGTAACAAGCGCTAGACGTGGAGAAATATATCCCGGTGATTCTTTAATCAAAGATAACGAAAGAGTGAGTGTTCAAATACATTTTATTGATTTAAAACAGGATGATGAAGTAATTATTAGTAATGTTCCTGTCGTTGCGGTGTGGATACCGGGGCGATTGGCTTGTTCAATTATAGTACAACATCAAAGTTAAATGTTCTTCTGCCAGGGTAGAGAGGGTTCTCTACCCTTTTATATATTTCACTAAGGTTAGTGGGTTTATTGAATCTAACAATTTTTTTTGATTGTAGTTATGAATGAATCTTTGTTGAGGGGTGGTTTTGTAATCTTTTAAATTATAGTTTTCCTTGGGTGTATGGTTAATGAACGGCAATGTTTCGTTCTGGGTGTGGATGTTTTAATTTTTATATGGTAATTAAGAGTTCATTAATTAAATTTATCGTTATATTATCTTAATGTATTTTATAAAATTAATAGGTATTGCAACAACCACTCCCCAAACTTCCCCCCACTATCCTGCGCCACCTTAACCCCACCTGATCGCCCCATTTAGCGCCACACCAACCTGACCTGCTCCCCATTGATGAATACACCGCGATGTTAGTAATGTCATCATCAGTCACATGAGGACGTCCTCATGAAGACGCGTTTTTCCGACGAACAGATCATCAGTATTCTCCGCGAAGCCGAAGCCGGGGTTTCGGCCCGGGAACTCTGCCGCAAGCATGCTATTTCAGACGCTACCTTCTATACCTGCCGCAAGAAGTTCGGCGGCATGGAAATCCCCGAAGTAAAGCGGCTCAGGTTACCTGAAGAGGAGAACGCCCGACTCAGGAAACTGCTCGCTGAAGCCATGCTGGATAAGGAGGCGCTTCAGGTGGCTCTGGGCCGAAAGTTCTGAAGGTAGACCAGAGGCGGGAAGCCGCCGCTTTGGTTACCGGCGGATCTGGCAGTTATTGCGCCGGGAGGGCTTCAAAACTAAATGGTTCAGCAAGGCAGCGAAATCTCACGCCATTAAAGATAGTGAGTTATGTCGGACTATAGAGGCAGTAGTGCAGGGGAAGGCTGACGATCCTGGTGGTGGTGTTTACAAGAAGCGCCTGAACCCGAATCGCGATCGCGCCATTATCCTGGCGAAAGGTGGGGAACACTGGTTTTACACGTTCCTTTTATGCCAAACAGGATATGGCAAATATTGATAATCGCGAGCTGGCCGGATTTCGCGAGTTAGCAAAGCACTATGTTGCTCTTAGCGATGAAAAGATCACGGCACTGATTAAGAGTAAAGAACTGGTGGAGATTTGACATGACTGCAAAAAGTAAATTTAAGAGTCCTGCATTTGAGGCCATCCACAGCGCTGCTTCTGGATTATTAAGCGTCGATGCTATCCCGCAGGAAACGATGCGCAACTTTGATAAAGCGTGCCTCAACAATGTGGATGAGCTGCAACCCATCGAGATTAAGGCGTTGCGTGAGAAGCTGAACGTCAGCCAGCCCGTTTTTGCCAGCTATCTGAACACCAGTGTGTCAACGGTGCAGAAATGGGAAAGTGGGGTAAAGCGTACAGGTGGATTATCGCTGAAATTGCTTACCGTAGTGCAGAAGCATGGGTTGAAGGTATTGGTTTGAGTGAGTTGTACTGGCTGCAGCATTAAATGGATACCTGACTGAATCATGGCGCAGAAAGAACAATTTTAACCTCGATAATTGGGAGAAATCGGCTTTAAGCCATACACTGAAAAAATTGAGGCCGGGATAAACCTTAAATGTATTGAAACACCATATCATGAGCAACAATATGAGATTGTAAGGAGTAGTGCAGTAACCTGGGGGGAATACAATGAGGAAGAAAGTTAAACTCTCCCTGATAACTCTCTATTTGTTGAGTCAGGAAGAATAGCTGTTGGTAATTTTATGATATCCAGGGCTAATGCTCTTGAGCTATTTTCCTGGTGCGCTTCTTATTATTTCCTGCCAGATAAAACTTACGGTTTATAATAAAATGATTTTATAAATTACTTATTTCACACTGTTTTTAGCTGGACTTTTCTTCTCTTTCCTGATGATATATACAGGTATTTAGCGCGGTGCGGATGTGCGCCAACACACCCGCGCCGCTAATCACAATCACTATTTATAGGGAATAGTAATCATGACTGACGCCCATTCTATTGCACAACCGACTGAACCAGAAGTCTCTCCTGCAGATAACCGGCAATTAACCGTTAGCTATGCAAGCCGCTATCCGGATTACAGCCGTATACCCGCCATCACTATGAAAGGACAATGGCTGGAAGCTGCCGGTTTTGCCACTGGCACAGCAGTAGATGTAAAGGTAATGGAAGGTTGTATTGTTCTCACCGCCCGGCAGGAGAGCGAACTGATGCAGTCTCTGCGCCAGGTATGCAAGCTGTCGGCGCGGAAACAAAAGCAGGTGCAGGAGTTTATTCAGGTTATTGCCGGTAAACAGAAAGTCGTCTGAATGAAAAGCCGCTCCCGACATCGCATCGGGAGCGGTTAAATGTCAGGACGCGATCACTTCCAAAAATACATCAGTTGCCTAACTTTCTTCGCTGTTGACCACATTTTCCTCCTTGCAGACCAGCGCCTTATTACCTGACCGCAAAGAAACGTTATCGCTGAACTTAAAGCTATACCGCTGTGATACAAAGTTAATGCACGGTATCCCATTCCCTGATCGAAGCGAATATTCAATACCTGACCATCTTCAGCGGTCATCGCCAGCTTACGATGATATTAAATATTACGTGGCGAACAGAATGCCATCACTTTGACTGGTTTTGACCTGCTCACCATTAATTAACATATTGCAATATTAGTGCTGTCTTCATCGGCAATTTGAAGACGTGCGTATAAAAATGGCTTTCCAAATCAGCATCCTTCGTGAGGCCAGAGCCGATTTTTTTGCCCCGAAACTCTCCGTAAGCATACTATTCACTAAGCTACTTTCTAAACCTGGTGCAGGAAATCTGGCGGTAGAATTATAAAGAGTGTTATCTACATTCAGCACTGAGTTATCAAAGTCTATCAGAGTTTTCAGCACGTTGGCGAAATAGAAACACAGTAAATATTAGATATATCACTAACTCATGATTGTGTTGTATATTAGACGCAGATCATTTTCATTTTTTGATGAGGCATTATGATAAATCACCCTCATCTATAAAGTGGTCAAAGTAAAAGGAGCCAGACATGGCATTAAAAGGAATTTTCACTGTCAATGATGCAGATTACTCACCTTTACTCATGTATGGAATCGGGACGTTTATGGCGTACTCTGGTAACAGGGAATATCGCAATCGTGCAGGATGTATTGCAGTTCCAGACAACGGGCCAATACCTGATGGTTTATATCACATCGTTAAGCGCCCAACCGGTGGCTGGAAAGGTATAATCCGAACTGACTTGCACGATTTCTACTCATGGCCGACTTCAACGCCAGTTATCAAGTATGAATGGTTTGCTTTGTATCGTGATGATGGAAGGATAGATGACCATATGTGGGTTAATAATGTAGAGCGTGGGAATTTCAGACTACATCCTCGTGGGCCTCTTGGTGTATCTTTAGGTTGTATCACTTTGCAACACAGAACTGATTTCATCGCTATTCGGCAAGCATTACTCTCTACTTCACAAGTGAAATTACGTAATGGACTAATGTCTTTTGGCACAATTGAGGTGGTTTTAAATGGAAGCAAAACGTGTCCCAGCGGGGTTTAGAATCCTTATCGCAGTATCTTTGTTTGTAATGACGTTCCTTCTGGTAAGACCGTCAGATCCATCGACACAAGGAGAGCAGCAGTTTTGGACAGAGTTAGCAAAGCTATTTAATCAACGCGATATTGAGGGTTTCGTGGGGATTGCACTATTAGTGATATGTACAATGGTAACACTCATTGGTTATCAGATTATAGTCAGAGCGATTGAGAGGAAAAGTAACATTAAGAAATGATTTTTATAATGTGTGAGTTAATTCTGGCAGAAGTTAAAAAATTACTTATAAATTGAATTATGTAAATTCGCTCACATTGTGCATTAAATTATTAAGACATGTATGGCTAAATCTTAGGTTTTCTTACCCAAAAATACGTGCATGCGTGATTGATTGAGTTGCATTATAACCTGCTCATCGTTTTCTGGTGTATCCACCACCGGGACATCGGGTTTTCGTTGCCTGATTGTTTAATTCACTTTCCTGCAGTCCGATTATCCCCCTGGGAATGAAAGAGACAACACAGGGATGCTTATATGGGATTGAGCCTGCCAGAAAACCGTCTTATTTGTCTGTCGAGGGATAATCCGGAACGCTTTCCAGACACGGAGAGCGGTCAAAGGAACAATTAAAAGCCATGATAGAGTGTGGTGATGTGGTATGCCTGAATGATGTGTCTGTTCTGTCCGCCGGGCTGTTTTACATTGACGACGTTTTACATTGACGACAAAGGTAAGTTAATTTGCGTCGATGAAAATGCCTTCAAATTCGGTGGAGCGAAAACACTATCGGTGCGTTTAATCCTGCAGTGAGTAAGCGCGATCACCGACGCTCTGACGGAATACCTGCGCCAACTTCATTAATGCAGCTCGGCGTGGGAGGCGGGAGACAGCCAGTAACCTACGGAACGCTTAACATCAAAGGCGTCGGCCGGTTACTCGCTGCTGGCGGTATCTGTAACGATAATAGTGAGGGGTTTCGTATAACGCTGAACAGTTTGGTGGCGATGTCTTCAGCAACTGATTAGTGTCAGGCGGGGAAACCCCCGGTTAACCTGTATCACAGATTAGATAATAGTTGCTTTAGTCAATGCAACAGGAAAGCTTGCCCCTTAAAATTATAAAGGGCAATAATTAAACTATAGTTAATTGATATTTTTCGTATTTTAATATAATTATCGTTTGAGCGCTTATTGCACTCTGTACCCGGTACCTGAAATATCAGATAATCGCGGGTGGGTTTCCCTGGTGTTGTATTGGTCTTTGACCTCCTGACCGCTAAGCACGGTGAGTGCCCGGTGGTCAGGTACTTTTTTAAGTATAGGGTCTGCGCAGATGTAATAAAAGCTGTCTTAAAAGACAGGGGTAATGGTTCCCATATGTGATTATCAGGAATGAATGAATGAATTCTGCTATTGAGTTTTTTTTGCGTGATTACAATGAATTTCCGCCAGAATTATCAACCGAACTCTACCGGCTCAGAAGAAAAACATTTCGTGAGAGGCTCGACTGGAAAGTCGAATGCATTGACGGCATGGAAAAGGATCAATTTGACAACGAAAATACGACTTACCTGCTGGGCATGCATAACGGGAAGTTGCTATGTGGTGCACGGTTTATAGATTCGACGCAGCCGACGATGATGAGCGAAATTTTTCATGAATATTTCGAGGGTATAAGTGGTCTCCCCACAGATATCCCCTGTTGTGAGATTAGCCGGCTGTTTTTAGATAAAGATAGACGTGACTCTGCAGGCCTGCATGGCTTGCCCGCCAGTAAAGTGTTATTCCTTGCAATGATTTTTTATTGCATGAAGAGAAACTATCGGGGGATGTACGCTGTGGCAAGTCGCGGCATGTATGCAATATTTCGCCATGCAAACTGGAAAATAGAAGTTATTCAGAAAGGCCTTTCTGAAAAAGGGGAAGTTATCTACTACATTTTCATGCCTGCCAGCATGAGCATCGTGGAAGATATTATCACCAGGGACAAAGCCAGTGGCTGGCTTCGTGAGATGTCCCGGCATTTACGCCATCTTTAACCAGTAACGCTGGCTCAGTTGTCCAGCAGCCGGAGCTCCGTCCCTAGTTTTACCGCATGTGTGGCGTTATTCACTCCGAGCTTTTTCATGACGTTGCCCATATGAAATTTTACGGTGCGTTCCGCAATAGATAAAATGACCGCAACTTCGGCGTATGTTTTCCCGGCGCCGACCCACTTAAGTATTTGGCGCTCACGCGGTGACAAAAAAACGTTCTTTTTCTGATGGTGTTGACTGTATAAGTTAAGCGTCTTCTGATGCAATTTAATAAGAAAACTAACTATTTTCGAACGATTTTTTTCCATGTCAATACCAGAATCTTTCTGACTGATAATGGATAGCAAAGCCAGGTTGTTCAGGTAGTCATGCAGAGGGAATGTCTGCCCCTGGAAAATATTATATTGAAAACTTTCATTGAAAATTCGCGTGAGATTGTAGCCGCCTGACAGAATGACGTTGTTTTCCCAAAAAAAATCTTCAACACAACGTAAACTCTGAATGATGACAGGATCAATAAACTGATACTTTCTTTCAAGGTATATATCGAACCACTCAGGATTGTTATTAATAATACGCATCTGTGAAGGGTCTTTCTTGTTCATAATGGCGTAGGCATAGATAATACCCTTGTAATCCTCAAAGAATGCATTCAGTTCACTCTGGATTAACAAATTGATTCTTGTATCGTTGTAGTATGTATCCTTCACGTCAGTTTCTACCTCCGGGATGAGTGGATAAACCAGTATAATCCGCTTCGTTAGCTGTTGCTAATCGTATTTTAAACCAGTTAAAGGACAGTGCAAATCACATCTGCCAGCAATATCCTGGATATTTTTGCTTTACAAAACGGATGGAAAGAGCAGTTTACAAGATTACAGATGAATTATCGGGATTCACAAAAATCTGCGGGGGCAGCAGGAACATTAGAATAATGATTCGCGATTTTAAGTTATTGCTGACTGGAGTGAACCGACATCAGCATTTTTCATAACAAAACTCATGCTGGCAGGCGTAATTAAACAGACACCGAGTCAGTATCTGACTGCAGATGGTTTTTAAATCCTGATGCTCATGCTCCCCTTCGGCTACCCGGCATGGTTTGATAGGTGATATTGAGCAATTTATGAGTGAGTCTGAAAAGCTGGCGAACGATTTTGAAGGCCGCTATGGCGCGGAATTTTCCACAGAATTATGGGAAACTACGCCTGCAGAATTCCTGATGCTTTTGAAGCAAAAGGTTAGTGCATCTCTTTCTTAAGGCTGAAGGCTGATTTGCCATTCGGCTAAACGCTCCCCCAATATGAACCCCTGCTTATGAGGTTATACCTGCATTGAGTCGCCTGACCGGACGCAATCCGTTGAACGGGAAATTGTTGTGGCGATGCCGGTCTCTGCCGCTGGTCATCACGCTGCTGCTGACAGGATGCGCCCGCTCTGACGCGCTGTGGACGGTCACGCATGACCTCTGCATGAATAACTATCACTACCGTCGCGATCCGGCTCCCTGCCAGCAAATCTATCTGCCGCAAGACAGCACACAGGGCTACAGCATCATCCAGAATCCTCGCCACAGGCTGCACTTTATTCTGGTGCCCACGGTGGCAATGTCCGGCATTGAGAGCATTGCGTTGTCGCGCCCCGGACGTCCTGACTATTTCGGCTACACCTGGTTAATGCGCTATCGTCTGATGTCGGCCTATGGTGCTGAAGTGCCTGAGGATCGGCTCGGCATGGCGCTGAATTCCGCTTATGGCCGCAGCCAGAATCAACTGCATATTCATCTGACCTGCCTGCGGGAGGATGTCTATCGCCAGCTTCAGGCCGAGCGCCCCTATATTAATAATGACTGGCGACCCTTGCCCGACCGTTTGCTGAATCACACCTACTATGCCCGCCGCGTTATGCAGCCTACGGCGATGGGGATTTATCCTGTCTCCTCCGTAGCGCGCCATTTCCATCTGTCGCCGCCGCAGCTGGCAGAGTCTGGTGTGGCGCTCATTCCGGCGACGTTTTCGGGAGAAAAAGGATTTATCCTGCTAACTACCCGGCGCGGCTGGGATAAGGGCAATCGGGCGTCCGTTGAGTCGCTGCTGGATAAACGCTGCGCAATTCTTTCAGCGCCGCCAGCTGACGTTGCAGTCGGGAAGTAACTAAACCTTATCATCCTTAATCCTCCACCGACCCAGCCACTCTGCTGTAATCAAACGCTCTGCCAGCAAGAACCCGGCTGACGAGGACGATCGCCCGTGCATCGGTTTCTTAAACATTGAATCAGGTTCGTGTCCGCCCAATATAGTGAGATCGCATAGTCATTTATCAGACCAGTCCATAGGTGACAATTAGTGCGAAACAAACCTCAGGATGCTGCCCGCAAAATAAGCTCTGATGTTTTTATAGACAAACCCAAGCTAGACTTAATAAAAGTTATTAACTGTTATTAAAAGAGGTGAACACTATGGGGTCTCTTACAAAACAGACCATTAGCGCGCAGATACCCACCGATTTGGCTAATGCTGTAGAAAATCTGGCTGTGGAGCTGGATCGTTCTAAAAGCTGGATCATCAAGGAAGCGTTGACCACTATGCTGGCTGAAAGGGAACGGCGTCATCAGAGCATTCAGGCTGGTCTTGCCGATGTAGATGCCGGGCGTGTAGTAAGTCACTCTGACCTTGTTGAATTTGGTAATCGTTTAAAGAAAAGCTGATAAATGGAAATTTACTGGACGGCTTAAAGCTCAGGATGACCTGGAACGCATCTACCGTTTTGCTCTTCAGTACAGCCGCCAGCATGCTGATGATGTCTTAGACCGCCTGATAACCGGCAGTGCTGGCCTCAAGGCACACCCAGCAATCGGCATACAGCAGGTTCGATATGAACCACGTGAAGTTCGAAAGCTAATACTGGATGACTACGAGATTCATTACGAACTTCGTGATAATACCATCTACATCGTGGATCTTTGGCATACGAAAAAAGAGCGATGAGCAGATCTCTTTTCATTGATGGCTGTTGCTTACTGACCTGATACTTATTTAAAACTCACTTCTCAAAACCCAAAAAAGACACCGATCCATCAGTGCCTTTCCCATACTCAACTCGCAACCAATCCCCCCACCAACCCCTTACCGATACAACGCCGCTTTCCCCACCGAACTAAACAGCGCCATCTTCGCCGCGACCACTTCACTCGCCGCCTGCATCGGTTTAACAAAGAGGGAATTAGGCTCGTGACCCCCAAGCTTCAGCTCCTGCTCCAGCGCCACGAAAAACGCCTTCTTCATATCGCTGGAGATATTGATTTTACCGACGCCATAACGAATTGATTCCGCGACCTCGCTGTCTTTGTTGCCCGAACCGCCATGCAGCACCAGCGGGATATCAACCAACTTACGGATCTGCTGCAGGCGCTCGATATCCAGCTTCGGCTGCTTCCCTTTGGGGTAGAGGCCATGCGAGGTGCCGATGGCGACCGCCAGCGTGTCGGTGCCGGTCTCGCGCACAAAGGTCTCGGCCTGCTGCGGATCGGTATAGAGAATCTCGTTACTGCCGCCTTCGCCGCTGCCTTCTGCCACGCCGATGGTGCCCAGCTCCGCTTCCACAGAGACATTAATCGTGTGCGCTATCTCGACAATCTTCTTCGTCAGCGCAATATTCTGCTCAAAAGGTTGAGACGAGGCGTCAATCATCACTGAAGTAAAACCTGCGTAGATCGCTTTCATCACCTCTTCCAGCGAACGGCCATGGTCCAGATGGATCACCACCGGCACGCGCGCCTGAATCGCCAGCGTCCGCAGATAACCGATAAATTCCGGGCCGGTGAAGGCCATCTCTTCAGGATGGATCTCCAGAATCAGCGGTGAATCCAGTCGCTCGGCAGTCTCAACCGCCACCCGTCCAAACTCCGCGCTGGCGATGTTAAACGCACCAACGCCAAACTGATGCTGTCGGGCAACGCTGAGCAGATCTTTCATGTTGTAAAGCATAGGTTTTATCCTTGTTTTGCAGGAACGGAGATATCTTTTTTCAGGAACAGCAGGATCAGCGCCGTCAGCAGACTGCCTGCGGCAATCGCAAACAGATAACCCATGACATTGCTGATCACGTTAGGAATGAAGATGACGAAAATGCCGCCGTGCGGAGCGCGGGAAGCGCAGCCCAGCATCATTGAGAGTGCGCCCGCTAACCCGGAGCCCGCCACGATGGCCGGGATGACGCGCAGCGGATCGGCGACCGCGTAAGGGATGGCGCCTTCGGTAATGAATGACAGGCCGAGGATGTAGGTGACCTTGCCGGTCTCGCGCTCCTGCTCGGTAAACTTGCGGCGGAAGAGGGTGGTTGCCAGCGCGATGCCCAGTGGTGGCACCATGCCTGCCGCCATACAGGCGGCAATCGGTCCGTAAACCCCGCTCGACATCAGGCCAATCGCAAACATACAGACGGTCTTATTCAGCGGGCCGCCCATATCAAAGGCCACCATCATGCCGAACAGCAGGCCGAGGATGGCCGCGTTGGTGTTACCCAGCGAACTGAGGAAGTCGGTCAGCCAGCCGAGCAGCATTTTGATCGGCTCACCAATCAGCAGCGCCATCAGTGCGCCGGTCAGCAGCACGCTTAACAGAGGCACGATTAAAATAGGTTTCAGCCCGGCGACCGCTTTGGGCAGATGGATATGGTTATTGATCAGCAGCGTGATGTATCCGGCCAGGAAGCCGGCAATCAGCGCGCCAAGAAAGCCGGAGCCGGTGTGGATCGCCATCATCCCGCCCACTGCGCCCGCCACGATGCCCGCTTTGCCGCTGACAGACTGGCTGATCCCCAGCGCCAGAATCGGCAGCATCAGGGCAAAAGCGGAACCGCCACCGATGTCAGAGAGCATCTTCGCTATCGGACTGAAATTAGCGTCCCCTGGTGTGGCCGCCGTAATCCCGAATGAAAAACTCAGCGCGATCAGAATGCCGCCCGCCACCACAAACGGGATCATCAGGTTCACGCCGGTGATGAGGTGTACATAAATCTCTGAAATCCAGGAACGGGAACCGGACGCCTCACGGGCACTGTTAGCCGGTTCAGATGCACTGGCCTGCGGCGCAGCGTCTACCAGCCTCGGAGCCAGTTCGCCGTTAACAATGGCGTTTAACAGGCCTTCAGCATCCTTCGCGGCACGGGTAACGGGCACCTCAATCACGTTTTTATGCTGGAAGCGCGCCATCTCAACTTTTTTATCTGCGGCGATTAACACTATGTCGGCCTGATGAATATCGTCGTCGCTGAAAATATATTCGCTTTCAATCGCGCCCTGGGTTTCAACTAATACATTCAGGCCCAGTTTTTTAGCCGCTTTTTTTAAATTACTTTCGGCAAGGTAGGTGTGGGCGACACCTGTAGGACAGGCGGTAATGGCAATAATGTTCATAAATGTTCTCCAGTGAAAATTTTATATTTATGTTTTTCTGTCTGAAGGGATGGCTACAACCTGGAATACCTCCTTAATTTTTTAATTCATGTTGCTCTCCGGTTTATTCAGGCTCCCGATCGGGATAACAGTAAATGAAACATCTCTTCGCGATGCGGGACATTAAGTAATTGCTCGACGACATCCTCATCGCCTAACGCGATGGATATTTTGGCGAGCATTTTGATATGGCCCACATCTTTATCGGACTCTTTTACCGCGAACAGAATAACCAGCCGGACTTTGGTGCCGTCGATGGTTTCCCACGGAATATCCTGGCGTAAACGACCGACGGCAATGCGGGTTTTGGCGACGGCGGCAGATTTGCCGTGCGGAATAGCAATATGGTTTTCAAATCCGGTAGAGCCTAATTCCTCACGCAGATAAACATCTTTCAGGAAAGCGACTTTATCGGTGACGGCGCCGGTCTGGCAGAGCAGGTCGGTCAGTTGAGAAATAATCTGCTCTTTGGTCTGGCAATCGACATCGAGAATAATGCACTCTTCTTTTAATACTTCGTTAATAGCCACGGCTGTCGTCATTTTGCTTCTCCATTATTAATTAATCGAATTCGATACCAGACACTCCGTTACCCGAGCGATATCTTTCGCCGAGAACAGGGCCGAGACATACACCACCGGTTTTTCCAGCGGTTCCAGCCGGATAGTGGAAATCACCACGTCACACTCATGTCGTTTCAGGGAGTCAGCAATATTTTTCCCTGGCACGATGTCGATAATCTTCCAGTCGGGAAAGGCACGGATAATGCGTCCGTAAAGCAGCTGCGAGGTGCCCAGGCCGCTGGAGCAGACCAGCAAGACCCGTTTTACCTTGATGCTGTTTTCGATGGCCGCCTGAATATGCACCGTCAGGTAAGCCACCTCATCGTCACTGATCTCATCCAGGCTGTACTCCTGCGTCAGCTGGCTGATCACCGCTTTCACGGCGGCAAACACCGTTCCCAGCTCGGTCTGGATATCATGCAGCAGCGGATTTTTAATCCGGATGTGATATCTGAGGCGGTTCAGCATCGGCTTGATATGCGAGGACAATGACGCCTGCAGGTTCTGGTCGGTAGTGATTTCGATGTTGATGCGCTGCGCCACCCGGGCGATCAGCGCCTCAGCAAAGCGGGTTTCACGCTCTGAAATCAAGGAGTCATCGTGCTGTGGTGACTCACCACCCGCCTTACCGGAGGAGACCAGATACTGATAGATGGAGTGAGACTCCTCGGCCACCAGTACCGTGTTGTAGGCAGTCTCAATGCGCTCTATCACCGCCAGTGACACCTGCCAGGCGTGATGGTCGCTGACCCGGTTCATCGACACCGCGCGGGCGTCGGTCCTGTGCATCGGCGAGTGACTGCGGTGGATCAGTACCAGAATATGCGTAAATAAATTGATGTAGTAAGGATCGCTTATCGTATATTGCAGCTGCTGTTCAATAAAATTAATTAATTGCAGGGTAAAATGGACAGCCTGCTGACCAAATTTCTCTGAAAGCTCCTGCAGCGTGCTTTCATCCAGACGGCTTTCCATCATGTCCTGACGGTTATAAATCGATTTTAACACCAGCGCTTTCATCGCCATGCGAATATTATGGTCACTGCCTTTTATGCTGGTTCCGACACGGCTTTTTAATAAGGTTAAATCAAACTGATGTAACCATGCTTCTAATGTTTTTAAATCATTCACTATCGAAGCACGGCTGATGAAATATTTATCCGCGAGTTCGCTGATGGAGGAACTTTTTGGTGAAAGCATTAATAAATCCGACGCTATTTTCAGCATCCTGAAGTTGCTGCTGAAATCATCCACCTCGGTTGAGAAAATCCGGCGAGCGGCTATTTCAGACTGCGCATCAGCGAATTTAATTGTGATCCCTCTCCCACTTTTTCCGCTGAGATTGATTCCCTGGTCAGAAAGTTTTTCGTTAATGTCGGCAATATCGCGGCGTAGAGTTCTGGGTGTAATAGACGTTTTTTCTGAAATAGCGTGCAGGCTCACATAACTGTTATGAGAAATAAGCTGTCGCATAATCGTCAGTTGCCGTTCAGTCAGCGCCTTCATCATCATCAGGTTCCGCTTAATCCGTTATTCGCCTTGTCAGTTATCATCTAAACAAAGGCACTATGCCATGTAAATATTAAAACATGGCCACAACCTGGTGGTCAGGCTGACCACCTGACAGTGAATTTCTTAAATAATCGGGTACGAGATGAAAGAATAAGTGAAAGGGAATGGGAGGGTTTGGCGGGCTGACTGGCAGTGATCCGATTGGTGGGACTACATCAATGGCTTAGAGCGGAACCTGGCGGGAAAGCCCGGCTTACGCCGGGCCCGGTTTTATCTTTACGCCATCTTTAAACGCTGTAGCCGTTTCTCGCGGCGAATCTTACGCTCTTCCATCACGGCAACCAGCGCCATCAGGCAGATACAGGCGATAGCAGCGGCATCCAGTGCGGCAAAGGTGCCTGCCCAGCCGGTCAGGCCAAATATCGGCGTGCCGTCGGCAATCATGCCCAGGCCCAGTTTGGCGAAGCTGTCACCAATCAGATAGGCGAAGGTGCCTTTGATACCATCCGCTGCGCCAATCGCTTTTTTCGGCACAAAGCCGACCGCGGCGACGCCGATTAACAGCTGCGGGCCAAACACCAGGAAGCCCAGGGCGAACAGCGACGCCAGATAGACATACTGGTTGCTGGCATGCTGATAGATCCCGAGCGTGGCAATAATCAGCGCTAACGCGACGCAGGCGACCAGCGCACGGCGGCCATTGGCCAGATCGGATAACCAGCCCCACATCAGCGTCCCCACCAGTGCGCCGACTTCAAACAGGGTAAAGCCCTGAATCGCCACCTCTTTAGAGAGCTTCAGCTCCTGGAAGGCGTAAACCGTTGACCACTGATCGATCCCGATGCGCACCACATAGAGGAAGATGTTGGCGAAGCAGAGCAGCCAGATCACCTTGTTCTTCAGTACGTACTCAACAAAGATCTGCCATTTGGTCATCGACTCATCTTCAGCTTCTTTGTCCTCATCGCTCAGCTCTTCGTCAAACAGCTCTTCGGCCTTGCCCAGGCCATAAGACTCCGGAGAGTCGCTGCCGTAGCGCAGGCCGATAAAACCAACAATCAGCGCGATAATAGACGGGAAGATAAACATCCCAATTACGTGGCCGTTGAACAGCACATTGGCGCCAAACAGCGCAACGCCTGCCGCACCGGCACCGCCGAGGTTATGTGAGATATTCCACATGCCAAGATAGGTGCCACGCTTGCGGCGCGGCGTCCATTTGGTAATGGTGGAGTAGCTACAGGAGCCGCCGGTACTCTGGAAGAATCCGCTTAAGGCATAGAAGGCGATCATCAGGAACAGGCTGACGGATCCGGTGCCCATGCTGGCGCTGAAACCCAGCATACAGATGGCCGAGAGGATCAGCATAAACGGCAGGAACTGCTTGGTGTTTTTGCCGTCAGCATAATAGGAGACCAGGGTTTTACCGACGCCATAGGTGATGGAGAAGCCCAGACCGATCATCCCCAGCTGCGTCATGCTCAGTCCGTAGGTGGTGATCATATCGTTCTGCGCGATATTGAAGTTTTTGCGGATCAGATACATGGTCAGGTAGCCGATAAAGACCACCAGATAGGACTGCATAAACGGCTTGAACCACATCTTGCGCCGCAGTTCGATGGGCAGATCCAGCGTCGGTCTGCGCACCTGTTTGAGGAATGCCAGCATGGAAGGGGATTCTCCTGGTTGGAATAGCTGCAATGGGCAGCGAATGGCTGGCATTGTAAAAACCTGCCGCCAGACTGGCCTGAGACAGCATCCAGGCGAAACCAGGAAAATTTCTTAGTTTTGCCCCACTCGGGGCAAAAAGGAGAGGCGTATCACGCTTCAGGCAGGGCGCGCGGCGCCTGAGCATTTAAAAACGGCAGCAGAAGCAGGGCGGATATCCCCGCCGCCGTGGCAATCACTGCAAAGAAGCCGCTCCAGTGCCAGACGTCGATAACCCACGCCAGCGGCCAGCCGGAGAGGGACGCGCCAAGATAGGCGAAAAGGCCGACGAAGCCGGTTGCCGCGCCTGCCGCATCTTTATGGGAACACTCGGCTGCCGCCATACCAATCAGCATCTGCGGGCCAAAGACAAAGAAACCGGTAGTAAAAAAGCAGGCTGCCTGCATCACGTAACTGGTAAAGGGCATCAGCCACAGTGAGCCGACGGAAAGCAAAATCCCGGCTGCAAAAATCAGGTTCATCGGCCCACGGTTGCCGTTAAACAGCTTGTCCGAGCCCCAGCCCGCGACCAGTGCGCCTATCACACCGCCCAGCTCAAACAGGGTGACTACCGAGTTGGCCGTGACCAGATCTACCCCCAGCGTGTCGGAGATGTAGAGATTTCCCCAGTCATTGAGCGCAGCGCGAACCACATAGACCAGCACGTAACAGAGTGACAGCAGCCAGATATAGGGGTTGAATAGCACGTAGCGGGTCAGGATCGCTTTGCGACTCAGACCTGCGCCTTCCTGCTGCTGCGCCATCTCCATCTCATCCTGTCGCCAGTCGCCTACCGCGGGCAGGCCGACAGTCTGAGGCCGGTCGCGCAGACGCCAGCAGAGAAACAGTCCGGCGAGGATCGCTAAACTGCCCGCAATCATCATCCCGATTCGCCAGCCATAGTGCAGCGTCACTGCACCGATAACGATCGGGATAACCGCACCGCCAACGTTGTGCGCGGTGTTCCATAATGCCCACCAGCCGCCGCGCTCGTTGCGCGAATACCAGCTGGTCAGCAGGCGCGCGCAGACCGGCGCGCCCCAGCCCTGGAAAAAGGCGTTGATGGTCCACAGCAGCGCAAAGGCCCACAGTGAGGTGGAGAAGCCAAACAGGATATTGACCATGCCGGTAGCGATCAGCCCCAGCCCCATAAAGTAACGGGCGTTGGAGCGGTCACTGACGATGCCGGAGAAGAACTTCGACAGGCCGTAGGTGATGTAAAATAGCGTCGCCAGCAGGCCGATATCGGTGCGCATCATCACGCCGCTGGCGATCACTTCCGGCGCTGCCGCGTTGAAGCTTTTGCGGGTAAAGTAGAACAGGGCATAGCCGATCCAGATGGTCGACATGATGTGCCGTCGCCAGTAGCGATAGCGGCTGTCAATCTCACTTTTGTCCTGCAGCGGAGCGGCTTTAGCGGGCGTTTTCAGAAAGTTAAACACGGTGGTTCCTCAGGCCGTACGCAGCGGCAGATGCACGCTGACGCGGGTTCCATGGGTGCAGGAGATAGTCAGCGATCCACCCAGCGCACTCACGCGTTCGCGCATCCCGACCAGACCAAAGCTCTGCTGACCGGAACCTGGCGGCAGACCGCAGCCATCATCTTCAATCACCAGCAAAACGCGACCATTCTGTTGCCAGCCTTTGAGCATCACGGCGCTGGCGCTGGCGTGTTTCACAATGTTGTTCAGCCCCTCCTGACAGACGCGAAACAGCGTGACGCGCTGCGCTTCGCTCAGCAGCGTCTCATCAATACGCCACTCAAGGTGACTGACGATGCCGCAATCCTCCAGCTCCATCTCACGCATCAGGGAGCGAACTGCCTGTTCAAGTGACAGGTCATCTAGCTGGCGGGGTCGCAGACGTCCCAGCAGTCGCCGCACTGAATCGTAGACACCCAGTGAGAGCTGCTCAATATGGACGCCGCTCTGGATCACCCGGCCATTATCCGGCGCAAGGCGCTGCACAATGCCCGCCTGGGTGCGGATTGCCGTAATCGTCTGACCGATGTCATCGTGCAGCTCGCGCGCCACCTCCTGGCGCACGTTCTCTTCTGTCTCGACCAGCCGTTCCGCCAGGCGCCGGTTGCGTGCCAGCTCACTCTGCAGCGACTGATTCAGCTCGCGCAGCCGCTGAATACCGGCACCCAGCAGCAGTCCGGTCAGGCTTTGCGCCAGTAGCGAAAGCAGGAGATCGACCGGATGATCGTGCCAGGTCTGGCTGGCGATCAGCGCGATTGCGTTCATCAGCGTAGCAATCAGCGCACCCTGCCAGCCGTAGTGCCAGGCCAGCGCAATAATCGGCAGCGCCAGACAGAATGGCGTAAAGCGTGACAGTTCAGCGGGCAGGCCAAGCTGCAACCAGAGACTGATGACAAACAGCAGCAGATACCAGATAAGATGCCGGGCGCGCCAGTTGACCGGGTGCGAGACCAGCGCCGGTCCCAGCGGCTGCCAGCGGGTGCTGGTGAGGTAGTGCCAGATGACCAGGCAGGTCGGGGCCAGCGTCAGACCACCGGTGAGCGTTAGCAGCAGCGCGTTCAGCATCTCCTGCTGTCCCGCCCACGCCAGGGATTGCAGCAGCGCCGCGGCGATCAGAGCCGCGCCCTGGCTCAGCAGCGTGCGCCAGTCACGCTGATGGCGGTAATGGGAGATCAGCGCCACCGGCAGCAGCGTCAGTACACTGCCCGCCATTAATAGCGGCAGATGCGCCAGCGCGACCACCTTCGCCAGCCAGATCAGCATGATCCACTCAGCTGCCAGCAACACCGGCCAGTAAGCGCGTGGACATTGCAGCATCAGCCCCAGACGCAGGCCAAACGGGAATAGCAGCACCGCCAGCTCCGGGCGTTCCACCAGGTGCAGGCTGATACTCCACAGGCAGAACCAGGCCGCCGAGAAGATGAAAAAGCTGGCGACAACGGAGATCAGCCGCGAAACACAGAGGCTCATTGCCAGCCATCAAACATGCGGCGCGCCAGCTCCACATCATTGCTGACGCCGAGCTTCTCCATCAGATTCGCGCGGTGGACATGTACGGTTTTCGGTGACAGCGCCAGCTCAACGGCAATTTCCTTTACCGCCATGCCCTGCGACAGTTTTTCCGCCACCTGACGTTCGCGTCGGGTCAGCGGGTCCTGCCGACCAGCGGCCAGCTTGATCGCAATCTCTGGTGTCAGATAACAACCGCCTGTGGAGACCGTGCGCACCGCCGCGATCAGCTCATCGGGACGACAGCGTTTAGAGAGGAATCCACGCGCACCGGCATTAAGCGCCTGCTCCACCAGGGCCGGACTGTCATGGACTGACAGCATGATGGTGGCCAGGCCCGTCGGCAGCTTGCTCAGCAGCTCCAGCCCGGAGAGATCCGGCATCGAAATATCGCAGATACAGACCTGAACGCCCCGGCCCGGTAAACCTGCCAGCGCCTCACGGCCAGAACCAAATTCCGCTACGACCTGGAAATCCGATTCCAGGCCCAGCAACTGGGCAAAGCCGGAGCGGACGATAAGGTGATCGTCAATAAGCGCGATGGTGATCATGTTTATTCCTGGCGGGTAAAATCGCGCTTACCTTAGCGATAAGCACGAAGCTGTTCAAGTCGTGAGCAGTCTATTCAGGTAAGGGAATGAGTAGAGTGATGCAGGTCAAACTGTCGTGGATCGTGAGAGAAGCATGCCGGGCTGAATAGCCGCCCGGCAGATCGTGAGGCTAAGCAGTCGATCAGTGCAGGCAGCACTGCTTGTATTTTTTGCCGCTGCCGCACGGGCAGGGATCGTTGCGGCCGGGCAGCTTCTCTGCCGCGACAGGCTTCTGGGGAACGGGAATCGCTTCTGGCTGGGAGATCCAGTGATCGTGCAGCGCCAGCGCAGCAGGACGGATAGCTTCAATGCTGGCTTCCATCTCGTCCGGCGTCATGGCATCGATCTTTTCAAGATTCTCTTCCACGCCGTGCAGAGCGATGGCGTCCAGCGCAGGTTGCAGGTCCTGCGGCAGGGCAGTCCAGTCGGTCAGCGCGACACCGCGCATGTAGCCGAAGCACCACTCTTCCACCACGGTAAATTCCAGACCTTCCATTTCACGGATGCCAAACAGCGGTTCGAACTGCTCAGGGAATTCAGATAAGCGGTCAGCCACATCATTCATATGCTGGAAGCAAAGCGACATAAAGCGCGTCATTTCACGCTCGTTGCTCCATTTTGGGATCTGCTTCTCGCCACCCCACAGTGCCACCAGCCACTGGCTTGGCTCGACGGTGACGGGACCGGAGAGTACGGCAGTCAGCAGGCCGTCGAGCTCGGAGACATCAATAATCGATGCTTCGCTGCCATATTTTTCCAGCATATCTTCCAGCCATTGCAGCTCTTTTTCGGACAGTGGGCCTTCTTTCATGCGGTTGCCTCCCGGGCATTTCAAAAATTTCAGCGGCGTTGAGCCTTAAAACCGCAGCAGTGTACACCCTTGTGGACTGCAACACAGCTAACCCTGTTCGGGCGTGCTGCGGTGATTAAACCGCGTTTAGCACCACTTTCACCCCGTTGTGCAGGCGATAGCCCACAGCACTTTATGGTACATTTTTGCGCTCCAGCCAGACAGTTGCGTGTTAAATAATAATAAGTAAATGATTAATATATGAAAAATGGATTTACTGGCAGGCCGGCTGTTGCAGTCTCCCTTGCACGGCTGACCCCTGGCGGCCAGTGGATCAGCAGATTAATGACGCGATTCATGCCAGCCTTTATCTTCCTGCTGGCGGGATGTGGAACCCTGTCGCAAACCTCCGCCCCGGTGGGCGACCGCGTTTATCTGACACACGCCACCTTTCATGAAAATGTCGACGACATCGTGCAGCATTACATGCAACAGAAGCAGGTTCCCGGCATCAGCATTGCGGTCATTCATCGCGGTGGCCCGACCCGCTATTACGCTTTTGGCGTCACCGATCGTGTGCATCGCTATCCGATCACGCCCGATACCCTGTTTGCACTGGGATCGCTGAGTAAAGGCGTGACGGCAGAAGTGATTATCCAGCTGGTTGATCAGGGTAAGCTGCGCTGGAGCGATACACTGGCCGATCTTCTGCCGGAAGGCGTTCGCCTCAGCGCTGACGCGCAGCGCATCACGCTGCTGCAGCTGGTGACGCACACCTCGGGTCTGCCGCGACAGGATATGGATCTGACGATGCTGCAGCAGTTCGTTCGTTATCTGGACACCGGCGAGAACTTCTATGGCAATCTTGATAGCGACAAGCTGCTGAGTTATCTGGCGGACTTCTCTGCACCCGCGGTACGCATGCCACACTACTCCAACCTCGGCTATGCGCTGCTCGGTTATATCCTGCGCACGCGTTGTCATCAGGATATTCAGACGCTGGCGTCACAGCTTATCTTCACACCGTTAAAAATGAACCAAAGCAGCTTTGTACCGGAAACGCTGGCGGGCTATCCATTGCGTGCGCTGGGCCATGCAGGTGATCAGCCAAAATTAATCCGCCGCGGCACGCTGACGCCTGACTGGCATTTTCACGGCAACATGGTGGCCGCGGCCAGTCTCTACAGTAACGCGCGCGATCTGAGTGCTTATTTGCGCGCACATCTCAGCGCTACCGGTGATGCTGCGCGGGACCGGGCTTTCGCGGCGGTAGATCAGGCGTGGTATCAGCAGGGCGCGCAGGCGCAGAATATCGCCTGGGTGACCGACACTTTCGAAGAGCAGCAGATCACCTATCAGGTGGGCTATATCGGCGGCTATGCCAGTTTTATCGGCTACGATAAACGTAACGGCAATGCGATTGTGGTGCTGCAGAACGGCTTTAACTGGAGTAACTATTTAGGCATTGCGTTGTTGGTCGATCTGGCAACTCAGGATAAAGTGGTCGGACAGTGATCCGCTACCTGGCCTGTGTGCAGTAAAGTGAATAGCGCTGTTTTTCCTTACACATAGCGTCAGTGCGCCGGAACTGAAGTGCGATAAACATTGTCTTTAGCCTGACTGTCAAAATTCAACGTGGAAATCATTATGCGCAGGACTCAACGTGTACTTTTATCAATGGGATTACTGGTTGGCTCGCTGAGCCTGATCCCCGCTGTACAAGCCGCTGGCGAAGCAACGGATACCGTTCCGCCACCGCCGCAGATTCAGCCTGCTAATCCGGATGCGCAGCCCGCTACGCCTGATACGGGCAGCGTTCAGCCGGATGCCGGTGGCGCGCAAAGCCAGGCGCCGACCAGCTCACAATCTAATGATGGTATTACGCCGACCACGCCGGCACCTTCCAACGGCGCGCACCCTAATTACGACCTCAGCACCATCATCATCGACTACAAACAGTACCAAATCGGTGACACAGTGCCAGAGAAGTACACCGATAAAACGTACACCATCAATGAGTGGCAAAAGCGTAATCTGCCTGCTCCGCAGGAAAACACCCACTGGGCCTATATCAACGCCAATTACATTCTTATTACCAATGACACCGGCAAAATCGTCATGGGTAAATCGGGCGATATCTTCTTCCGCGGTTAAAATCAGCCGGTCGTGATGACCGGCTTTTTTTTAGCTCCCAGCAGAAATTTCACCTGCCCGCCGCGATTGTTCCTGCTCTGCCTCTCCTACGACTCCTCATGTGATGCTTCAACAGCCGCCATCGGCCTGCGCCGGAATAACCCTTTTCTAATAATCCAGGTGCATAATCCGCCAGCATCGTGGCAATCTACTGACCTCTATCTGTAGCCAGGAGACAACATGCCACAACATACCAATCAGTTCGGACAGCCGGTCGGTGAGCCAATGCCAGACTGGCAGCCCCGACCTCTGCCCCAGCATCAGGTTTTTATTGGCGAAGTTTGTCGGCTGGAGCCGTTCAGTGTGGCGCGTCATGCTGAGGCACTGTTTGAGGCATGGGCGCTGGCTGAAGATGGGCGTGACTGGACTTACCTGCCTGCCGGTCCCTTTACCGAACGTCCGGCATGGCAGGCGTATGCCGCACAGCTTGAAATTAGTCGCGATCCGCTGCATTTTGCCGTGATCGATCTCGCCACTGAGCAGGCGGTGGGTAGCCTGTCGTTAATGCGCATTCAGCCTGAACATGGCGTGATGGAAGTCGGGCATGTCATGTTTTCGGCCCGGCTGAAGCAGACCCGCATGGCAACGGAGGCGCATTTCCTGCTGATGCGTTACGCCTTTGAGACGCTGGGTTATCGCCGTTATGAATGGAAATGTGATAGCTGTAACGCCCCTTCCCGTAAAGCGGCGGCACGTCTCGGTTTTCGTTATGAAGGCGATTTCCGTCAGGCGATCGTCTACAAAGGGCGTTCACGTGACACCAGCTGGTTCTCGCTTATCGATAGCGAATGGCCGCAGGTGAAAAAGGGCCTGAAGCGCTGGCTGGCGGAGGAGAACTTTACCGCCGACGGTCAGCAGCGCGAAAAGCTGGAGGCGCTGCGCGACAGACTCTGACCGGGTGATAACGGGATCACATTACAATATCTTTCAGGACCGCCGCCAGCAGGGTGGTGGTCATGAGAATAGATAACCGTTTGATCCAGCGCATATCGGTGGTCAGAGTAACAACGTCATTTCTGAGGCTGTCCACAGCCGAAGTTAATCGGAAATTCATTTCACTGAGAGCGACATCCAGCTTATCCACCTTGGCTTCTAACTGATTAAAACGGATGGCCAGTTTGTCCGTTTTTCTTTCAACATGGCCAAGCCGCTCGTCTATCTGATGTACTTTTGTTGTGAGCTGACCAAGCCGCTCATCTATCTGATCGACTTTGGTTGTAAGCTGCCCGAGCCGAATATCTATATGGTTGGCTTTGGTCTGAATCTGACCGAGTTGCTTTCCAACCTGCCCGCCTGGCTGCCTCTGCTGCATATCAGTAAACACCTCCACCATCGCCTCCGCTTGCTGATCGTCGATCCCTGCCTGTTGCAGCGCTTTAAAGGCTTTGTGGGTACTCATCATTGTGCTTGTCATCACGACACCTCCCTGTGCACTTCAGCGATAACGGCATCATGACAGGCAAAAGACGTATCGCCACTAAGCCGGTTATATTTTGCGCGCCTCGCCGAAAAATATCAATTAGTACAACAAGTAACGTGCAACAGAGTGCGGGCTGTCTCGCAACATTTAGTTGATGGCAGGATGAGGCGACTCTGCGGAAATCCGCAGAGTCGGAAAGGGAAAAAGCGGGCGTCAGGGCTGTGGCACGATTTTAATTTCAACCATGCCGATGCCCAGTTTGCGCGGATCCTGACCGGTGATATTGCCGGTGTTACTCAGCTGTGGTTCAGGTGGTGCAATCACCAGACGATGGCTGGCGCCTGGGTTATCAAAATGCAGGGTATGTGTCGATATCTCTTCACTCAGCGACAGCAGTTGCTGCTGATCGCCCACCCGAACCGGAATCGCCCGGTGCGCATTGGGGCCATACGCACGCGCGGTGATCACCAGATCGAACTTCGCGGGCAGCGCATCGATATAGTCGATATGAACCTCGGGCGCGAGATTAGCGTTAGACCAGCGTCCCCAGCTCTCTGGCCGTGAGATGCCGCTGAAGCTTTTAACACTCTCCGGTGCGCCAGGCACGTCGAGCCTGAAGCTATCGGCGCTGTAGCGAATGTTGTTATCTTCAATACGGATCTGCGCGAGGTTCTGCTGGTAACGCGCATCGCTGATAGCGCCCTCGGGGAAACGGACTTTGCCTTTCCACTGCGGTTTGTCGACATGCGTCACCGACGGCGTGCCGCCGAGCTGTCCCATCGCCACACAGAGATCGCCGGAGAGTGCCAGCGAAGGCTGCCAGAGTCGCGCCATTTTAAAACAGCGATCCACCCAGAGAAATTTATCGGCTGAGGCGAAATCCGCCAGCTGATAGCGCAGCGGTGCCGAATATTCCCCCTCCGGCATCGGCTCAACGTGCTTATCACTGATGCGGAACAGAATCGGCAATTTGAAGGTGGTCCCCGAGAAGCTGAAGATATTCTTCGCCTGATCCACCGTGAAGTTGTCTATCTTCTTCGGGAAGTTCCACAGCTGGATAATGTCGGGCTTCCAGCTCGCCACCTTACTCTTCATATCGTCGAACTGGGTGGAGAGTGAAAGCGATGAGAGGCTGCTGCGGCCCAGGCCAATCGCGTTATCGCCGCCGAGAATATCGAGCAGCGTGGCGCCGTTATCCAGCGTGCTGCGCTTCGCCTCCATCAATTCCGCCTGCGGCTTGTCACCACGGATCACCATGAAAAGATTGCGACGGGGCTGTTTGACCAGCCACGGATGCGCAGTGTTGTTCATCGCCAGATGATCCGAGCTCACCACAATCACGGTGTTTTTGAACCACGGCGACGCTTTAATGCGCGCAATCAGGCGCGCCACATGCTCCTGCGAGCAGGCGACCGCACTGAATGACTGATTCGGTTTGCCCTCAATGCTGTAGCTCCTGCGATCGCAGCTGCGTGAGATAAATCCGTCAGGATGATGGGTGTCGACGGTCAGCGTAAACAGCGCAAAAGGTTTACCGGCCTGAGAGAGTTCCTGATACTTCTCAAACACCTCATCCATTACCGTATCGTCGTAATAACCCCAGTTATTACGGTAGGTGGGATCGGCGACGCGGCTTTTCAGCTCCTGCGAACCATAAAGGTTAGCGGGATCAAAACCGTGTGATTTCAGGAAGACATCTTTCCCGGCGAAACGCAGATCGGCACCCTGAATAAACCAGTTCTCGTAGCCGGAGTTCTTCAGGATGTCGCCCAGACAGACGTTCTGAGGATAGAAGCTGGAGAGCGATGCTGACGCATTGCCATCAAACGGGGCAAACAGCGGAATGCCACACTGTGAGGCGACCATGCCCGCAATGGTGTAATCGGTACCTGGCAGCTGTTCGGTTTCGCTGAAGTCGATGCTCTGCTCTTTCTGCCGGCTCAGCTCCGGCGCTAAGCCGGGAAAGGCGATAGGGTCAAAATAGGTGCGCTCTAGGCTTTCACCATAGATGTAAACCACGTTGAGGTGCGGCTGTTCAATGCGATTACGCGGCACTTTATAGAAGTTGTCGAAGTCAGAATCTGCCAGTTGGGTATGCGACACAATCAGGGTCGCGACCTGGCGAAAGGCCGGGGTAGTCTGCACCGAGCCGAGTGCACAGGCGGCGGCCAGCAGCGACCAGCCCATGTGATGCGGACGCTTACGCCGCCGCAGAATCCACGACAGCAGGCAGAACAGCAGAAACAGCACGATGATCAGCCCAATCGCCGGCACCACATATTTACTGATACCCGCGCCGGTCAGACTGTTGGTCAGGGTATAAAGCACCGCATCGTTGATGCCGTCACCGGTAAAATAGTTGCTGGCATAGAGGGTGGCGTTCAGCACAACGAAAAGCACCAGCAGAATAAGAACGACAATAAACCAGAATTTGTTACGCCCGGCTTTACAGGAATAGATTGCAATAGCGGCCAGAAACAACGCGACGGACACCAATTCGGACAACGGCAAATCCTCTCTTCAGGGCTACGCGAGGCTTCACGCAACCGGCCACCTTCGGGGGATGGTTTTTCGACAATCTATATTGGCTGTAATCCGGCTGCAACATATCCGGCCCGATTTGTGCGGTGAAGAGCAGATTGGTTTATTGTCATTTCAGAAGTGAGGTTATCAGGCGTGACGGTGGCTGGCGCGCACCGTCAGCAGAGCAGAAGTCAGGGCGATTTTCAGAGTTTGCCGGTGAGATATTGTGCTTCGCCGTCGGCAAAACTCCAGTCACCTTTGTCATTGGTGATAAAGCTGATCATTAAATCGTTGCCCTGCACACCACAATGCTCACGCAGCTCACGCGCCAGCTCGGCCATAAACAGCTGTTTCTGTTCACTGCTGCGTGGGCTGGTATAGACCCGCACCATCACCAGATTATCGCTCCGGCTGAATCCCAGTCCGGTATCCTGAAACACCATCTGGTAGTGCTTGTTTTCCTGAACAATCTGGTAGCGATCGCGTTCCGGCACCTTAAAGGCCGTGAGCACGGCGCGGTGTGCCGCATCCAGCAGTGTACGAAGCTCTGATTCTGAACGACCCTGGATAACATCAAATTGCAGCAGTGGCATAGCGGATTCCTCCCGGTGATTAAGAACCTTATGGTGACCCCTTTATCCGGCGGGAAAAAGCGCGTAGCCTGAAATGATTATTCACTATAGTGAACAATCACGATGAAAGAGATGAAAACGGATACGCTGTGGGATCATCTGCACTGGCTGACCGTACTGGCAGAGCAGGGCAGCTTTACCCGCGCGGCAGAGCGGCTCGACGTCAGCAAGGCGGCGATGAGTCAGAAAATTAAAGAGCTGGAGGAGATGGCCGGTGTGTTGCTGGTACAACGCACTACGCGCAGCGTGCGGCTGACCTCTGCCGGTGAGAAGCTGGTGGAGGAGCTACGCGAGCCTTTTGCCCGCATTGAACAGAGTTTTTTCAGCGTGCGGGATACCGCCGGGCCGGTGCGTGGCCTGGTGCGCATTACCGCACCGGTGGCGTTTGCCCGTCAGCAACTGGTGCCGATTATCGGTGAGTTTCTGCGTGATTATCCGCAGGTGCGTCTGCAGCTGGATGTGACTGACCGCATTGTGTCGCTGAGCAGCGAGGGATTTGATCTGGCCATTCGACACAGCGACACCCTGCCGGAAACCCACGTGGCACTGCCGCTGTGTGACACACGGACATTACTGGTGGCATCACCCGCCTATCTCAACGAACAGGGGATACCGCAGTCGCCGCAGGATCTGGCGCAGCATAACTGCCTTTACTATCCACGCGGCGTCGAATCACCGCGCTGGCGATTTACCACCTCCGCGGATAGCGAACAGGTCCAGATACGGATTCAGGGCAGCTTTGCCACTAACAACAGCGAGTCGATACGCGATGCGGCCCTGCAGGGGTTAGGGATCGCTATGCTGCCCGATTTCAGCGCCCGGGAGGCGCTGGCAGCAGGGTCATTGCAGCAGGTGTTGCCTGCGTGGCAGCCGGTTGAGGCCTTTGCCGCCCGCCTGTGGATCGTACGACCCTGGGCGGCGCAGGTGCCCCGCGCGGTCACCACGTTTACGCACTGGCTACGCGCGCGCTTTGACCGTTGATGGCAATGCCAGCGCAGGTGGCGTGGTGTGCATCATCTCGCCAATCAGGCTGCTGCGGTTATATAAACCAAGCCGCAGATTAAAGTCGAGATGCAGCCGCTCGTTGCCGGTTAATTTTATAATGGGTGGCGGCGTCTGTGGCCGCTGCTGAAACATCACTGACTGCGCAAAGGCGCTGCTGCTGTCGGCATGCAGGCGCTGATAGAACCAGGCGCTGGCTTCACTTTTACGCAGATAGAGATTCGCCCGCCGGTATTCCCGCATCGCAACCTGCTGCGCCAGCGACAGGAGCTGACGAGACGGATTCTCCATATTCTGCACAATCAGCGGAAAATCATCACGCTTCTTCAGCTCATGGAAATAGTTGCGGATACCGACGTTTTTAACCGGTGCCAGCTGTTTCAGCCATTCGCGGATAAACGGATTTTGCGGGGCGGCAGCAAGAAACCAGCTCTCGGTGACCGGCGCAAGCAGGTTCAGCGTCGATTGCTCACCATAGTAACCAATGAGATCCATTGACCGCGCTTCGTGAACGCGATGCACCCAGGCGAGATTCTCAAACAGCAATGTGCTGCAATCAATGCCGATGCCGCCATAACGGTGAATCAGCTCAAGCCGGATGATTTCACTTTTATGTGCCAGCGTCAGATCGGAAGAGATAAAGTTGAGATCGGGCAGCCACTGCGACAGGGTGCGCTGCGTAATCAGATAAACCTGGTGGTCGGGGTTGTCCCGCCGGATTTTACTGATATTCAGCGCCATCGAGGCAGGCAGGTGATCGTTATGCCAGACCATCCAGACGATTTTTGGAATCTCCGGCAGATCTTTCTGCTGCGCGATCAATACGACATTATCTTCCTGATCCGGATCATATTCCGGTGCCCGACAGAGTTTCTGCTGTTTTCTATTCCATAACATCTGGCTACTGAACGATATTCTTTTCCAGTTACGCCAGATTTTATGCGCTGGACGTTGGCGATGTGAAGTCATGGTACACCTGTTATTTTTATTTTCCCGTCATAGTGCAGGCTCTGCCCGTTCCGCCAGCGGCGGGAACGGCCGACATTGCATACTGGCTGCAATCCCGATGAGTGCGGGAATTAATGAATAGTTTTCCCTGGTGGCGACGCAGTGCTGGAGCGCGCGATAGTTTCCTCACGGCTGTTTAATTGCACTGCACCTTTTTAATAAAACATTATTTACACATTAGCTATGTCTTTTTTTGACTTTAGGATAATACGGAAATAATCCGGTCACGTTATGAAAATAATAATGTCGTCACTGTTAATCATTTATTTAAATGCGGGAATAAACGCAGTTAAGGAATATCTGAATATTATTCTTAACCTGCGCGTTATCCTGCGGCCCGGGCCACAGGAACAGTGGCTATTGTCCTTAACTGGTGGTGTAAGCCCGGCTCATCAATCCGCGGAATCAGACAGCCTGAAGAGGATTGTCTACGCTTAAGAAAAACTTACTGAGAAAGGAGCGCGCATGCAGAGTGAATCTTACGGGTTACTGGCGGTTGATAAGCAGGGTAATCGCGTCCTGTTTCTTAATCCGGAAACCTTCGCGGTCGAGCGGGAACTGAACGCTTTTCCACCGCGGCCGCATGAACTCCTGATGCTGGCCCCCTGGGGTAAAGCCTATGTACCCATTTTTGGCGACGGCGTTCATGGTAATAACCCGCATCCGGGTCACAAAGTGGCGATTATCGATTTACAGCGTCGGGAGATCAGTGGCTTTATCGATCTGTCGCCGCTGCGGGCACCCCACAGCGGGCAGCTGGGCCGCGATGGCAAAGTCTATCTCTGCTGTGAGCAGAGTGCCGCAGTGGCGGTGATCGATCCGCAGAGCGACAAAGTGGAAAAAATCATTCCAATTCCTTCTCACAACGCGCATCGCCTGACGCTGTCACCCAGCGGCCGCAAGCTGTTCACCGATAACGAAGAGGATGCGACCATCACCGTGGTGGATCTCTGTGAAGCAGAGGGGCGGGTCATCGACACCATCCTGCTGCCCGGGCCGATTGCGGGCATCGCTGCCTCTCCGAAACACCCCTATCTGGTCGCCAGCGCCGCTGATGCACCGTTGCTCTATGTGATTGATCGGCAAAGCCACCGCATTCGCCAGCGCCTGACGCTGCCGGGTCATGAACGGCCCTGTCAGGTGGTACGCTTCAGCGCCGATGGCGAGCAGCTGGTGGCGATAGGGGATCAGGAACCGCTGGTGACGCTGTTTGACGATCTGCTGAATCCGCTGGGCGACATCCGGGTAGGTAACATGCCGATGGACGGCTGTTTTACGCCAGACAGGCAACAGCTGCTGATTGCCAATCAGGATGATGGCACGCTGAGCGTGATCGATCTGGCGCAGCGTAAAGTGATTGCCACGCCGCGTGTCGGAACGGGCTGTGAGGTGCTGGGTTATTTTCCAATCGGTCAGATAAACGGACGATGATAGATCGCGGAACTCCAGTGGCGGCTGCTGGCGTGCTTCTCCGCCTGCCAGCCGCGTTTACGTAATTCGCGCGCAATCATCTTATTCATGATGCCGTGGCCCAGCAGCAGCACCGTGCCATGCCGTGAGTGATCGATCAGCTTCTCTGCCGCCGCGGAGGCGCGGCTGCGCGCATGTTGCAGCGACTCCGCTTCACCCGCATACCCGCAGAACCACAATAGCCGCAACAGGGCCAGCCAGCACAGGGTAGGCAGCTGCACCGCGCCGGTTCGCAGCAGTGGCACGGCGACTTCGCTGAACACGGCATCAACCTCATGGGGCTGCAGACCGAGCTGGCTCAGGGAGGATTGTGCGCGGGGCAGGGGACTACAGACAATCACCGCGGCCTGACGTGCAATCTCAATACTGCGCGGCGGCGGCCCGTCACTGACCTGTGACTGATCGTAGGCTTCGCACCAGTCTGCCAGCGCCTGCACGCTCTGGCGACCTGCCGCCTGATGATCGGGTTTACCATGTCGCATCAGAATAATGGTCATAACACCTCTGCCCGGACTTTTTGTCAGAGTAACGTATTGTCTGCGCTTACAGAGATTTTTCAGAATAAATACACGTGTCATCTCATGGTCACAGGCGTGTGCGACAACAGAGCCCGATGAAAGGATTTTAGTCAGTCTTATAACGCTTAATCATAAGAGAAAATGGTAACTTATAGTCGATGGTGATTTTTTTCAGGGGATGTGTTGCGGGTAACTGGCTGAATTTGCGCTAAAAATGCGTGATGACGGGATGTAATAGTGAAGTTTTACTAATAATTTTCATCAGGATCTATTGATTTATCTACGCGCGTAGATACACTAGGTCCCCAGTGATTGCTCACGGTGCCCGATGCACAGTAGGCCCATCGATTGTTAAGTTACATTCGCTCAGTTTAAGCGACCGGTGAAAAATACACCGGCGAAATGGGGCGAAGAACAAGATTCCAACACCAGGGAATCCTTTAACCTTTCATCATGGTTAGTCAACTGAACGTCGTCACCGGGGAATTTCCGCTTTTATCAGGGAATCGACCCATGGACGGGCGTTTATCGATCTGCATACTCATTCAGGGATAGGGTTATGACGGCACACAACTCCGTTAATCAGCAGGCATCACTGTCATCCACTTCAGCCGCCGATGAGCGGTTTAACACCCCTTCAGGCCGCAAAGATTTCTGGCGCGCCACTTTCTCATGCTGGCTCGGAACGGCAATGGAGTACGCGGATTTCGCGCTCTATGGCCTGGCGGCCGGTATTATCTTCGGCGACGTCTTCTTTCCGGAATCAACCCCTGCCATGGCACTGCTCTCCAGCTTTGCTACCTGGTCAGTCGGCTTTGTTGCCCGGCCTATCGGCGCACTCTTTTTCGGCTGGCTCGGTGACCGCAAAGGCCGAAAGGTGGTGATGATCTCCACCATCATTCTGATGGGCGCTTCCACGACGTTTATCGGCTTAATCCCGAGCTATGCCTCTATTGGCGTCTGGGCTCCTGCCTGTCTGGTTCTGCTGCGCTTTACGCAGGGTTTTGGCGCTGGCGCGGAGTTATCGGGCGGGACGGTGATGCTGGGCGAATATGCGCCGACAGAGCGTCGCGGACTGATCTCCTCCGTGATCGCACTGGGTTCTAACAGCGGCACACTGCTGGCTTCGCTGGTCTGGTTGCTGGTGGTACAAATGGATCAGCAAAGCCTGCTGGAGTGGGGCTGGCGTATTCCGTTCCTCAGCAGTGCGCTGATTGCGCTGATTGCCTTGTGGATTCGACGTCATCTGCGCGAAACGCCGGTGTTTGAGCGCAGAAAAGCGGAGATGGAAGCGGAACGCGCAGGCGTGCTGGCCGCTCCGGTGGTGGATCAGCGGCCTTTCTTCCAGCGTACCCGTGCCTTCTGGACCATGGTTGGCCTGCGTATCGGCGAAAATGGCCCCTCCTATCTGGCGCAGGGCTTCATCGTCGGTTACGTCGCAAAGGTGCTGATGGTCGACAAGTCCGTACCAACCACTGCGGTGTTCCTCGCGTCATTGCTGGGTTTCCTGATCATTCCTTTAGCGGGCTGGCTCTCTGACCGCTTTGGTCGCCGGGTGGTTTATCGCGTGTTCTGTCTGTTACTGATGTTCTACGCCTGGCCCGCCTTTACGCTGCTCGACACGCGTGAACCGATGCTGGTGATCCCGGTTATCGTGGTCGGTATGGCGCTGGCGTCGCTGGGTATTTTTGGTGTGCAGGCGGCATGGGGCGTGGAAATGTTCGGCGTTCATCATCGCTACACCAAAATGGCAGTGGCTAAAGAACTGGGTTCCATTTTGTCCGGCGGAACCGCACCACTTATTGCCGCTGCTATGCTTTCTTATACCGGTCACTGGTGGCCGATTGCGGTTTATTTCTCGGCGATGGCCGCAATTGGGTTCTTTACCACCTTTGTCGCGCCTGAAACGCGAGGGCGGGATCTCAATCTACCTGAAGATGCCATCTAGCTTTGCCTGAGGATGCCATCTGCCAGGATAGCGCGAAAAGCAGCAGGCCGTGTAAAGCGGCCTGTTTTTTTATGGAGGAACGTGATGTGCCTAAGTCGTTAACGGGAAAAGTGACCCGAAGTGAAGTTGCGAAAGCGGCAGGCACCTCAGTGGCAGTTGTCAGTTATGTCATCAATAACGGGCCTCGTCCGGTCGCCGAGGCGACCCGTCAGCGGGTACTGGAGGCGATTAAAGCGACCGGTTACCGGCCAAATGCGGCAGCACGCGCACTGGCATCCGGCAACACCAAAACCTTCGGACTGGTGGTGCCCAACATCGGCAATCCTTTTGTGGCCTCAATGGCGCACGTGTTGTTGCAGGAGTCGATGAATCACGGCCACGTCATGCTGCTGGGTGATGCAGGTGATGACCGCAAGCGCGAACTGGAGTTAATTCAGGGACTGCTTAATCGGCAGGTCGATGGACTTTTTTACAACAGCGTTGATCGCCATCCTTACATTGACCTGATTAAAGCCAGCGGTACGCCACTGGTGATGCTGGAACGGGTTGAGCCTCAGCCGGGCGTTAACATGCTGCGGGTCAATGAGCGTCAGGCCGCCTGGCAGGTGACGGCACATCTGTTGAGTCACGGTTATCAGCAGGTCGGCATAATCAGCGGCCCGGTGGATATGCTTAACGCGCAGGATCGTATTCAGGGCTGGCGTGATGCCATGCAGGATCGCGGTCTGCCGATTGATGAATCGCTGATGTTTCCCGCCAGCTACACCCCACAGGGCGGATACGCTGCGGCACAAACCATGATCGCCCGGGGTCGTGTGCCTCGTGCACTGTTTACCAGCAACGAAGGTCAGGCGATTGGCGCGCTTCGCGCCTTTTCCGAACATCAGATTCGTGTGCCGCAGGATGTGGCGCTGGTCTGTTTTAACGGTACCAATCACTCGTCGTTTCACGTCCCGACATTAACGACCGTGCGCCAGCCACTGCGTGAGATGGCTCGCTCTGCGATTCATATGCTGAAAGAGGGACAGAGCGAAGCGCAATTAAAGGAGTTTCCACACTACCTTGAAATCGGTGAATCCTGCGGCTGTGAGCCGCAAAGCCAGAGTTAGCCTATAAAAATATGAAAAGAATTATTATTGACTGCGATCCCGGCAACGGTATCGCGGGTGCCAACACCGATGATGGGCTGGCGATTGCGCTGGCCTTAGCTTCACCTGCACTGTCGCTGGAATTGATCACCACCGTGGCCGGTAACACGCCATGTGAAGTCGGCGCGCGCGTCGCTAAAGATCTGATCGTCCGGCTGGGATTATCTATCCCGGTAATCCAGGGGGCGACGCAGGCGCTACAGGAAGATCCTGCGCCGTGGCGCGAGACGCTGGATAACCGGGTCAATCAGCTTGCGCTGGGTAAGATGTGGCAGGGCGTGCGTCAGCCAGCGGATATCGCGGCGGATGCGTTTGATGCTGCTGACGCTATCGGCAAACTGATTTGCGACAATCCGGGCGAGATTACCCTGGTGGCGATTGGCCCGCTGACGAATGTGGCGCTGGCAATGCAGCGCTATCCCGCCATGGCCGACGCTGTGGCGGAAATTGTCATCATGGGCGGCGTGTTTACGCTGGATGATTATATCAAAGACACCAATTTTGGCCTGGATCCGGAAGCGGCCCATCAGGTGCTGCACAGTGGTGCAGCAGTAACGCTGGTTCCGATGGATGTCACCACGCAGACGCTGCTGACCCAGCAGGATTTGACCCGCCTGACCGCCGTCGATCATCCGTTGACCGAATTTGTGCGCGATACGCTGCGTCCGTGGATCGACTATTCGATGGCGACCCGGCAGCTGGCGGGATGCTGGATCCACGATGCGCTGGTGGTCGCCTGGTTGCTGAATCAGCGGGTCGCTTCAGGCATCGATTACCGGGTGGATATCGAACTGCGTCCCGGTGCGACGCGCGGCAAAAGCTGGCGTTATCGTCAGCCCCTTCGGCTCACTGTCGGCGTGCCTGAGCAGTGCGGCGCATCGGTACATGTGCTGCATCGTGTCGATAACACGCTGCTGTTATCGATTATTGAACAGGCATTTAAGCGCCTGAAATCCTGATGTCGTGGGCGATTAACTCGTCCGCGTGCTGGCTACGGCGGATCGGTTTCCTGAAGATCGCTGTTGCCATCAAACGCTGACGGTATCCGTCAGTTTATCAGCCGCATCAGGACGCGGGCAGAAGGTGCTAGCTGATACCCGGCATTACATTGCTTCGCACACGTCGATCCAGCGGGCGTTAGTCAGTTCAGCCATCAGCTGTGGGGTAATGCGGACGGCGCTGTGGATAGCGCCGGCGGCGGGCAGGACTTCCTCGAAACTGCGTAGTGAGACATCACAGTAAACGGTCAGCGGATTCTCAAGACCGAAAGGACAGACGCCGCCCACCGGATGGCCGGTCCAGTTAATCACCTCGTCCACGCTCAGCATTCGCGCTTTCGCCCCCAGCGCCGCTTTCAGCTTGCGATTATCCAGCCGGGCATCGCCTCGTGTCACAATCAGCACCACGTCGTTTTTCACTTTCAGTGACAGGGTTTTGGCAATCTCTCCTGGCGTCACGCCATGGGCGCGGGCAGCCATCCCGACCGTCGCAGTGCTTTCGGCCAGTTCAATAATTTCAATTTCAGGGGCGTGTTCGGCGAAGAACTGGCGCACGGACTCCAGGCTCATCTTTCTCTCCAGGCTGATCGAAGGCGTAAAAATTGCCACAAGCCTCAGTGCCTGTAAACGAGATAAACGGAGAATTCAGCGTAATTAAGTCTGTTTAGCTGCCGCTCAGGGTGCAGTTGCCGCATTGTTCGACATCGGGAATGCGATAACGCTGGCAGCAGCTGCGACGGACCAGTTCGCCGTTGCGCGGGATCATGGTGCGGTAGAGCGGGTTTTCGCTGCCATCCAGCAGCCGCTGGTTGAAGAACAGCGCCTGCTCCAGTTGCAGCACCAGCGACTCATCGATCTGGCTTTTCAGCTCACCCAGGAACCACTGAAATGAGTAGCCCATATTGTTCCAGATGAGTCGGGCGTTGATATCACCATGCTGCGTAATACCATTGACCACCGGGATCAGATGCTGCTGAATCAGCCGATCGATACGCTGCTGAGGGTTAAGATAGCGCGCTTCTTCATCCTCCTGCACATCGATCCAGAAAGTGGCCGGATGACCATTCTCATGAAAACCGACGCGGATATGCTCTGGCGAGCAGTCCAGCGCACGCGACTCCTGCAACAGCGCCATGATCAGTGTTGGCAGCAGCAGGCCAAAATACCATTGCGCCCAGAGTGACAGCACCGGTTTCGCTTCACGAACGGCATCAGGATGATCGCGATAGAGATAATCGCTGTAGCGCTGAATAATTGGGGTAAAGGCTTCTGATTGTGACCAGGCGGCGAGGGTCAGCGTGTCGCGCGGCGCAGGCTGGCTGAGCTTCGTCGATTCAAGCAGATAGCTGCGCTGTTGTTGCAGCCGCTCATGCAGACTTTCCGCCAGTGGACGGTCATTCTGCCGGAAGATCATCGACTGAGCGTTAAAACGCTGTTCCTGAGCTGAAACGGTTGCCATGACGACTCGCGAAAAGTGTAGATAAGAAAGCAAATGATAATCGTTATTGATTAACTCTACAAGTCGTGTAAAAAATCGTCGTTGCGGGTGGGAAAACGGCAGGGTTGAGGTCAGTTATCCGATCGGGCAGAGCAGCAGAGAGCCGGGCATATCGCGCCGAAGCTTCAGTGATTACCGATGGCGTTACGTTTAATTATGCATGTTCACTGGCGGTCTGATGCTGTTTTCGGGGTAAATCTTCCCAGGCGAGAATGGTATTCCGGCCCTGATTTTTAGCCACATATAATGCGCTGTCAGCATTGGCGACCGCCAGGTCAAATTCATTATCATAAATAGGCGCGATGCCGGCACTGATGGTGACGTGGGTTGAAACGGTTTCATTGAAAAGATGAGGAATTTCTAAATCCAGCACGTACTGACGGATTCGCTCTGCCAGTTTCATGGCGATGGAACTGTTCACATTGGTCATCAATACCAGAAACTCTTCGCCGCCATAGCGGGTGACAACATCGCGTGAACGCACCGCATCACGAATTGCGACAGAGACCCGCGCCAGCGCCTGATCGCCCATCGCATGCCCGTAATTATCGTTATAGGACTTAAAGTGATCGATATCCAGCAGCAGCACATAGTGGCTGCCAGCATGGTTTTCCAGAATATTATCGAGCCGGTTCTTAAGACCACGACGGTTATAAAGCCCGGTCAGCGGGTCGAGCATGCTGAGGTCGCTGAATGTCTCTTTCTCTTCGTAGAGCTGATGCATCAGGCGCAGAGTAAAGTTGTCGGCACGGCGGCGCATCAGATGCTGTAGTGAAAAACCAATCAGCGGCAGCGTAATGGTCAGCAGGATCAGCGGCAGGTGCTGCGCATTGTCGAGCAATAAAACGGTGAGCACCGGTGGCGTGACATGCAGACAAAAAGCCCCCAGATAGTCGCTCAGGGCGATGGCACTGATAAATAACACGCTAATCAAACTGATAATAAGAAAGCCACCATCAAAATAGAACACCTGATGAAAGCGATAATTAATATGCCAGGCCCAGAGCATTCCAAGCAGCAGCGCCACAGGATTTAACAGGGGAAGTTTTACTTTAGGCCATATTAAAAGGGAAATTAACATAATGCCGCTAAAGGCCGCGACACTCATTACCGGCAGGGTCGTCTCACTTTGCTCACTGCTCATTATTGGCAGCAGATGAAATAGCGAAACGGCGATATTCAGAAACAGAAAAAGCATCACTGAAAGCCGGTATTTACTCTGTTTCAGTTCTTCATAAGATTGTAATTTCATTATAAGTACTCGTGACGACCCTGAAATACCAAAGCGCACGCCGGCAAAACCAGGTTCTGCCAGACAATGAGCAAATTATTGCTGTTGCTGTTATTAAAGGTGTTATCGGCCGCAATCTAGCATTTTCCAACTGGTCTGTCATCTTCGTTGCCGGGCGTGACAAAAACAGGCTGCAGAGCAGGCAAAACTGTCATATGATAATGGGAATGCTTATCATTTGAGGTTGGTGTCATGGGGATAGCGATTATCGCGGCCTGCGGCCTGTGGGGAGTCAGTTGGGCACTGGGTAAAAAGCTGGATAGTGCGTGGGGCGTGTTGCTGCCGTGCATTGCGCTGCCGCTGTTCGCCTTATGGGAACCGAGCTTCAGCCAGTGGCGGATGGTGATGACGGTTGCGCTGCTGCTGACTGTCGTGATGCTGTTTAACCAGCGGCTGCGTCACTATCTGCTGCTGCCATCCTGTCTGGCGTTAGCGGGCGGACTGGCGGCTGTCTCTGTGAATTTTCATCTGAATTAACATAAGCGGAATGGTTAAAACCAGCGAACGGCGTGAAGCGGCTGGAAAAGGTAAAGCGACCGAAAAACAGAACAACTGGAAAAGGTAAAACGAGCAGGGGGTAAAACGAAACTACAGGGGAACAGAAGAGATGAGCGGGAAAGGCCTGAAGATGACAACGTTGGTGCGAAGAGAGGGACTTGAACCCTCACGTCCGTTAAGACACTAACACCTGAAGCTAGCGCGTCTACCAATTCCGCCACCTTCGCATCGAGTTGTCTGTTCATATCACCGCAATGGTGCGAAGAGAGGGACTTGAACCCTCACGTCCGTTAAGACACTAACACCTGAAGCTAGCGCGTCTACCAATTCCGCCACCTTCGCGCAGTGCTCGCGATATGAAACTTGTGATTTTGGTGCGAAGAGAGGGACTTGAACCCTCACGTCCGTTAGGACACTAACACCTGAAGCTAGCGCGTCTACCAATTCCGCCACCTTCGCATACCCG